>NZ_LAUS01000006.1 GCF_005061465.1 Mycoplasmopsis bovis 8790
ATTGAAGATAGCGAATGAAATAATGTTAAAACATCGGCTGTTATATATGACAATGTAATGAAAGCTTTATATGAAAATTTAGATAGCATTAAATTTTTTGAAGTAAATAGCATTACTGATAATGCTGTTAGTTGAAAAAATATGGAAGAGTCCTTAAAAAACAAAAAAGTCTGTGAAGCAATTATTAAAAAATATTGCGAATACTATAGTAAACAACTATCCGATGAAATAGCAAATAATATGAACGATCCATTCTTTGAGAGTTTAGAACGCAAATATAAAAATATTATCTATGAATCTCAAAAGGAAAAGCGTGGTTTTACTTTATAAATATAGAATACGCTAAATTTAAGCAAAATAAGCCCTAATAAGACTTACATTAGTAATGATTAATTTTAAAATATAATTCAGATAATTAGCATGGGTGTATTAATGATCTCTAATTACATTCAAAATTAAATCAATGGATGATTATTTTATCTAAACAAAGAATGTTACGAAGTTTATATGTAAACTTAGCTCTGTAGTTCACTTGTGATTCTGTCTCAACTACCTTCAGATTCTGCAGCTCAGATTAAAAAAGAAATAATTGTAGATTTTAATCCTACATTTTTTATAGAAATTAGTTATATCACTATTTTATAGGTGATTTAGCACTATGATATAAAGAAAATAAAAAACCTAAACTTCGGATTCGTTTGTGTGTGAAATCAAAATTTCTTTAATAGTCACATCATGTGGCAACTCATAAATATATAAAATAGTCTGAGCAATTGTTTCAGGTTTTAAACCATTATCAATACTTCTTTGGAATTGCAAGTATTCGTCTTTTATTTCTTGATTTTTAACAGTGATTAATAAGTTTGTATTTACAATAGCAGGCTCTATTAATGAAAACCTAATGTTAGTGTGCGCTAGTTCTCTTCTAGCTTGCTGAGTTATAGCATTAACTGCAAATTTTGAGCCATTGTAAACTGAGTGATCGTCATAAGTGAATCTGCCTGCTGTGCTACTTATATTAATTATTGTTCCGCTGTTTTCTTTAATCATTGTTGGAAGTACAGCATCCATACCATTAATTACACCTTTTATATTTGTGTCTAGAATGTCATATTTATCTTGCAATGATTGCTCATAGTACTTATCTAGGGGCATAATTCCGGCATTATTAAGCATTAAATCAACTGAGCCAAATTCATTTTGCGCTTCAATAATAGCTTGTTTAAGACTATTAAAATCTCTTACATCAATTTTTCTAATTAAACAGTTTTTGAAATCCATTGTCTCTAAAACATCAATATTTTTATCAATTAAAAGCATAGGGTAATCTTTAGAAGCAAATAACTTTGCTGTAGCTAGTCCAATGCCAGAATTAGCACCAGTTATTACAATTAGTTTTTTCATATAGTCCTTAAGTATTGTTTACTAACAACTTTATTTTATTAAAAAAATAATTTAGCACAAAATAAAATGCTTATCCTATTGGAATAATACAATTTGCCAAAAATCCTATAAAACAGCATTTTAATGCTAGAAAACTGAAGAAGTAAATAAAAATGTGCTTATAGCACATTCTTAATTATTTACTATTAGGGTTTAATTTAACCGTTTGCAATTTATCAGCTTTAAGTTTGTCAACTAAGCCATCAAAAATAAATGGTGGCTTGTTATCTTTTGTATTAACATAATCATCACTTAGACTCTGGAAAAGTATTACTCCATTAGTTCTTCTACGAATAACTCTTTCAAAGTGTGTATTAGGAAGTGGCAACAGTTTTTTTGGCCCAATAGGAATATCTTCAATAGAAGTATTTAAAATACCAATTACATTAAATGACGAATCAATCACCATTGAGCCTGAAGCTCCTTCTTCTAAGTTAAGCTCTCCGAAAGGAATATTAGTATACAAAGTCGAAAACTGATCAACTATTGTTAATGGCATGCCGTGTTCTTTGTCTATAAATGCTTTTTCATATTTTTTATAGCGATTGTTTAATGAATTATATTCTTTATTTAATTTAGCATCATATTTTAGTCAAACATCTCTAAATATATGCTCATCAATAATTCTTCTTTGCGTTGAAATTAATCCGCCAGTTGATTTTATGCCTCTAAATTGAGCGGGTGAATCTTTAACAAATGGATTTCAAAATCTAGAATAACCAGCATAAAATTGAGTTTTAAGTGGGCTAAATTTATTCTTATTAAAATTAATGTATCAGTCTTTTTCAGCTTCTGTATCAATAACTTCACTAAGCTTAGGCAACACATTTTTTAGCTTATCTTTTTTGATTTTGAATTTAAGAGTTAAAAAGTCGCCACCAGAGTTTTTAGTAACAAAATTTGTGTAGTTACTTGGTACATTATCAAGATCTACCTTTTCCCCTTTTATATAGGCTTCTGTTTCATATCTAGGTACATAATAAGGCGCATCTAGGTATTGTTTATATGCGTCAAAAGCCTGAACATATTTATTGCTGTCATTCATATATTTAAACTTACTTAATTCAAAGATTCCAAAGTCATCACCAATAACTGATTCTTGTACTCTGTTAGCTCTAAAATATTCGCTGTTACTTCTGTTATCGCTAGTATCAGTTGCATTTTTTCCATCATAAAATCCAGGTGGAAATTCTTTTCATCTGCCATCAAACGAAGTGTCATTTAAATCTTTCATATGCAAGGACTTATCAAACGTATTACGCAAGCTAAAAACGTGGATATTAGTAGCAATCAATAATTCATAATAATCAGTGTCAGTGGTTTTAACACGATCAATAACTCAAGCGGTTCCTGAATGACGAGCAAAATTTAGCCTTTTGCTTCATTGCCCTGTGCTTTCGACAAACTCATCAACTCATACTTTTTGATTAACATTTAGCTCAAAACTGCGGTCACTAATGTATTGGAAAAAATCAGCATTCTTTTTAAGTGAAGTATTTATTTTTCCATCATTTTTTATTTGGAAATAATGTTTATTATTGATGTTGTCAAAAATTAAAATGTCAAATTGACCTTTAACATCATCAAAATTTGCTTTAACACTTTTGATGCCCTTAATATTAAATAGATTTTCTAAAGACTTAAAATTAGCATAGTAAAAAAGCTGACTTAAATTTGATGGTAAAAATCCAAATGGATTGGTTTTTATCGCTTTATTAATGTCAATTGATTCAGCAATTAAGCCATTAACATCACTTTCACTAAATTTTTCTAAATATTTTTGTTCTAAATTGTGTCATAGCGGAACTCTTGGATTATAAAACTTAGTTCTTTGCTCTTTAGAGTTTCCAATATTTCCATATTCACCTAGTGGTTTTACGTGCTCAAAGTATTTACTATCATTATCTCTTGTACTATAATCATATTTACCTTCAGCTACATAATCAGTTGCACTGTCTAATAAATACTTTTCGAAATTTGATTTTGCTTCATTATATGTTTTAGTTTTCTGGTGAATTTCACGTGGGGTCATCAACTTTAGTTGATTAAGATCTAAAAAATGTTTATCCGCCAATTTTATAGGAGTTTCGGCTTTATTATCGCTATTTTCATCAATTTTTTTATTATTGTCTAATTTAGGCTGAGCGGGTGTTTTATTATTTGCGCCTGAAGGATCTGGTTGATCTGTAATAATCTTAAATTCAGGCTTTTTTACAACATTTGTACAAGATAAAGCAAAAGATAGTGGAAATGCAGATGCAATTGTCCCTAATAGCAGTTTCAATTTCTTCTCTGACTTAACATATAGCATATTTAGATCTCCAAGATTATTATTGTTTGAATTTGGCAAGTTTGGCTTTGTGAATATAGCAATATAATTGCTATTTTGACTTCGCTACCATTATAGCCATTAATTTTTTAAAATAAACTTTTCTATTAATGTTGAATGCTTTTTCATATGTATAAATATGAAAAAGATTAGTTGGAATTGTTTTATCTAAAATTTTTGTCCTGGCTAATATTATCAATTTATTTTTTAATACCAAGATAAATAAGTAAAAAAAATAGTCTGCGCACACTAGTCAAACTATTTTTTTATTGTAGATATGACGAACTGTCAGCATCAGACTTAACAATGTATAAAAATAATGCTTTATTTTTAGAGGCTTCAAAACGAATGTTTTTGATCTTTAGATCTCTTTTTAAATCTTTTAAATCACTTTTAATAATAGGATTCTGAATAACCATTAAAAGGCCACCAAATGTTAATTTGGGATATAGTTTGTTAAAAATCTCGGTATTGCTAGTATTATCATTAGCACTAATAATTAAATTATACTTTTTGTCTTCAGAGTCTATAAAACAAGGTTTTTCGGTTATTTTGTCCTTATATTTAAGCACTGCTTCATTTCAAGTTTTAGAACTAATTGCCCTAGGATCAATTTCTATGTTTGCTAAGGTCATTGTTTTAAGAGTAAGGTATAAATTTTCTAAATTAAACCCATCAATTAAGACATTTTTCGCATAATTTAAATAAACAGACTTAACTATATGAAGCATATCGAGTTCATTGATATTTGTACTAAAAGCTTTATTGATAAATTCATCTTTAGCATCTAACTCTGAGCCCTTAATTTTCATTATTGCGTTTTTAGCATTTTCTTCTTGAGCTTTATTAAATTGCTTTTTAATTTTAAATACTCTTACAAAAACAATAATTGATGTGATTATGCCTATCAAAGATGCTATTATTGCTGAAGCGATTAAACCCCAACCTAAAGAAGTTGGAGAGCCATTTTGAACTAACTTTTCCTTAAAGCTCATATTTCTGACCTCCATATTGTAAGAAATCATTTAATATGATAACAGCGCTGAGAGTATCTTTTTTGCTTTTTGTTTTTTTATTAGATAACTTAGCATCTTTTAAAATTCTCTGTGCTTTGATTGTTGAACCATATTCATCAACTAAGTAAATATTAATCCCTGGAAATTCATTTGTTAAAAGAATAGCAAAATTATCAACCATTATGGTTCTTTCGCTTTTTGAACCATTACTCCTAAGCGGATAACCTAAAACAAAAGCATCAATTGAATTTTGATACATTTTTATTATTTCTTTAACTTTGGTTATTACAGCATTAAAATCATTTTCATCAAATCTTATTGTTTCCAGGGCATTAGCACTTATTTCTAATATGTCGCTAATGGCAAAGCCACATGTTTTAGTCCCTAGATCAAATGAAAGTTTACGCATTAAGTAAATAGTCCTTAATTAGACTTTCAATATTTTCTGAATAATTCATCTTACCCATAGCTAATATTGGTGCACCACCACCACGGCCATTAAGTTCTGAAGCTAGTTTTTTAAACATTTTATTAGCATCAATTGCTCTGGTTGCAATAGCTAATAATAATTCATTTTCATTTTTTGATCCTATTATTGCTACTGTTTTGCCTGATTGGAATTTATCTCTTATTGATGCTGCAATTAATTTAACTGCTGAAGCATCAACATCTAAATTAATATAAACATCATAATCTTTGATTTTGTCAAATTTGACTGTTTCATAGTCAAATTCAAGATTTGAGCTTTCTTTTAATAATTGTTTATAAACTTCTCTTAGCTCATCAATTCTTTTATTAATTGATGCATTTAATGTTTCAATATCAGGCTCATTTTCATTAATTGCAGGAGCTACATAGTCGCTCTTAAGCTCCTTAATTTTTTTAATAATTGTAGCTAACTCTTCATTAAGTTTTTTATTAACTTCACTTAAGTATTCATTAACCAATTTGCTAGAACTTATAGCTCTAATTCTAAATACGCCTGCTTGTTTTTTCTCTACATTAGTAATTTTAAAGCTTTCCAATTTAGAAGTGTTACTTAAGTGAGTTCCACCACATAAGTCACTAGTTATATCGCCAAAACGAACAACTCTAATTGCCTTAGGATCCATATATTCACCTTCTTCTAAGGTCATTATTGCGCCCATTTCTCTGGCTTTATCAACTGTAGTTGTGATATATTCACGGTCAATAGATTTTGTAATGTAGCTTCTTACTAAATCTTCTACAGCTTTAATTTGCTCATCACTAGGTTTTTCATCTGCTGGAAAGTCGAATGTTAGTCTTTCTTCATTATTATCTGAACCTAATTGCTCAATGTGAGAACCTAAGACATTTCTTAAAGCACAGAATAATAAGTGAGTTCCTGAGTGGTTTCTTTCTAAACCAATTCTTATATTAGGATCAACAAATGAAGAAACTGGTTCATGATTATTCATTTTACCTTCTACAAAATGAATGTGGTTACCAAATTTATCTTTGAAAACATCTATTATTTTGATCTTGTTTTCACCTTGGATTATAAAGCCTTTGTCATGTCTTTGACCACCACTAGTTGCATAAAATGGAGTAGTTTCTAAAAGTACATATCCGCCTGTTTCAAAGCCTTCTACTTCATTTTCTTCATCAAAAAGTTTAAGCACTTTAGAATTTGCACTTAGCTCAGAATAACCAACGAAGTTGTCCATTTTTTTATCAATTAATGCTAATGAATTAATAACTTTATCCATTCCAGTAGCCTTGCCACCTTTTGAAGCTAAGGCATGTTTTTCTTTAGCTAATTCAAAGGCTTCCATATCAACTTTAATGCCTTTTTGATGTAATATTTCAGCTGTAAGCTCAATTGGAAAACCATATGTTTCTAATAGATTAAATGCAACAGCGCCATCAAAAACTTTGTTTTCATTATCTAAAAATGACTCTAATAGTATTTTGCCTTTTTCAATTGTTTTACTAAACAATAACTCTTCTTCTTTAATAGCATCAATAACATCTTTTTCATTATATTCATAAGGCAATGAATCTTTTACTACTTTGACTAATTTATGTAAAAATAAGTCTTTTATGCCTAATTGCATACCTTTGTAGTATGACCTTCTTAAAAGTCTTCTAATTATATAACCACGGCCAACATTAGAAACTTTTGCGCCATCAGCTATTGCATTAACTACTGTTCTAATATGGTCGGCAATAATCTTAAAATTAGTGTTAATTTCACTTTGATATTCGTCCTTAGCAAAGTAGTTTTCAATTACATATTTGTATGGCGAGTATTTTTCAATTTCTCTAATAATGTTAATAAATAAATCAGAATCGTAGTTAGTAGGTACATCTTGCATAATGCTTGCCAATCTTTCTAAACCAGCACCAGTATCGATGTTTTTTTGCTTTAATTCAGTGTAATTACCTTCGCCATCATTATTAAATTGTGAAAAAACTATATTTCAGATCTCGATATATCTGTCGTTTTCTATATCGTTTTTTAATAAATCAAGCCCACGGCTGTCATATTTTTCGCCACGATCATAAAAAATTTCAGTACATGGACCACATGGGCCAGATCCTAAATCTCAAAAGTTAGTGTCTCTTGTGCCACTAATTAAATGGGATTCATCAACGCCATTTTCTAGTCAATACTTTTTAGCTTCTAAGTCTTCTTCATAGTATGTAAAGTATAATTTTTCAAAGTCCATTTCTAAGACATTTACTAAAAATTCTTTAGCATATGCAATAGCTTCCTTTTTAAAATAGTTGCCAATTGAAAAATTGCCAAGCATTTCAAAAAAGGTATGGTGTCTGCTGGTTACACCTACATTTTCTATATCATTAGTCCTTATAGCTTTTTGACTATTAGTAAGTCTAAATGCAGGTGGTACTTTTTTACCTGAAAAGTAATTTTTCAAAGTTGCAACACCTGAATTAATTCATAATAATGATGGATCATTAACAGGAATTAATGACTTGCTTTCAATAACTAAGTGATTTTTTGATGCAAAAAAATCTAATCACTTCTGTCTTATCTCAGTCGATGTTAATTTTTTCATAAATACCGCCTTATAAATAAGTTTTTTCACTGCCTTTATAATAAATTTTCTCAATAACTGCTCCGCCAAGACATTTTTGGCCTTCATAAAGCACTACTTGTTGGCCAGGTGTAACGGCTTGTGCTTCTGACGGATAATACACTTTTATAGTATTATTGGGCAATAATTGAATTGTTACTGGAATATCTTGTTGCCTGTATCTAAATTTAGCACTTAAATTATTATGATCAAAGTCATCATGATTAAGGGTAAGTCCTGTTGCTAATAGTGCATCAGAAGTTAAATAACTTAAATCGCTGCTAGGGGCGACATATAAAATATTTTTCTTTACATCGTGCCCACAAACATAATATGGCTCAGCTTGTCCGCCTAAATTAAGGCCTTTTCTTTGACCAATTGTGTAATAGAAACATCCTTCATGTTTACCAAGTTTTTTATTGGTTCTTATGTCAACAATATCTCCGGGTTGCATTGGAATATAATTTTGCAAAAACTTTGTAAATTTACGCTCACCTATAAAACATATACCAGTTGAATCTTTTTTGCTAGCAGTTATCAAGTCTTGCTCTTGTGCTATTTTTCTTACTTCCTCTTTTGAGCTAAATTCAGCTAAAGGCATAAGCACTCTTTTTAATTGTTCATGACTTAATTGCGCCAAAAAATATGTCTGATCTTTATTTTGGTCTTTGGCCCGATAAAGCCTACCATCAGTAACCTTAGCATAATGACCCATTGCAATATAGTCAGCTCCAAGATTATTAAATGCATAGTCACTAAAAGCCTTAAACTTAATGTATTTGTTGCACAAAATATCAGGATTAGGAGTTCTTCCAGCTTCATATTCTGATATAAATGTTTTAAAAACATCATTTCAGTATTCATTCACAAAATCAACTCTGTGGAGCTTAATTCCTAATTTATTCGCCACTTTTAAAGCATCTTGATAGTCTTGCTCTTGTGGACATATATCTTGTGAAATATTTTCATTGCCTAGAAAATCATTATTAAGCATTGAGTCTCAGTTACGCATAAAAAGGCCTTCAACTTCATAGCCTTGTTTAAGTAATAAATATGCACAAACAGACGAATCAACTCCGCCTGACATTCCTAAAATTACTTTTTTCTTATTAGACATAATTATTTTTAAATTTTACCATTTATTTGGCTCTCAATTCCTGATTTACAGATGCATTTTTTAGTATTTTTACTATTTTATTTTACTTTCCTTGCTCTTCTATAAATTAAGTCTTAACAATTGCCTATGCTATAATAAAAACAATTATATTTTGATATTTAGGAGTTGTTATGCCTACACCACATTTAAGTTGTAATAAAGGTGAAATTGCTAAGATTGTCTTAATGCCAGGAGATCCATTGAGAGCAGAATATATGGCTAAAAAATTTTTAACTAATCCAAAATTAGTTTCATCAGTGAGAAACATTTACTTTTATACGGGCGAATATAAAGGAAAATTAGTAACTATTGGAGCTAGTGGAATGGGTGTAGCTAGTATGGGAATCTATGCCTATGAGTTATTTACTGAATATGATGTTGACGTAATTATAAGACTAGGCTCAACAGGCTCATATGTTGACAATTTAGATATTAAACAGCCAGTTTTGGTAAAAAGGGCATATGCCGATGGACTAGGGTTTGTTTCACTTATGACAGGTGAAAAAACTCATAATGCTTATCCTGATAAAGAAATTCTTAAACTATTAAAAAGATCAGCTAAAAAGAAGAAGATAAATGTTTTAGATGTCTCTTGTCATACAAACGATGTTTTTTATAGCATAAGACCTTTAGAAGAAACAATAAATAAAACTAAGTGTCAAGTGGTTGATAATGAATGCTTTGGCTTATTTACAACTGCAAAAAGATGTAACAAAAAAGCAGCCGCTTTATTAAGCGTTTCAGAAAATATAGTAACAGGAAACTCAATGACTAGTGATGAAAGGTTATTAGAATTTTCACAAATGTTCGAAGTCGCTCTTAATGCTTTAGACAATATCTATAAGCACATTGAAAATTAATTGACTTTCTTATATCCAGGTTTAGGGTTATACTAATTCCTGGATTTTAATTTTATTATGATTTTTTAAATGTGGCTATTTTGCAGGCATAAACGGAAATTCCGATTTATTTTCTATGATTTTTTTATAAATTATGTAAATTAAAGAGAATTAACCTTATGAGGAATGCAAATGAATAAAAAATTTAAAGTTTTAACACCAGTAATAGCAGTGATGGTAGTAGCTTCAGCAATAACAACTGCTGTTTTAGTCTCTCCCCAAGTAATTAAGACTAATATAGATAAAAATAATAAGCCAATAAAAATTTTTGGTGAACATAGAAATGTTGAACTTAAAACTAATAATGATAAAGTAGAAAAAGTTCTTAACTCTGAAAATAATAATGAAACAGTCGCTAACAATAGCGCTAATACAACTAATTTAATTTCGACTAATATTGCTGTAAATCAGCCTTATAAAAATAGTGAATGATATTTAAATAATAAATTTTGGGAAAAATTGGATTTTGATTTTATTGGGGCAGTAAATGATAAAAAATCTACTGAAAATTCAACTAAAACAGAGCTGAAAGAAGCTAAGCCAAATACTGAAGCTAAAAATAACCCTTGATATTTAAATACTAAATTTTGAGAAAATCTAGGATTTGATTTTATAGCATCTGATGCAAAAGCCTATAAAACAAGCCCAAAAGCAGAAATTGAAAAAATCAAAAAAATAATCGAAAAGAAAGAAAATGAAATAGATTCAGTTAATGAAAAATCACCAGAAACAGTAAAAGAAAAAGAAAAGACTGTTGATGATCTAGAAGCTATGCTTAAGGAACTAGATAACAGACTTTTTGGTAGTTTTAGAGATGCAGTAATTGCAAAAGAAAAAATTGATAAAGAAATCAGTGAGTTAGAAAAAGAAAATAAAGACACTAATAAAGAAAAATTAAATGAATTTATTAACAAAAGAAAAGAAGCAGGCGAAAAGTTAACTAAAGAAAATGATGAATATTTTGCACACAAAAAACTAATTGAAGAATTACAAGAAAAACTTAAAAAAATTAAGCAAAAGTAAAAATTACTGCTTAATTTTTTTGTTTTAATTTGTGTTATTAAAATTCTTATCTTATTAAAAAGATACCAAATTAATTTCGCTTTAGTTTATCTAATAAATTTTGCTATTAAAACTACTGCTAAAATCACTAGTGCAACAGTAATAAAATATGTTATTCAAACCACTTTGTGAATTTTCTTTTTTTCTTTTTTTAAAGATTCTTTACTTGCTTTCTTAGAGCTTAAGTCAATGTGAAATGTGGGTTTGTTTTCATTTTCAGATCTGACAGTAGCTTCAGATAGCACTAAGTTTTTCTCAGTTAAAATCTGATTAGCATATGAATTGTTATTGACTTCATTAAGTTTTTCACTATCGCTATGCAATTTCTGATCGTTATCATTCTGCTGAATATAGTTATCAAAACGATATTCTGTTTTGGATGAATTTTTGGCTATAACATAATTTGATTCAACAAAAATGTGTTTTTCACTGGCTACATATTCACCATGCACTTCTGATATTTGAATGCTATTGCTGGCTTGATAGTTATTGTTATAGTCAAAAACAGGTAATTCTAATTTGTATAAATTTTCATCATATGCAATTTTATAGGTAGATTCATCAGTCTTACTTATTCTTTTAATTCGACTATTAGTTACAAATCCCTCGTGTGTTAACTCAAGCATTTGCATAATCTTAAGTTCATCTATAGCATCAAGCAACGCATTATGTACTTCACTATATTGATTGTTTCCTGATAGTAGTCTATATATTGGCTCAACTCCTCAATTTCTCCTTAGTGCTCCGTTTTTATGTGTTGGAGAATTTTTAGGTATAAAATCGTTAGTGTTAACATTTCTAGCGGGTTTGCTAATGTCAAATCACTTGTATAAATTATGCAATTCGGGTAAATGATTGTAATCATATTTAGTGTATGAAAATCAATCTGATATATTGTAATAATCTAAAAATTCAATAAGCTTTTCAATTGCTTCTTCATATGTATCAACTACATAATCCTTTATTCCATATTCCTCTAATTCTGGAATATGATAGACATTACTATACATTGATGGCGATTGTTCCCGTTCACCTATTAATCAGTAATTTTGGTCAACTAACTTAAAGGTGTCTTTATCCGCTATAACAACCCCTATCGACACAACTTCACTTCAAATATTAGTTTCAACATCAATTACTGCAATATTGTGATCTTCGTCTATATCATCAACATATTCGTCTTTTTTATAATCCTTTTTAACTCATGACGCATCATAGTTTATATTGTTATTATCTATTTTAAAATTGCCTTTTGATATAGCTATGGCCACTTTGTTTGCAAAGTCATTTTTATTTTTTATTTTTATGTTGTATGCCTTATTATTTTTAACATTTCAAAGAATACCTTTGTCTAAATTAAGTGCAAACATATACATTGCTGTTTGTAAAAAATTATTTTGTGATAATTCATTCACAAATTTTAGTTCATAAACAGTGTCACCTTTTACTACATCTGCAAGGCCAGATATATTCATTTTATAGTTATTTAGATTATTTCTAAATACTAATCCACATCCTACTTGAACTATTTCATTTCTATCCAACAGCGAACTAATTCTGTTATGTATAAGTTTCTTTTCACGTTCATTAACAAATTTAGTCACGGCTTGTTTTATGTATCGTGTCTGATTTGTTTCCATTGCAGTTAAAAACAAAATCAAATCATTCAATGTATCTCTTTGTGTAACAAAATCCTTATAGTTTCTTTCTCACTTTGACCCTTCAACCAATCGAAATTCAATTTCTTTTTTTATATTATATGAATTAAAGTATGACACCTCCTGATAAATACCAATGCACGGACTTAGATCTATCAAATGATCATTTGGCTTTATATTAATTGTTGAATTATCTTCGTTATCAATTAAATCAACATCTAAACAGTTATAAACGTCATTTAAGTGCTCACTAAACTTATGGTCAAACATATCTGAAATTTTATATCAGCGTTCAGGTTGCTCCTCAATAGTTAAATCATTTTTAAGCGTGTGCTCATCTAATAAGTCATAATATTCGTTAAAGAAAATAATTTTTCTTTTGCCTCTGCTTGCTGCAACAGCAAAAATGTTTTTAATAATTGTTGGATTAGTATCATATTGTTGAAGCCTTCATCCATAATATCAGTGTGATCAGTCAAAAACAACACAAATGGGTCTTTCTAAGCCTTTAGAGCTATCAAATGTTGTAAAAATGGCTGAATCTTTTTTTGGCTCTACCGTTTTTTCTACATCTTGTATGCTAGCATATACAGTTTTTTTATTGAACTTTTCTGGATAATTATTTTCTAATTCGTTAAGAACTTCAGTAATTAATCCTTTTCTGCTTCCTAAGCACAAAATATCTTTAGGATCCTGAGTTGACAAAAATTGAACAATTTCATCTTTAGTTTTATATTCTATTTCACAATTTTCATTCACACCTACGATATTTTTATTTCAAACTCTACCAAGCATTGCCCCATGCTCTTTAGGCATTCTAAATGACTGAGTAAAGCTAATTTTTTCATATTTCACCAAAAAGTTACTTATGAATTCATTTGCCTTTAAGGTTGTTGCGTCATATATTTTCTGATCCATATCTCCAACAGCCACAATTTGTATATTTGGATTATGCTCCTTAATTCTTGTCAATAAATCGCTAATCTCAGTGTTAATGTCTTGGTACTCATCAAGAACTAAAATATCATAATTTCCTGGAACAATATCAGTTTCAAGATAGTCTTTTATAGCATCATTGCCTGATGTTTTTATGTTGTTTCTTGTAAGTATTCCGTATGCAAAGCCATGGTAATTCGTTCTGACAACATTTTTATTCTTAATTTTGTTTTTGGCATCTAGTTTCAATAATTTATTGTATGTTAAATACAAAATTTTCTTTGTCATGGGTAACTCATTGCATAATACTTGTATCGCAGTTGTTTTACCACTGCCTATGCACGCATCTACCAAAACATTTTTACCTTCTCTGACTAAATCAATCATTTTTTGTTGTTCAGAAGTTAAATTTTTGTATGATAAAACAAAGTTGTTAGAACTCATATAACCCCTAAGAATTAGTAATTATTCAAAAAGCACTAAGTATAGGTTGCAAAAATTTTGCCCATTTTTTAGGGCAAAATGCAACAATTTATTTAAAAAATTATACACTATATCCCAAGTTACTCTTCCATACAGAATAAATATGAAATTATTTCTAAAAAAATTAGTTTTAACACATAAATATTGCAAAAATACCACAATTTTATTGTGTTTTTTTAGTGATTATTCATTTTCCCAAAAGTCCTAATTTATAATGTGCAAGATATTTTAAATAATTAAAAGGACTATTGTAAATATGAAGAAAAAACTTACTATTGCCCTTTCATCAGTAATTGGCACAATTGCTCTTGCAACAGCAATTGCGGTGCCAGTTACTTTACATCAAAAAAATAAAAATAAACCTTTAATAATTAATAATGACTCAAGTGCTATTACTAAGCCTATAAATATAGATAAATTAGAATTAAATGACGGGAATATGATGATGGATGATAATTCATCATCAATGAAGTCTGAACCTGTAGATTTAAGCTCGCTTATTAATAAGGCTAGTTTTGGATTAATCATCACAAGTGATAGCTTACCAACCGAAAAAGAAATTATAGATTTAGTTAAAAAAGAAAATCCAGGCTTAAATGAAAAAGCATTACAGTCACTAAGTGTTGAAAATATTTCAAAACAAGGTTCAACTATTACTTCGAAGAATAAGGATGATTTTTCAGGCGAAATAAAGCTTGAATATAGAGCTAGAACAAATAGTGAACAAGAAAAATACAACAATGAAACAGCTGAATTAGTAAAAACAACATGAAACAAATCATTTAAAAATAGATTGCATAGTCTTATGACATTTGGTGAAATTTTTGAACAGTTAGTTAAAAAAGTAAATAGAGAAGATAGCAAAATTTTTATAGAAGAAAAAGACAAAGGAAATTTACCAGATTCACCATTTAAAAATAATTCCAGAACTCTTGGAAATTCTGGAACAACTATGAATGGTGGGCAACCTTCAGATTCATCATCAACTACATCTTCTACATCTCAGCAAAAAGAATTTAAAATAAAAATAGCTGATAAAACAGAAATAAAGCTTGAGCTAGGAAAAATATCATCAGGTACAGTGCCTACAAAATATATTGACAAAAATGGTAAAGAAGTTTCTTCAACGTCATGAGATCTAAGAAATATTGAAGCATCTGAAATTACGCAAATAGGTTACCACGATCATAAAGGCACAATTAAAGTTAATAAATTCCCTAAAAATGTTAAGAAAGTTCCATCAAAATTACCTTCGGTCATAACTAGTTTAGAATATGCCTTTGAGGACTCAGAAAGCAACAAGATAGAAGGAATAGAAGGCTGAGACACATCAAACATTACTGACCTATCAGGTGTATTTTATAATGCTAAAAACTTTAATCAGGATATATCAAAGTGAAA
Organism: Mycoplasmopsis bovis 8790; assembly: GCF_005061465.1. Taxonomy (GTDB): domain Bacteria; phylum Bacillota_I; class Bacilli_A; order Mycoplasmatales; family Metamycoplasmataceae; genus Mycoplasmopsis; species Mycoplasmopsis bovis_A. The sequence continues at coordinate 15,446 of NZ_LAUS01000006.1, forward strand.
AACATCAAATGTAACTGATATGTCCGTAGCATTCTATGGTGCCAAAAAATTCAATAGTCCACTAAATAGTTGAGATACTTCAAAAGTTACAACAATGCGTTCAATGTTTTACGGTGCTGAAGAATTCAATCAAGACCTATCATCATGAAAGACAGAAAATGTTACCGATATGGCTTTTATGTTTTATAATGCTAAGAAATTCAACAAAAGCATTAAAAATTGAAATGTTTCAAAAGTAACTGATCATAACAATTTCTGCATGAATTCTGGTTTAAACTGTAAAAAAGAAAAGGATGAATGCAAATTTGAAAATTGTCCTAATTTCTGTTGTGATAAAGACAAAAAATGTGAAGCTTGCACAACAACGAATATGTCATAAGTGTCCTTTGTTAGTATAATACAACAGTTCTTTTCACCCTATAAAACAGACCTATAAAACAAAAAGCCCGTTCGTCGGGCTTTTAAAATATAAATTTTCTAACTTACTGTTAATGCAATTGTTTCAGAAGCTAAAGCATTTTCAGTTGCTTTTGCTCTTATTTGGTAAGTTCCTTTTTCTAGTTTTTCAAGTTTTCTAGTTGTAATTTGTTTTCATTCACCTTGATTTTCTAAACGAAATTCCATTGTACTATCAACACCAAAAATTACTCCATTATGAACCTTAACTTTGTTTCTAACATCATTATCATTACCTTTTAGTAGCGGAATTATTTGAATATCTGATTCGTATTTATCAACACCGTTTTTATAACGAACTGATACTGAGCCAAGTACAACATCATTTACTACAAAGTCATTACTTGTAATATCTTTTCACTCACCAAAATTATTTCTGTATTCCATACCAGAAGAAACATTAGTTAATTTTATTGATTTATCGCTCAATGCAATTAATTTTGCTTGTGGTGTTTCATATTTTTGAACATCAAATTCAAATTCATTTGCGCCAGTAATATTAAATTTATGGCCATATTTTTTAATATCTAGTTTAACTTTAGTTTTTTCATATTTTGTAAATTGATCTAAATAAACAATATAGCCATCACTAACTTTTTCAACATTATTAACCATTGCATTTGTTACAATAAAGTTTCCTTTATCTAAAGATACTTCATTTGGATTTAATGTAACTTTTAGTGAATATTTGCCAAATGTTTTGTCTGAATTAGTATTTTTACTTACTGATGCACTAATTTCTTTAAGTTGGAAATTATTGCTAAAGTCTTTGAATATGTATCTTATTTTTTTATAGCTTACTCAAGGAACAGCAGATTCATGGTGTTTATCGATTCTTACTCCACGCTCTTCTAATTTGCGTGATAAATTCTCTAAATTATGTGGCAGCGCATAAAGTTCTAGTCAATTTGAATCACTAAAGTCACTTGCCTTTTCGAATTTTTGGTCAAATAATGCCATTGCATCATCATCATTAGAAACATAACTTGCATTTTTATGATTTCTAAAACGGTTGCCCATTCTGTCTTTGTAGTGATTGTAAAAGCCTTTAGCATATGAAAAATCATCATCATGCATTAAGAAGTAATTATATGTGACTTTGTGTTTGTCAACCCTATCCTTTGCTTTCCCTTTATACAAATCAACCCTGTCAGATGTTGTATCAACATGATATCACTTGCCTTCAATTTCGACTAAATTTCAAGCATGCTTTGTGTTTCTTCAACTAGCTATATTTCCAGTCATCATTATGCTTGGAATTCCCATTTCATGCATTAGCATGTTGAATCCATTTGCATATCCAGTACATATTGCATTTTTTTCAACAAGCGCAGAATGAGCTGATTGATCTTTTCAAATATCACCAGTATCAACATATGTAACATTAGCAGTTAATCACTCGTGTGCTTTAATTACTTTTTCTAATGTAGATAGATCTTTTCACTCAGCTACTATTTTCTTAGCTGCTTCTCTAGCTTCTTTTTCTTCTTTTAATTTTCTGTCTTCATCTTCGTTTCCAACAGAAACAATTGCTCTATATAAATTGCCTTTATATTCGGCTCATACTTCAGTATTTCATTGGCTGTTTGTGTGTTTCTTGCCTGAAATATAGCCTTTTTCGTCAAGTGTTAAATATGTTTTATCATTGTCCTGATTTGCATCAAAAACTAAATCTTCAGGATATGAAGTCTTTTGATATCATTTAACACCTTCAACAACTTGCTTAGTTTCATTATCTATTAAAGAAAGCTGTTTTTTCTCAGAACCATTGCCCATAACGGTAACATTTTGCATATTAAGAGCATATTTAGGATGTGAATAATAATTTCAAGCTTTCATTTCATTTTTGTCTAAAAGTAATTTATGAACTTGTTCTTTTGAAAGCACTCTTTCTTCAAAAGGCTCATCATATTGCACAGGGTATTCAATTGCAGATTCTGTTGCAACTGAAGTTGAAGTTGGTAATTCACTTCCATTGCTTGAATAATTTATAGAACTAGTGCTACTTGTCTTATTTTCGGCTGTTGTTAAAGTACTTGTAGGTGTGGTTGTAGATGTATTGATGGCATTTGCTGCACTATTGATGTTAACTTCACCACTAATTTCATCTGGTTTAGTAATTTCTGTTTCTGGCTGTTTTACAGGTTCTTTAGAAAAATTATCAGCATTTTTAGTGCTAGTTTTATCATCTGCTGTGCTAGTATGCACATCAGTATCATTACTGTCTAAATCCAACTTAATATTTTCAGCAAAATCTGCTGAAACAGCAGAGGCCGAACTAACATTTTCAATAAAATTGTGATTTTCAATAACTGAAGGCAAGATTTTTTCAAGTTCTTCCAACTTTTCTTCATAACGTGAGTTAACTGTGCTTATTGAAAAGCCATTTCCATTTCCATTACCAAATTCACAACTAGCTGAAATTACAGAAGTTGCAAAAATTGAACTTAAAGTCAAAATACTAAGTAATTTATTCTTCTTCATAGCCGCCTACTTCATCCATATTTTCATTATGCAAATAATTTATTCCACATTATAAATGTGCTCCCTAAATTAATAACAACTTTTTGAAGCAATTTATGCAAAATATGGAATGATTTTCCATATATTTTTTTGTGCATTTGTTATCAAAAATTAGCTCTACTAAAGTTCTGAAGTTAATTAAAATCATAAGCGCGATAAAATAATTAAACTATGAAAAATATTAAGATTTATGAATTATTTGCTGGTATTGGAAGCCAATATAAAGCTTGTAAAAATATTGCAAGTGAACTTAATGTTAATTTTGTAAGCTTAGGAGCTTGTGAATGATACATTGATGCAATTATTGCTTACATGAAAATACACTATGATAGTGTTTTGCCTGAAAGTGACTTAAGCAAGGATGAAATGGTTAATTTGTTGAATAAATTTACATTTTCAGCTGATTCTAAAAAAGAAGTCAATAAAGCCTATTTTACAAGGATGAATGAGCAAAAGCTACGTTCAATTTTTCCTTATCTTTTTGGCTTTGTAAATTATGAATATTTTAGTAAAAAGTGAGATAAATCTAAAATAGAAAATAGGGGGGGGGCACGAGTTTCACTCGTTTACGAATATCAAAGATATTCAGATTTTGCCTAAAGACATTGATATTCTAACTTATTCTTTTCCTTGTCAAGATATTTCTCAGCAAGGGAGTCAAAAAGGCATAACAAAGCAAACTAGATCAGGATTGCTTTATGAAGTTGAAAGAATTTTAAAAAGCAATAAAGATAGACTCCCTAACGTACTGCTTTTAGAAAATGTAAAAGCATTAGCATCTAAAAAATTCATAAATCAGTTTCAAGATTGAATATCTTCCTTAAGCGAATTAGGCTATAAATCAGTGTGAAAAGTAGTTAACTCAGTTGACTATGGCTCTGTGCAAAATCGTGAAAGAGTATTTTGTGTTTCTTACTTAGCAAATAATGATTTTGACTTCCCACAGGCAGTAAAATCATTTAAAAAATTAGAAAATATTGTTTTCAATAATTCAGAAATGAAAAATTGCAATGATCTGTTGCAATATTTTCATAATAACTTTAGTGAAACAAAAAATCAAATTGTTAAAACCAAACTACTTGATTACACTAACTTTAACTCTGAAGCATATGTTTATTTACCAACTAAACTAGGACCAACATTAACTGCTTCAGGTGCAAATGCTAGATTAAAGTTTTATTTTGACCAAACAAATGAACTTAAATTAATGTCATCTAAACAAGCATTTTTATATATGGGATTTACCGAAAAAGACTATTTTAAAGTAAAAGAAGGAAATTTAATCAGCGAACAAAAATTGATTTTTTTATGTGGTAATTCAATTTCAGTTGAAGTTTTAGAAAGTATTTTTAGGCAGGTTATAAAATGCAATTTAGTAAAAGCATAAAAAAATACAGACTAAATTTTGCCACTAAATCTTTGAATAACAAAAAATCAAATAGTGCTAAAGCAAAAGGTTATATAGATTTATATATTGATACTTTTGATGAAATAATGTATTTAGCTTACTGAAAAATAAACTTTAACTATCTTATAATAGATCAGTATACAACTAGATCATGATTTGAATGTCAAAATAGTAATTTCAAATTACGTAGTTCATTATTTAATAAACTAAATATAAGTCAGCACCCTAGATTTAGTCGAAGCTCTAATTTGCTATATGAATTAAATCCTCAGGAGATAGAAATTACTAACTCATGATTTAACTCAAAAGCCTATAAATCAACCTTAAAGAACATAATTTCTATTATTAAAGGCAACAATGCAGGTGGCTCATTTTCTAGCCCAAAAGCTGCTGAAATAATTTGTACAAATTTAAATAATGATAATGAAGTTTACAAAGAAAACTTAATTATGTTTCTAGATAATATTGATTTTAAAAATTCATTTATAACTGATGTAAATGAATCAAATATTGAGAATTATGATTCAGCTTCAGCTCATGAACCAATTAATATTAATGATCTTATAGGCTTAATTAAAACAAATCCAAAATATAAACCTTATGAAATGCTTTTAAATCTAACTTCAAATTTGGAAAAAGAAGCATCAATTAGAAAAGAGGATTTTAAGGCGCAAAAAGAATTTATAAATCAATTAATCAAAGAAACATCCACAACAGGTAGAGCAATGTTGCTTGCTAATCAAGATATTACACGTAAAAGAGCTAGCGCTTCAAGAATGAATATAAATGTTTTTGAAGAAGACTACTATACTTATGAAAATGCTCATATTTATGATGTTAAAGCAATAAAAAATAGACTTTCTGAGCTTATTTCCAAAAATTATCAAAAACATAAAGCCTCTGCAAGGCAAATAATTAACTCTAATGAATGTCAAAGTGTTTTAAATTTAGTTAATGATGAAAATAATCTAATAAACTTACCAAAGCAAGTGCATGATTGATTTGATGATAACAGATTTACATATGATCAAAATGGTATATTAGTTTTGTTAGATAATACTTTAAAAGTAGATGAATACAATGAATTCAAAAAGTGCACTAAAATACCATATAGCTTTTTAAATAATAGGCGTAAAGAGTTTATAAATTTAAGAAATATATTCCGAAAAAATGATGTTTAGAGGATTGTATCAGAGATTTAAAAACTAAATTAAAAAGAGCAAAGTCTGCTCTTTTTTTAAATTTCTTTAAGTTAACTAATTATTCTTATTTATAGCTTCTAAAGTCAATTACAGCTCTGCCAATTAACTTGCCTTTAGATAGCTTTTCAAACACATCTTTTACTTCATCTAAGCTAATTACCTGCCCGACTTTAGAAACTATTCCTTTTGTTCCTAATATTAATGCTTCTTTTGTGTCTTGTCTAGTGCCAACAACTGATCCTAAAACGTGATTTTCGCCTGAAATTGTGCCTAAAATTGATAAAGGAATTTCTATTTTTCCATTTTCATCTTTAGGTGGAACACCAACTAAGACATGTCTTCCAGCACGACGTAAAATATACATAACTAAAGATGCAGAGCTAGTTGAAACTGATGTATTAATAACTGCATGAACACCACCATTTGTAAGCTCTTTTACTTCCTGTACAAATGATAAATCATTAGCATTAAAAGTATAATGAGCACCTTCTTGTTTAGCTGATTCTAACTTTTTATCATCTATATCAATTGCAATAATATTTAGACCCATTGCTTTTGCATATGATATTGCAAAATGGCCTAATCCGCCAATACCTATAATTGCAACATAGTCTCCAACTTTTAATTCAGCTTGCTTAAGTGCTTTGTAACTAGTTACACCTCCACATAAAATAGGAGCCCCAGATACAATGTCTAGTTCCTTAGGAATAGGCAAAACATAATCTTCATGTCCGATTGTATATTCAGCAAAAGTTCCAGGCTTAACTAATGATGTTACAACTCTAGAAACACACAATATTTCTTTTCCTCTTACACAATATTCACATTGACCACAAGCACTATACATATAGCCAACACCGACTCTGTCACCAACTTTTATTTTCGTACATTTTGGTCCAACTTTTGTAACAATCCCTATTCCTTCATGTCCTGGAACCATTGGATAATTTGGCTGTCTAGGTCAGTCAAAATTCGCTATGTGTAAATCTGTATGACAAACACCACTAGTTTCTAATTTAACTAAAACCTCATTATCAACTGGCTCAGGAATATCAATTAATTCAACACTATATTCTTTTGGAGCTTTAACAACAAAAGCTTTCATTTTATTCATATTTAACAACCTTATCACTAACTACTTAATAATAATTAAATGATATTAAGTTATACATTTAAGTTTTTAAATGTGGAAAAATCAGCCTAATTTTTTTAGAGATTATTAAGTATAAAAACATTAAAATAACTGGAAAATAAAAATAGATAGCGACTATTCTATCTATTACTTAAATATCTATAAAACAATGCTTTTGGCTGTTTTATTTTGATTTACCTTCAGCTCCAACTTTTTCTAAATAGGTAAATATTTTATCTAGATCTTTGAATGTTTTGGCTTTATAAAACATAGAGTTTAGTAATATCTTTAATTTTTTAAATTCATCTAAAACTTTATTTTTGTTTTCAGAATCACTTTTTAATACTTCGTTGATCATTTTTTCAATATTTTCATATTCAGCATCTATTTCTTTTTTATAGTCCTTTTTGGCTTCATCATCTAAAATATCAGAAACTGATTTGCCATCATCAATTGATCTGTATACTCTGCCAATGTCATATCCTGATGCATCAGTTTCGTTTGCAACCCTTTCAGTAACTTTTGGCATTTCAGTGCTCATATTATTTGCTGAATCACTAACTGATGGAGCAGCTTGAGACTTTTCGCTTTCTAAAGCATTTTTTTCACTTTTCGAACTTTCACTTTCTAATTGTTTCTTAGGTGCTGATTCATTTTCTTTTTTGTCAATAGTTGAATTTTCAGATGCGTTATCTTTTTTAACTGCTCCACTATTTTTTTCGGATTTGTTTTGGCTATCGCTTTTATCTTCTTTAGTGCTATTTTGGTTTTCATTGCCACACTTAGCCGCTACAAATGGAATTGAGCTTAAAGAGGCAACTGATCCTAAAATTAAAAACTTAGATTTTCTCATATAATATTTATTATTCTCCCTTTGATAATAGTTACGTAATAAAAATGGAATTATATAAGTAATAAAAAATAACCAGAGAGAGAGAGAGAGAGAGAGAGACGAGCCAAAATATGAAATTGTTTCCTTAAAGAAAATAATGATATTTTTGCTTATTAAAATACAACTACAAAGCAAAATTTTTTCTGCTTCGCAATGTAACATTTTAAAAAAGAAATTTTTGACTTAAATTGTTGTTTTATAGTTCTATAAGCAAATTTAAGTAACAAAAACATCCTGAATTTGTATAATCAGGATG
>NZ_LAUS01000007.1 GCF_005061465.1 Mycoplasmopsis bovis 8790
TACATTCATTAAAAATGAATGGTTATTTTTTACATTTAATTTAGTTATTTTATCCCCCTAACCCCCTTAATTACAAATAAGGGGGAATAACAAAATATTATTTAGGGTTTACGCAGATGTTTCATCTGATTTTTAACCCCCGCCCCCTTGATTTCAAACAAGGGGAGCTTGTGGCATACGCCACATATTATGCAAAAATGCTATAATAAAAAGGCCAAGCACATATGTTGCACTTGAACCTTCATTTATGGAACATCCTGAATTTGTATAATCAGGATGTTTTTTTAAAAAGGTAATTTAATTATTTTCTAAAGTCAATAACAGCACGTCCTAAGAACTCGCCTTTTTGAAGTTTTTCAAAAATATCTGCAACTTCTTCTAATTTGACAACCTTAGTAACTTCTGATTTAACTTTTCCTTCAGCAGCATATTCTAAAGCTTCTGCTAAGTCTTGTCTAGTTCCAACAATTGAACCAGCAAGTTCACGTTCTAGTAATACTGACCAGAAAATTGAAACTTTAAAGTCATCTTTTCCATGTTTATCTTTTGCTGGTAAGCCAACTAATACTTGACGGCCACCACGACGAAGCATATCCATACCTTGTTCAGCAGCACTTGGGTGAACTGATGTATTAACTACTGCATGCACACCACCGCCAGTTACTTCAATAATTTTTTCAATAAACTTAGGATCTTTTGCTGAGTTAAATGCATATTCTGCGCCTGATTTAAGAGCTAATTCGCATTTTTCATCTTGCAAGTCAACTCCAATAGGTCTTAGTCCCATAGCTTTTGCATATTGAATAGCCATTTGACCTAGGCCACCAACACCGATAACAGCTACAAAGTTACCAGCTTTTGCTTTGGTTTGTTTTAATGATTTATAAGTTGTAACACCTGCACAAACAACTGGTGCACCAGTTACAATATCTAATTTTTCAGGAACCAATCCTACATAATCTTCATGACCAATTGCATATTCAGCATATGATCCATCTTTAGTGTAAGCTGACATATTTTGATTTGGACAAAGTGTTTCTCTGCCTGTTAGACAAAATTCACAGTAGCCACAAGCATCATGTAATCATGCTAAAGCAACTCTATCACCAATTTTTAAACGTGTGCATCCTTCCCCTAATGCAACTACTTTACCAATTCCTTCATGACCTGGAATAAGTGGGTATTTAGGTTCTACTAATCAGTCATAATTTGCTGCATGTAAGTCTGTGTGGCAAATACCTGAAGTTTCCATTTCAATTAAAACTTCTTTATATTTTGGCTTAGGAACATCAACTTCCTTAACGCTTCATTTTTTAGGTTCTGTTACAACAAAAGCTTTCATTTTTGCTGGAATTTGTTTCATTGAATTCTCCTTATGAATTTATATATTAATGTCTTATATAAATTTTACAACTATTGACAGAGCAATTCTTCTTATTCCAAATATTGGCTCGTAAATTAATAATTAAACGGGAAAAATAGCTATCTTTTCCCATTTTTTTCCTTTTTTTATTTATGTATCACAAAGATTACATTCTAAAGTGTAGCAATAGGCAAAGGAGAATAATATGAATGACTTACTAATTTATTTTTCTATTTTATTTAAGGGTAATAACTTTGAAATTTATAAGGCTCTTAAAAATGGACATAAAGTTGATAAATATAAAGTAGATGAAGCAATTAATGATTTAAAAGAAAAAGAGATTAAAGCTATAACTATTTTTGATAATAACTACCCGCAGGGACTAAAAGAATTAAAATATTCCCCTTTTGTTTTGTTTTATAAGGGGAATATTAGTTTATTAGATAAAAATATAGTTTGTGCAACAGGCGACGTAGTTAATGAATTTGTGCTACAAAATGTTTATCAAACTTGTAGTGAATTGTCCAAAAACTCTGTTTTATTGACTAATAATTTCAAAAATATTGATCAAAATATTATTGAAATATTTAATAAAAATAAGCAAGGAATCATTTATTTACTACCAAATGGAATTTCCTATAACTGTCCAGATGTTGATTTTGACAAGGACTTATGTATTACATTTATACCGCCAGATTTGCATCCTAAATTAAGGTATTTCAAAGAAAGAAATGTTATTGCTGCAGCACTATCAAATAATTTAATAATTTTTAGCAGTAAAAGAAATTCTGGACTAATAAATTTAGCAAATTGCTTTGCTAATTTAGGAAAGAATGTTTATTGCTATCCTGGGCTAACTTATGATGATGGCAACACATATTTAATTAAGTCGGGGGCAAGTTTAATTACTCATCTTGCAGAAGTTAACTACTTTTAATTATTTCTTCTAATTTTATGCCGATTGCACCTGAATTATAGTGTCCTATTGCCTCAGTTGCCACTTCTTTAGCATCATCAGTTGCATTCTCCATAGCGAATGAAAAATGTGCATTTTGTAATATTTCAACATCATTGCTAGAATCGCCAAAAGCATAAATTGTGCAATCCTGCATGTTATATATTCGCATAAACTCATTAAGGCCTTTTCACTTAGAAATACCTAGCGGGTTAACATCAGTATATATTCTATTTGTTAGATAAACTGAGTATTTGTCTTTATATAGATCATTAAAGTATTTCGTTGTTTCGTTTGCTATTTCATTTGGGTTTCTTATTGCAACTTGAGTTATTATCGACTTTGAGTCATTAGCAATTTTTGACATTGTTTCATAGTCAGAAAATTTTATATGTGAAAAGTCCATAATATCTTGCCTATTAATTCATTCAGGAAAATTGCCATTAGCATCCCTGTTAACATATGTGGCCGTAAAGTTTGAAGTATCCAGCGAAATTATTAAGTTATTTTTATTTGCATACTCAAACATTTTTTCAAATACTTCCGGCTCTAACTGCCCAACAACAATATGGCTTTTATTCTTTACATCATATATTAATGCGCCATTTGAGCATATAAAATAGTCGATTCCGTCAAATTCATATAAAAGCGGAAGCACTTTCAAAAGCCCTCTTCCAGTATTTAATATGTTAATCCCGCCTTTTTGATGAACGTCATGAAATGCCTTTTTAGTTATAGGGTGAACTTTATTGTTACTCATTAATAAAGTGCCATCTAAATCATATGAAAAAATCTTTCTTTTCATTAAAGCCCCTTTATAAAAATATGAAAAATTCATTACTAATAATTTAATAATTGTAATTTAAAATTTTAAAATATTTTTTATAATTTTTCATACTATGAGTAGCCCTGTAACTAATTTAAAGATACTTAAAAGAAAAAAATTATTAAAAAAACTACATAGTGAAAATGTTAATAATTTAAAGCTGATAGAACTAGATAAAGAGGATATTGACCTAAGAAAATATTTTGGTGATGATTTAATGGCTAACTTAAGGATGGCCAATTACACATACTATAATGATAGCGCCAATAAAAGAAAAAAGAATGTAAGAAAAAGAACAGCAATTTTATATGCAAAAAGAATATTTTTTATATTCATTGCAGCTCTAATTTTTAACTTTGGTGTTATTGCATTCTTAAATAGAGGTGATACGTTACCTAGTGGATTATCTGGTTTCCCAATGCTAGCTGTTTTGATTGCTAAAGATAAGGGCTACAGAGACTGAGATAAATATTTTGCCTTAATGTTCATTTTGATAAATTTACCGCTCCTGATAGGATTTGGATTCAAGGTAAAGAAAAGTTTTACAATTCTGACAACTGTATTTATGGTCTCTCAATTAATTACAAATGCAATATTTACTTCAATTCCACAGGTTCATGACTTTATTCATAACTATATAAATATTGCTCCGGGATGACATAAATTAGTAGAATTTCGGGATAAGGCAGGTAATATTATAGGAACTTATGAAAATTCTAGCAGTTGGCCTATAATAATAAATGGATTCCTTGGCTCAATTTGTGCAGGTACATCTATAGCAATTGCCTGAAAAAATGGTGGTTCAACTGGCGGCACTGATATCATTGCTTATTACTTTTCAACAAAAAAACAAAAAAGTGTCGCTGGAATGATGTTCACTGTTAATATAATTGCAACTTCATTCTTTCTATTAGTTTTTGGAATTGCAGCTAGACATAAAGAAGCAGTTGACTTAGGAGTTATATCATCAAGTAGCAGTGTTGAAAGTGTTTTAGAACAACCAAATTCGATCATAATAACTCTAAAAGATGGCTTTACTATTAACTCAATTAAAAAGTATGTGTCACACAGAACCATTTTTGGACTAAGAGAGTTTTCAACAATTTTATATATTATCTTTAACAATATTGTGTTAGGTCTAATGTATCCAAAATACAAAAAAGTTACTCTTTCAATCGCGACAAAATGTCCAGATACTATCATTAATTACTTTAGACACATTAAATACTGACATGCATATACAATTTTTAAAGGAATTAGTGGCTACTCACAAGAAGAAACATACTTCATTGAAACTACATTGTTAACTTTAGAAACCAAAAATCTAATTTCCGATATTAAAGTTATAGATCCAAAAGCTTGAATCTCAATAAAACCTGTTGAGCAAGTTAAAGGCGCATTCAATACTCAATATGTTGAGCAATAAAAAACTTACAGACCTATTTTATGGGCTTGTAAGTTTTTTATGTTATTAGTTTTTCTACTTTGCTTGTCTAGCAGAAATATAATCTTCTTGAACATCATCAACTAACTTTTTAGCTTCTGCTAATTCTAAGCTGAAGAAAGTTGTAACACCTCTATTTTGCATTGTAGCACCAAATAGTGAATCAACTCTAGACATTGTTCCATGTCTGTGGGTTATAACTAAAAATTGGGTTTTGTTTTTTAATTTTTGCAAGTATTCAGCATATCTTACAACGTTAGATTCGTCTAACGCAGCTTCAACTTCATCTAAAATACACAATGGAAGTGGTCTAGCTTTAAGAATACCAAATAGCAGAGATATAGCAATAAGCGACTTTTCACCGCCTGAGAATAATTTAAGATTCTTAATGCTCTTTCCTGGTGGCATAGCTTCTATTTCAACACCAGATTCTAGGATGTTTTTAGGATCGGAGAAGAATAATCTAGCACTTCCACCACCAAACATAGTGGCAAACACATCATTAAATTCGTTATTTACATCATGAATAATATTGGTCAATCTAGTGATAATAATCTTATCCATTTGAGCAATAGCTGATTCTAAAACTTCTTTAGCTTGGGTTAATTCCTCTTCATTTTTAACAAACTTGTTGTATCTTTCTTCTTCTTCAACTAATTGTTCAAGTGCTTCTAAGTTAACATTTCCCAATTTACTAATTTCTTCTCTTATTTCTCTAACAATTTCTGTTGCTTGATCATAAGACATCTCTAGTTTATATCCCTGAGCTTCAGCAGATTCTAAAGTAAGCTTATATTGTGAGGCCAATCTTTCACGAGACTGATCCAAAAGCAATTTTGACTTTTCTTTTTCAGAAAGCTTTTCAGAAAATGATTCTAGAAGCTTTCTTAATGTTGATTCAAAATCATTTTTTAATACCTGACCTGAATTAATTTCTTGACTTAATGAATTAATTCTTTCATGCTTAGCTCTAAAGTCAGCTTCTAAAGCACTTTTGCGAGATGATAACACTTCTAAGTCAGCTTCAGAACTATGAATGCTAATGCTATCAGTTTTTATATCTAATTCTCTATCGCTTATGTTTTTAAGTTTTAAATTAAGCTCGTCCAATATTTTTTGCTCAGCGCTTTTTTGCGAAACCACATTCGAAAGCTGATTCTTTAGTTGACTATCTAACTCTAAACATATTCTTCTTTCATTCAAGATTTCGTTTTGTTTAGCTTTATCATCGTTAATAGCAATTTGAATGCCTGGAAGAAGAGCTTCTAATTCATTTATCTTTAAGTCAATAGTTAAAAGTGTTTCAGTATTTGATTTAGCACCACCGACTATTACACCACCAGCTCTAATAATATCGCCATCTAAAGTAACTATCATATATCTGTTATCGAGTATTTTAGAAATATGATTTGCATGGTGAATTGTTTCAGTTACTATTACATTTCCTAATAAAAATTGTGAAAGAATAATATAAATTGGCTCAACCTCAACAACTTCAGAAGCAACAGCAATAAATCCTGGTTGTCCTTGGATAGCTAAAAGATGATCATCTCTAACGCTTTTAGGCTGTATAGAAGCAAGAGGAATAAAAGTTGCCCTTCCACCATTATTTTGTTTTAAAAACTCAACTGCTTTAACAGCAACTTCAGATTTTTCAACAACTAAATGTTGTAATGCATTAGCCAAAATAGCTTCAATAGCTCTAGAATATTCTTTATTAACTTTAATTAAGTCAGCAACAGTACCTTTAAGACCTTTACCAAATATTGCTTTATTTTCCAAAATTGTTTTGGTGCCTTTATATAAAAGTGTATTGCCTTCTTTTTGCTGTTTAAGCAAGTTTAAATGTGTCTGAATTTTAAAAATATCATTTTCTTTTTTGTTTAATTTAACATTAAGTAAATTAAGCTCACTGTCATGCTTGTCTAAAATTTCGCTATTATCAGCTACTCTTTTACTAATTAAGTCATATTCTCTACTAAAGTAGGCTATTCTTTGCACCGATTTCTCTATTAAAGTTTTGTAAGCGTTAATTTGTTCAGTTTTATCAACTTTTATATTGCCTTCAACAATTAATCTCTCACGCTCGTTTTCTCTAGCAATAGCTATTGATAGATTGTTTAATCTATCTTTAACAGCATCTAATTCCATTGAAATTTCTCTTTGCGAAGCTTCCAAATTAGATTTAAAGTCAATGTTTTGACTAATTTTAGCCTCTAAATCCTTAATTCTACTATTTAAATCATTCTTGGTCTCTTGAACACCTTCTAATTCAGTTGAAAGCTCTTCATATCTAGAACCAAATCTTTTAATATTGTCAACTAATAGTCCTACTTCAACAGTTCTAAGCTCTTCAGTTTTTGCTATAAATATTTTAGCTTTCTCAGCTTGTCTTCTTAATGGATTAAGCTTTCTTTCTATTTCGGCTATAACTAAGGCAATTTGGTCAAGTCCTTCTTGAGTTTTAGCTAACTTTGATAATGCTTCTTTTTTCCTAAATTTATACTTAGAAACACCAGCAGCCTCTTCAAAAATACCTTTTCTTTCTTCAGCTGAAGCTTCAGCAATATCACTAACTGTACCTTGAGAAATAATTGCTAAACTACTTTTGCCAATTCCACTCTCCATGGCAATTTCTTTAATATCTTTTTGACGGCACACTTCGCCATTAAGATAGTATTGATTAATTCCTGAGCCTCTTTCTAATACACGAGAAATTGTAATGATTTCGTGGTTGATGCTACTTTGACCATCTTTATTATCAAAAGTGAGGGTCACAACTGCTTTATCCATTGGCTTAGCAGTTTTAGACCCAGCAAAAATAACATCATCCATATTATCGCCACGAAGTTCCTTAGCACTACGCTCACCTAGCACCCACTTAATAGCATCATTAATATTTGACTTTCCCGATCCATTAGGCCCAACTATTCCGGCTACACCACCATCAAAGCGTAAGGTAATAGGTTCAGCAAATGACTTAAATCCATGAGCTTCTACTTTAATTAATTTCATTTCACACCTCTTGCAACTATGAAAATTTTTGCTCTTAGTAAATTTTAATAAAAAAGAATAAGAATGTTATCACTATGACTTTATTAACTTATTTAATGCATCATTGGCAGCATTTTCTTCGGCTTCATGTTTGCTTTTACCTAGCCCAGATCCATAAACATTGCCTTCGTAAATAGCTTCTGATTTAAATTGATTATTATCGCTCTGATAAGTCTGATAAAACACAGTTTTTTTACTAAAAGATTGCATATATTCTTGCAATCTAGTTTTTGAATCTTTTAGTTCAATTTTGCCTTCTTTGTACTGCTTAACTAATGGAAGCAAGGTTTTATCCAAAAATTCTTTAACCTTTGGCATACCTTGGTCTATAAATATAGCAGCAACTAATGATTCAAAAATATCAGCGCCAACTTTTTTAGAACTTAAAACTTCGTTAGCCACAACATTAGATGAAAGCAATAAAAAGTCTTTTAATTTCAAGCTATCAGCAATTGAATTAAGTGAATCAGTGCAGACTAATTTAGCTCTAATTAGGGTCAATTGTCCTTGATTCTTATCTTTAAAAGCATTAAAAAGTATTGCAGATACATAGAACTGCAATATTGCATCACCTAAAAACTCTAATGTTTGATAATTTTTGTTTTTTGCATTAGCCGCTGAAGAACCGTGAGTAAAAGCTTGCCTATAAACTAAAAGGCTGTTGGCCTTAATATTAAATTGACTTAAAAAATTTTCAATGCTATTCATTTGGCTGGTCATTTAATTCCTTTTTGATAGCTTCTAGGACATTATTTTTTATAACTAATTTAACTTGGTTTAAGGCGCCCAAATATGCTTTAGTATCGCTGTTTCCATGACATTTTATACTTAGGCCGTTAAGACCAATTAATCAAGCAGCGCCAACATTTCTATAATCTAAAGTTTCAGCAACATCTTTGAATGCGCCTTTTAAAAATAAATATCCAAATTTTCTTATAGGTTTAGCCATTATCTTATCTTTTAAAAGGTTTTTAAAACTTAAGATTGCGCCCTCAAGACTTTTAAGTACCAAATTACCACCATAACCATCAATTACCGCTACATCAGCAACGCCGTCTAATAAATATCTAGGTTCAGTATAACCAACATAATTAATGAATTTGTTTTCTTTTAATGATTGAGAGGCTTCCTTAACGATTTCTAAACCTTTATAGTCTTCAGTGCCAATATTTATTAATGAAACTCTAGGGTTTACAATGTTTAATAATGTTCTAGCATAAACATTAGCTATTTTGGCTCACTCAACTAAATATTCTGATTTACACTCAATATTAGCGCCTACATCTAAAAGTAAAAATTTGCGTCCAACCACTGTTGGCATAAGTGGCATAAAAGCTGAACGGCTAACACCTTGCAATCTTTTTAATTTAAAAGTTGCACAAGCTAAATATGTTCCTGAATCACCACTAGATACTACGGCATCTGCTTTTCCATCTACTACCAAATCAATAGCAGCATTCATTGATGTATTTTCCCTTAATGACTTGTGGAAGTTCTTTACATCAGAAGGCACATTAGGATTATTTACAACTCTTAAAGAATCTGGAATACCCTCTATCTTTTTTAATTCGGCATTAATTGACGATTCATCACCGACTAAAATAATTTCATAATCTTCATTATCTTTTAAAAATTGAACACTAGCATTAACAGCAGCACTAACTCCATTATCATTGCCATTTACATCAAAAGCTATTCTATACATATTTTCTTACTCGAATCCTATTAAAAAATGATAATTAGGTTGATTTCCGTTAACTAATTCAACCTCACAGTCATAATATCTATTGATGTAATCAACTAACTCAATGGCATCAGGTTCAGATGCATCATTGCCGTAGTAAATTGTAATAATTTCGGTTTCATCATTAGCTGCTTTTTTAATTAAGTGCTTAGCTGCTTCTAAATATGATGACTTACATGAAATAATTTTGCCATCTAAAATACTGATGAAGTTATCTTTTTTAATTTTCACCCCATTAAAAGTTGTATCACGAACTGCCTTTGTAACTTCGCCAGTTCTAACCATCTTCATAACTTCTTTCATTAATTCATTATTTTCTTCACTGCTAGAGTTGTTGTTAAATGCAATAATAGCATTAATACCTTGAATTTGTGTTCTGGTAGGTACTATGTGAACATTTTTATCAAAAATTCCTGATGCAGCTTGTTGTGCAGCTAGGAAGATATTTGGATTATTCGGAAGAACAAAAACATCTTTAGCATCAACTGATTTTATTGCATCTAAAATATCAGTTACTGATGGGTTTTGAGTCTGACCACATTCGATAATTGCATCAGCACCTAATTCCTTCATTTTGTCAATAAAGCCTGAACCAAGGTTGCATGACACAATACCACATTTTTTAGCGCCTTGTCCTACAACATCATTTATAACAACGCTATTATTTCTGTTAGATCTAGAATTTTCAGCTTGTAAGGTCATGTTTTCTGACTTAATTTTGATAAATTCACCATACTTTTGTCCATAGTTAAGCATATCACCAGGTTTTAATGTGTGACCATGCACTTTAATTAATTCAGCATCTTGCACTATTACTAACGAATTAGCAAACTTGGAAATATGTTTTTCAAAGACAGATTTATCAAATTCATCTGGCTTAGATAATTCAATAATAAATTCAGTGCAATAACCAAATTCACCCTTGTAAACTTCATCAGAACTAATAAATTTATCAATTGATTGTTCAACTTGTTGAATTTGAACTGGATTGCCAATTACATAGCTGTGCATCCCTGTAATAAAAGATACTAGACCCTCTCCGCCTGAATCAACTACACCTACTTCACGTAAAACTTTTAGTAAATTAGGGGTATTGTCACAAGCAACTCTTGAATAATTCTTTGCCATTTCAAAAAATTGCTCAAGAGTTGTTTCATCATTAACATTTTTTGCTAGTTGCTCTGATGTTTCTCTAATAACAGTTAAAATTGTTCCTTCAACTGGTTTAAGAACAGATTCATAGGCTCTTTTGGTTGCGCTCTGAAAACCTTGCACTAATTCTAAAACTGTCACTTCATTTTTGTCAGCAAAATAATTTGCAAAGCCTTTAAAAATTTGACTTAAGATAACCCCTGAATTTCCACGAGCACCTAAAAGCATATTTTTAGAAACAATGGCAGACACTTCTGCAAGATTTTTGTTTTCTTGCAAATCTTTAAGTGCTTTAGCAGCTGCTTCAGCTGTATTTGACATATTTGTGCCAGTGTCGCCATCAGGAACAGGGAAGACATTAAGTGCATCAATTCTGTTTTTATTGTTAATTAAATTATTTGCACCAGAAATAATTAGATTGGAATATATTGTGCCATCAATAACCTTAGCGTTCTTAATCATTTATCAACTCTCCTATGAATAAATTAATTTTGCCAACTTTTTGACCTTTTTTAACAAGCCTATACTTAAGTAGATTGCTTATATTCTTAACTAACTCTTTTGCGCTTGTGTTTTTTAATATTTTTATTGATGCATTGAAATTTCATGTGTCTTTATCACTCTCGTGTACATTAAAATCTGCAATATTATCAGTGGTGCCATCTTCTAAAATTAATCTAACACCTGGGGTTGATTCTAAAATCTCAATAAATATTTTTTCAACTTCATTGTTTGTCATTTAAAAGTCCTGCCTTTGCAATGTAGTTTAGAATTTTTATAGATTAGATAATGTAGATAAAATTATAATATTATTAGTATTAAATCAAAATTTATTAATTACTAATAATAAATATAGTGTTAACATATTAAAATAAAAATTAAAATATCAATAAAAATTGATAGACTAACTGAATTATTATGGCAGAAAAAGTGGAAAAAGTTATTGTTTTAAAAATTGAAGAATATACGCAAAATGAAAATGCAGCATTAGTTACTGTTTTAGGAACTAATGGTGTTTTTAAACTTTTTGCCCCTGGTATAACTAAAACAATTTCAAAAAATAGACAAAACTTACAAATTGGATCAATTTGCGAAATTGAGTATTTTAAAGCAAGATTCGTCAATAAATTAAACAAATTAAAAAAAGCTAACTTACTAATATTGCCACATTATGAAGATAATTTAGTACTTAAGTTCATTGCCAAAATGGTGCTTTTTTTAGAAAATTTTAATGATAATGCAAAAGAAGTATTTGATGCATATGTAGAGTGCTTACTTAAGTATGATCACTATGTAAAAAATGGCTTTGAAGACCTAGAAACTAAAGATAATCCCCTTAGATATATGATTACTTATTTAGTATCTAAAGCCCTTAAATACAATGGTATTCAGCCAAATCATCACAGATGCATAAGTTGCAACTCACCAGCGAATTTAATTGACTTTAAATTTTCAGAAGGCGGTTTTATTTGTGGTGAGTGCACCAGCAACCAGAGATGAACTAAAGAATTAAAATCATTTTATTTTTTATTTAATAGTTTAGATAAATACATTCTGATGAGTAATAAAGCAGTTAATGACATTATTTATAATGAAATCATTAACCATTTAATTAAAAATGGAATTTTTGTTAATTGAGAAATATTGAAATTTAACAAATAGTACTATAAAACAGCCATTAACATAAATTAATGTAGCTGTTTTTTTATTTTCAGAAAACCTTTAAAAATAAATAATTTATAATTTAGATAATATAAATTTTATTAGGAGTCCAAATGGAAATAGGTAATGCAAAAGTTGCTATAGATGCAATTGAGAAATACAAAAATATAATTATTTTTCACCATATTCGTCCTGACGGAGACTGTTTAGGCTCGCAAGCTGGATTAGCTGAATTAATTAGAACTAATTACCCTGAAAAAAATGTTTATACAGTTGGTGATAATGTTGGCGTGTTTGACTTTATGAACTATAAATATGATCCAATTGAAAAAATAGACTTTAGTGATTCTTTAGGAATTGTGGTGGATGCTTCTAGCTCAAATCGAATTGAATGTGCAGAGCTTTTATTAAATAAAAAATTTACTGCCGCGCTTAGAATAGACCATCATCCTAATGATAGTGATATCGAATATAAATATATCTGAGTTGATGAGCACTATGTGGCTGCTGCAGAAATGATTGCAAAAATTGCTTATGAAGCAAAGTGAACTGTTAATCAGAGAGCTGCTGAGCATATATTTTTAGGAATAGTAACTGATAGCGGTAGATTTTTATACCCTGATACTTCTGCAAGAACACACCAATTAGTTTCATTTTTATATGAAAAAGGAAATTTGAAGCCTAAGTTTATGTTCAATGAACTAAGCAAAAGAACAATGGATGACATTAAATTCTCAGGCGAAATACTTTCTAATTTCAAAAAACAAGGCAGAGTTTTATACTACGAAGTTACTAATGAAGTGCTACAAAAATTTGGTCTAAGCAGTCTTAAAGCAGCGACATTTGTTAATGAACTAGCTGATATTGAAGATAATTCTTGTTGAGCCTTCTTTATTCAATTAGAAGATGGCAAAATTAGAGGACGTCTACGTTCAAATGGGCCATTAGTTAATAAAGTAGCTCCTAAATATGGCGGAGGCGGTCATGATAATGCTGCTGGTATTACATTAACTAAATGAAGCCAAGTTAATGATGTAATTAATGACCTAAATCAATTAATCATTGAATGAGAGGCAAAGTAATATGGCATCACAACATATGGTTATAGGCTCATTTAAGGATGCTCAAAAAATAATTGAAAAGTATGATTCAATAATAATTTTTCACCACACACGACCTGATGGTGACTGCTTAGGTAGTCAATTTGGTTTAAGGCAACTAATAAGAGATAATTATCCAAATAAAAAAGTTTATGCAATTGGTGATAATGGCGGTTCGTTCTCATTTTTAGACTTTGACTTTGATAATGAACCAAGTGATGAATTATTGTCAAAGTCACTAGGAATTATTGTTGATGCTAACTTTAAAGAAAGAATTTATTTGCGTCAATATTTAGACAAAAATCTTTTTGCAGAAACGCTAAGAATTGACCATCATCCTAATGATGACGATTTAAACAAGTGCACTAGATGGGTTGAATCAAATAGAATTGCTGCAGCTGAAATGATTGCCGAATTAGCCTATCAAACAGGCTGAAAAGTAAGTCATAAGGCCGCTGAATATATATTTTTAGGAATGATAACAGACAGCGGAAGATTCCAGTTTTCTGACACATCTGCCAGAACACATGAACTAGTTGCTTTTTTATACAAAACCGGTTTTAACGCTGATAAAGTATTTACGGGATTAGCTCAAACAGACTTACAAGATATAAAATTAACTAATAAAATTTATGAAAATTTAAAAACCGTAGGTAGAGTGGCCTATACAACATTAACTTATGATGAAACTGTTCAATTAGGCAAAACCCCAAATCAAGCATGCAGACCAAATTCTATAGCTAACTTAAAAGGATATCCTTTTTGAGTATTTTTTAACGAAGAAGAAAATGGAAAAATTAGAGTTGAGTATCGTTCAAACGGCCCTTGTGTGAGAAACGTGGCCGTAAAATGAGGCGGTGGTGGCCATGAAAGAGCTTCAGGTTCAATTTTGAGCTCATTTGACTTAGTTCCTGATGTAATAAGAGACTGCAATCTTGAAGTGGACAGATGAGAAAAATATGGCAATGATGACCAAATTAAATAAGGTGGATTAGTCCACTTTTTTTGTCAAAATATTCCACTATTGACTTGCTATATGTCAATTTTGTATAATTTAATTATCAAATTTAAATGATGATTTTTAACTATAAAAATATATCTTAGAAGGAGTTTTTTATAATGATTAATAGGAAGTTTTTTAAAGGTATGCTAATTGGATCTGCGCCAGTTATTTTGCTACCTACCATTGCTGCAACATGCGAAAATACAGTAACTAAAAATGACCAAAAAGACAATAAAATAGTCGAAAACACCAAACTTGATAGCGTATTAAGCTCTTTAAAATCAGCTTGAGGAACACTCATGGATAATGAAAAACAAGATGCCATTAAAACAATTGCAAAAGCAATGAAAAGTGATGTTAAATTAAGTGATGATGAAGTACATTATTTAATTAGTGAATTAAACAAAGATGTTGGTACTTTTGGTGGTGTTGTTTGATACATTTCATCTGTTGAATCACTAATAGGTAAGGAACAGTCATATAAATTTGCAAAATTGGCTTTTGATAAATTAAAGGAAAGTAATAAGGACAAAATAGATTTTGGTAAAAAATTTGAAAGTAATACATCATCAATTGAGGTAAGCAATGGAAAAAGCCTACCAGTTGTTTTTATGGATATTGATGAAACAGTACTTCAAAATGACTTAACTGAAGCTTCTGCAATGATTAATGGTGGATATAGCGGGGTTACTAAAGAAAAAAATGACTTAAAAGCTAACAGGTTCGCAATTCCAGGAGCAGTTGAGTTTATAAACTATGTTCATGAAAATGGTGGATTAGTATTTTATAACTCAGACATGAACCAATCTACAGCAGTTAGAGATGCAGTAAAAGAAAATCTTAAGAAGGTTGGAGTTAAATTTGTACAAGATTTTCAATTCTGAATGCGTGGTTCAATGCCTTATTTAGCAGAAAATGAAGCTGAAATTAGCAATGAAAAAACTAAAGACCTTTCTGATGATGACCTCAAAGAATTGGCTAATAAACTAAAATTCACTACCAAGTACAGAGAAACTCCTTGGATTACCTGAACAAATTCTTCTGCTGCTTACAGACTTGGCAGAAAAGTCTATAAAACAGACAGAATGGAAGCATTAGATAAAAATAATGAAGGCTTTAAATTAATGGGGGATAAAAAAGTTCCATTAAAAACTATTATGAAAATTGGTGATAATTATAATGACTTTTTTGACAGAATCTCTAAAGGTAAAACTAACAAAGAAAGAGTAGATTCATACAGAAGTAAGGAATTAGAAATTAACAAATACTTTGACATAAATGGTGCCGATGTAAAACATACAGTGAAAAAAGGTAATAAATATACCTTAGAGAATGTTTCAAATCCTTGAAAACAAATCTATGTTCTTGTGCCTGGTAATGCCGAATACGGTGGTTGGTTAGACAAACTTGAGTATGGAAATGTTTATAACCTTTATAAAGAAATTCTTAACATACTTAAAAACACAAAATATCAAGAAGGCCCAAAACCAGAAAATAATGTTATTTAATTTTAATAGAGCTTTTGCTCTATTTTTATTGCTACAAAACAGTAATTTTAGTCTGATTCACATAAATTTATGCTCTAAAAATTTTATGTAAAAATTTTTTCATAAAATTGCTGATATTAGTCAATATATATAATTTAATTATGCTTATTAATATTAGAGATTAATAGCGCGAAAGGATGTTTTTTAAAAAATAAGGTAGCAAATAGAAAAAATAGTGCTTATTGAAAATTTTTGTTTCATCAAGCAAAGATTACATAGCAAATTCTTAAAATCTTAGGAGACTTAATTATATGGAAAAATACATATTAACTTTAGATGAAGGCACAACAAGTGCTAGAACATTAATAGTTAATAAAAAAGGTAAAATTGTTGCTGTTGAGCAAGCAGAATTTACACAGCACTTTCCAAAAGAAGGCTGAGTTGAACATGATGCAATTGAAATTTGAAACACTCAGCGCTCAACATTAGTTCAGGTGCTTAATAAATCAAAAATTAGTCCTGAGCAAATTGATTCTATTGGTATAACAAATCAAAGAGAAACTGTTGTAATTTGAAATAAAGAAACAGGATTGCCTATTTATAATGCAATTGTTTGACAAGATCAAAGAACAGCTGAATATTGTCAATCATTTACCAAAGAGCAAGTTGAATTGGTAAAAGAGAAAACTGGATTAATCATTAATCCCTATTTCTCAGGTACAAAAGTAAAATGAATACTAGACAATGTGCCTAATGCAAGAGAATTAGCTGCTGAAGGCAAACTAATGTTTGGAACTATAAATACATGGCTTATTTATAGGCTTACTGGTGGAAAAGTGTTTGCAACTGACCATACCAATGCACAAAGAACACTTTTATACAATATTCACACTAATGACTGAGATAATGAGCTACTTGAATTATTTAATATCCCTAGAAACATACTTCCAGAAATTAAGTCATGTAGTGAAGATTATGGAGTTACTTTCCCACATTTATTTTCTAGAGATAATGCAAGCGAAATTAGAATAACATCATCAATTGGTGATCAACAAAGTGCTCTTTTTGGTCAGCTATGTTTAGAAAAAGGTCAATCAAAAATTACATATGGAACTGGTTGTTTCATTTTAACAAACACTGGAAGCCAAATTGTTAAATCAAATCATGGCCTTCTAACAACAATTGCATATTCATTCAAGGATAAAATACTATATGCGTTAGAAGGATCTGTAATGATAGCTGGTGCAGCTGTACAATGACTAAGAGATAACTTAAAAATTGTATATAGCGCATTAGAAACTGAATGATATGCCGGACAAGTTAATGATGATAGAAGAGTTTATGTAGTACCTTCCTTTACTGGCTTAGGTTCTCCATATTGAGACTCATATTCTCGTGGTGCTATATTTGGTCTAGATAGAGGCACAAAGAGAGAACATATTGTTAGAGCAACACTAGAAGCTATTGCTTACCAGGCTAATGATGTTGTTAGTGCTATGGGCAAGGATATGAATGATCCTGTAAAAATATTTAAGGTTGATGGTGGAGCATCAAATAATAAATTTATGATGCAATTTCAGTCAAATATTTCCCAATCAAAAGTTATTAAACCAGTAAACATCGAAACAACTGCAATGGGAGCTGCCTTTATGGCTGGCTTAGCTACTGGATACTGAAAGAGCATTGATGAAATAAAAGACACATACAAAGTTCACTTTGAAATAACCCCTGAGA
Source organism: Mycoplasmopsis bovis 8790 (assembly GCF_005061465.1). Taxonomy (GTDB): domain Bacteria; phylum Bacillota_I; class Bacilli_A; order Mycoplasmatales; family Metamycoplasmataceae; genus Mycoplasmopsis; species Mycoplasmopsis bovis_A. The sequence goes on from NZ_LAUS01000007.1 coordinate 17,525, forward strand.
TTTCTGCTACAGAAGCAAATAAATTAATTAAAGGTTGAGATGTTGCCGTAAAAAGAACATTCAACTGAACAAAGGACATCGAATAGGAGAGTTTATGCATGTTACACCAATTATTCTAACTGAATTATTCGGCACAGCTTTACTTATTCTTTTAGGAAATGGAGTTGTTGCCAATACCTTATTAAAAGGAACAAAAGGCCAAAATGCCGGCTGAATAACAATTACTTTTGGTTGAGGTTTTGCTGTTTTAATTGCTGCCTTAATATCAGCAGCACTTGGGGGCGTAGCACACCTTAATCCTGCTGTTACAATAATGTCTGCTATTGCTAATCCAGGCTGAGGTTTTGAATCAATTAGTCAAACCTTTATTCCGCCTTATGCACTATTTATAATTGTATTAATCGTGCAATTTATTGGTGCTGCTTTAGGTTCAGCATTAGTTGATTTACTTTACTGAAAACATGTCAAAGAAACAAGCTTAAATGAACCTGAAGAATTTAAAAGTAAGTTCTTAGCGATGCATGCAACTGGACCATCGAATAGAAATATTATTTTCAACTTTTTAATGGAAATTGTAGGCACTTTAGTATTACTAATTGCCATAGTCGCTGTAGGACGTTTTGTCACAATTCCTTTTGTTGGCCCAATTGTTGTAGGTTTAGCAGTTGCTGTTATTGGTATGTCTTTAGGCGGAACAACTGGATATGCAATTAATCCAGCTAGAGACTTATCACCTAGAATTGTTCACCAAATTATGAGAGTATCTAACAAAGGAAGCTCAGACTGACAATATTCATGAATACCTGTTGTTGGCCCATTATTAGCATCAGTATTAGTTGGTATATTTGTTAGATTTGCCCTTCCAGCTGCTTTATAGTACTTTTGGTAAGTTCGACATAAAATTAAAAAAGCACCTGCATAAAAGTTAAGGTGCTTTTTTAACTAAAATATTAACTCTTTTTATGAATTACTCATCTTTAAGCGCTAGGCCTAATTCATCAAGTTGTTCCATAGTTACATCGCTAGGTGCATCCATTAAAAGATCTTGATTTTTTGAGTTCTTAGGAAATGGTATAACGTCTCTAATTGATTTTTGATGAGCTAAAAGCATTATTAATCTATCTAAGCCAAATGCAATACCACAATGTGGAGGAACGCCATAGTCAAATGCTTTTAAAAATCAACCAAATTTTGATTCTTGTTGTTCTTTAGTTAAGCCTATTAAATTAAACATCTTTTCTTGCATATCTTTATCATAAATTCTAGCGCTTCCGCCAGCAATCTCAAATCCGTTTAAGACTAAATCATAGGCAATTGCGTTAATTTTATCTATAGACAACTTGTCCAATTCGTCTAAAGTGTGAGCAAATCTAGTAAAAGGGTGATGAGCAGCATCTCATTTACTTTCATCATCATTAAATTCAAACATAGGCCAGTCAACTATTCAAGCAAAGCGATATTCATCTTTAGCATAATTAAACATATTATTTAACTCTACTCTGACTGCTCCTAAAGCTTGAGAAGCATTTTCGTATGTATTAGCAACAATAAAGTATGTTCCGTCTTTATTATCATTCTCGTTAATAAGTTTTTTAGCTTCAAGCGGCACTTTTTTAGCAAAATTAGTTTGAGAAATTTCACCATTTACCACTGTAAAATAGAATAATATATTCGCCTTGTTTTTCTTAGCAATTTCTTCTAAAATACTAAATTCTTTTTTGCTAATAATTGAATCAACAAAGAGCATTCTTTTACTTTTAGCATCCTTAATAACTGCAAAATCAGTTTCATTGCAAAAATCATTTATATCAGTGATTTTATATTCATATCTTAGATCAGGTTTATCACTACCATAGTCTTTGATTGCATCAGCATACTTTATTTTCTGAAAAGGTGTTTTTACTTTAATGCCTGCAGATGACATTATTCTTTTTACTAATTTCTCAATAATTTTGTGAAAGTCATCAACATTTAAAAATGATGTTTCAATATCTAACTGCACAAATTCAGGTTGACGATCCTTGCGACTATCTTCATCACGATAACATCTAGCAATTTGGTAGTATTTTTCAAAACCAGAAATCATTAAGAGTTGTTTAAATAATTGTGGACTTTGTGGAAGGGCTCAAAATTGGCCTTTGTTTCTAGTAGCAACTAAAAAATCTCTAGCGCCTTCAGGAGTGCTTTTAGCTAAAGTTGGGGTTTCAATCTCAATGAATTCATTTTCATAAAGAAAATTGCGAATTTCATGCATTATTTTTGCTCTAAACATAATTGTTTTTTGCATTTCAGGACGACGTAAATCAAGATAACGATACTTTAGTTTGATCTCTTCTCTTACATCAATGTCATCTCTAATTGCAAAAGGCAATTCATTAATCGACTGCGATAAAACTTTATGTTTAGAAACTTTAATTTCTATATCGCCTGTTGGAATTTCATTATTAGGACTAAGTCTTTTAACAACAGTTCCTTCAATGTACATTACACTCTCTTTTGTAACGTTTAGGTCTTTTTCAAAGACACATTGGACAATTCCATATCTATCACGTAAGTCAATAAAAGTTAATGGTCCAAATCTTCTTTTATTAGAAACTCAGCCATATAGTGCAATTTTTTCACCTAAATTCTTTTTAGTTAAAAGTCCATTCTTGATATATTTACTTTTCATAAATTCCTTTAACAATATCAATAAATTTATTAAAGAATACCTAATATTAGGTTACTTGTTAAATCTATTAAAAAATATCTTCTGATTCGTCAATAAAATCCAATACTTTTGCAGCACTATTCTCAGAAATTAAATTAAACTTAATTTTCTTGCCACTAAAAAGATTTTTTACAAAACAATAACCATTAGGATCTTTTTCGTCATCTGATATCAAATATTGAGCACCATTCTTTTGGGCTTTTTCATATATTTTTTTACTTTTAATTGATTCATAAATAAAATTAGTTGAAAAACCTCTGTCTCTTAGTTCTTTCGCAATGCCAAATAGAAGAATCTTATAATCAGGATTGCTAGTCCCAATAACAATGTCTATATTGTCCTCTATGTCTTGTGAATATTTTTCACCTTGCTCAATTTTCATTATGTCAATCAATCTATCAATGCCTAAACCTCATCCGGCAGCAAATAAATCAGGGCCTCCTAGTTCTTTAACTAGATTTGAATATCTTCCCCCACCGATTATAGTTGCTTGAGATCCAGCGTCTTTGGCAGATGAAACAAATTCATAAACGATTTCATCATAATAATCTAAGCCTCTAACTAATGAAAAATCTATTTCGTATTTAATGTTCAATATATCTAAAAGCATTAAAGTTTTTGTAAAATGGTCACGACTTTTTGAAGATAAAAAATCATTAAGTTTAGGAGCTTTTTTCATAAAAGGTTTTTGTGAATCAACTTTATCATCTAGGATACGAAAAACATTGTTTTTAAGGCGTTCTTGACTAATTGGGGTTAGTTCATCTTTGTATTGTTCTAAGTATTTTCTTAATTCTTCTTGATATTTGTTTCTACATTCTTGATCGCCGATTGAATTAATTTTTAAAACAAAACCTACACTTAATGAATCTAATAATTCATAGGCCATATTAATAAGTTCAGCATCTTGATATATATTTAAATCACCGCTTTTGCCATCAATTATTTCAACACCTGCTTGGTAAAATTGTCTCATTCTGCCTTTTTGTGGTTGTTCATACCTAAACATTGGACCATAATATGCAAATTTAGTAGTTCTTGGTCAAAATTCATCATTAATAATATGTCATTTGTTTTCAATCAAGGCTCTAATAAAACCCGCAGTTCCTTCTGGTCTTAGACTAAGCATACGGTTGCCTTTGTCTGTAAATTCATACATTTCTTTGCTTACAATATCACTACCAGCAACACTTCTTTTGTACAAATCAGCCAATTCTAAAATTGGGGTCTCAACTAAATTAAAGCAATTTAATTCAATCAAGCGAAAAAACTCACGTAGAATTTCTCCACGTTTTTCAATGTCGCTTGTTATGTAGTCACTAGTGCCTTTTACTCTGTTAAACATATTTCTCCTTAAAGCATACTTTAATACAAAAAAGTATATTTTTTTAAGTTTATATTTAAAATTAAATAAAAATCATATATAACAATATTTCTAATTATACATTGTATAATTTAAAAGTTATTTAATGCTTAATCATAAAGCTTATTATTTTGGGTTTAATGACATAATAATTTGTCTTTTAAAGCTTATTTATAGCCATATACACAAATTATATTATTTTTTAGATAAAGGAGTAAAATGAGCAAAAAGTCGGATGAAATTGCTGATAATAACAGCAAAAAAATTTCGTTTATTTCAGCAATGCTTATAACAGTTGGTAGCTCTTTTGGAGCAGGTATTTTTTTTAAATCAAAAAGTGTTTTAGACAGCTCTCATGGTAGCTTAATTTTGGCCATATTTGCCTGAATTATAGCCTCAGTGGCTGTTATATGTATTGCGTTAGCATTAGTTGAAATATCTTCAACTCATAGTGATAACTTATCATTAACTAGTTGAAATAAAGTATTTAATAATCGATTTATATACAATGTTTCAAAGGATTTTAATACCTATGTCTGTTTACCGCTTGTTTTTTTCTTTATTCCGCTTTATAGTTTTATCTCCTTACAGGATGGGCTTAAATTTTTAACTAATAAAACAGGCTTTGGAACTAATCACGACTGAGTTATATGAATGTTTATTTCACTTGCACTCACATTATACTTTTTAACAGTTCCAGCACTTTATTCTAAAGTCGGTGATATTCAAAATATAATAAGCTTAGCTATAAAATTAGTGCCGCTTATTTTCATCACATTCTTAGGTTTTGTTTTAGTGGCCACAGGCAAGGGTGGAGCATTAGAAGTCTCGTTATTAGTTGCTAAAAATAACAACTATATTGAGTTCATAAAACAGGGAAAAGGCATTGAACACTTCAACCATATTGGTGCTGGCTTAGGAATGTTTTTGGCTATAGCTTCAATTTTTTACGCATATGATGGTTTTTATGTTTCAGCAGGAATTCAGTCAGAAATGAAAGAACCTAAAAAAACGCCAATGGCACTGTTTTTAGGGCTTTCACTTACAACTTTAATTTATTTAATTATTGCTATTTCAATGTCAATTAACGGCGGCTCATTTTCAAAAATGCATACATATTCTGTTAATTTAATGGGTCTTAAGGCAACTAATATTATTTTTGGGATAATGAATATTTTTATTGCAATTGGTGTTTTAGGAATTGCAAATGGCTTTGCAATGTGAATGCCTAGATATATTGAAGACTTATTAATAAAAGGCGACCTACCTTTTTGAGAAAAACTTGCTCCAAAGGTTAATCCCCGTAAACCAGTAGTAGGAATTATTTACTCAGCAATTATTTCTGTTCCATTAATTATCATATTTACATTAATAGGAGCTTTAGGATACATTGATACTTCAAACTATGGGACTGTTTATGACAGTACAATGACTATGGCTAAGCTATATTCATTCGCTGACTTAATGGCAAATTGAAATGCCTTAGGATGTTTCTTATTAGTTGCTTTAGCTATTTATGGCGGAATAAAAAATAGAAAAACTAATAAAGTAGAAATACCAAACAAGAAAAAATACTTTTTGCCAACTGCATGAATATCAATTTTATTTGTTGCGGCCGCTATATTTATCAGCATTCTTGTGCCAATAATAAACTTATTTCTATTAATTGGTGTTGATCGATCGTTAATTTCAAATGCAGAGTTTACACAACTTTTAGTAGGTAGATTAATGCTGATTGTTGTGCTAATTCTATTTGTGATTCTAACAATCCTACCAACAATTATTTTGAATAAAATCAGAACCAAAAAATTTGGTTCTATAGACAAGTATTATGAATACACTGAAGAAAAACTAAAATCATTAAAAATGCATTTAAGCACTATAAATTAGGCTTAGAAGTTTATTTTACCATTGTATATTAGTTTATTTTGGAGTTGCATTATGAACTTTGAGGATATATTTATTTGCACAACTGATACAGTTACTGGAATAGGTGGGCCTGTTAATGAAAATACGCTAAAGTGTATTTATTACCTAAAAAATAGACCTATTAGTAAAAAAATAATAATTTTAGTGGGGTCATTAGAGCAAGCTAGAACATTTAAAGAGTGAAATAATGAAGCTGATGACTTTGCAACCAAATATTGACCTGGTGCATATTCAATAATTGTTAATGGTCAAGGTTTTAGAATGCCCAATAATAGCCAATTGTGTCAATTTTTGCTAAAAAATGGGCCAATGTATGTTACTAGCGCTAACATTTCTGGTCAAGATCCAATCGATATATCAGAAGCTAATAAATATTTTCCATTAGTTAAAAATGTTTATGACTTTGGCAAAGGAAATAAAAAGGCTAGTTATATATATAACCTTGATGAAAAAAAATGAATAAGATAACCATAAAAATCAGCTAATATTTGCACTAAATACATATTAAAATATATACTTTTAATAGTAGAAAGCTGGGCATAATATGACACTAAATGAAAAAATAAAATACATTGAAGATAACAATTACATAAAAGGGAATCTCACCTTATATTATGTTTTAATTTCTATTTATTCATTTTTGTTTAGTGGATGCCTATTTTTGATAATTTTCTTTTCTAGCCAGTGAGATTATTCATTAGATCTTATGAGCAGAATTAGTGAAAAAAATCCACTAGGCTATCTAATTTCATTTTTGGTTTTCTTTGTAATAGGTTTGTTGTCATTTGGAATTTTATTTATAGACTGCTTAATGACTATCCTGATTAATAAGTTATTTGATTTTAATATTTTCAGGTCTTTAAGGTGTTTAAAAATAAAGCTTTTTTTCAAAGGAAAATTCAAAATAATGCTTAAGATCAATAAGGGAGCAGATGACCTTAAACCCTATGAATTAGACTTTTTGGCTTGAGTAAAAAATAAAGGATTTGTATTAAGTGATTCAAAAGCCATTTCATATTTATATGGAAATTACTGAAGAAGACCTAAGGTGTGAACCTTTATTGCTAACAACTCTAGAGCTATATTAAAAGATTATGAAATTTATGCTGGTGGCACTATTTTTTCAAAAGAGACCACAAAGTTAAAAGTTAAAGTTAATGAACAAGAAATGCACTTTTCTTTAGTAAAACTTATTCCAGATAAGTATATAAAAAATAAGTTAGCTGCTAAAATTCCGAATTCATCATGAACACTGGCTTCTCTTACTTTTAAGCTGATGAACACATTTTTAAAACTTAAAGAAGATAAATATTCTGAAACATTACTAGAAATGGTTGAAAGACTATTTACTGACTTAGTTTACATATTTAATAAAAAAATTATTTTTGTTCCTAAAAAGCATTTAGACGTTTTTAAATCAAATTACATTTTCTGATTTTTTGATTCATATTTTAGTAAGAGTGATTTATTTAACTTTTGTAATGATGAAGAAAAAGATGAATTTTTACAGTTCTTAGATAAATACTTGCACAGATTCAAATACTGCAATGAAATTATCCCTTATTTTAAATCCCTTTTTAGTGCTATAAATGCTGATGAAGAATTTAAAATAATAGTTGAAACTGCAATTAAATTAAACAAAACTAATAAGCATCTTAACTTAACTAAAAGATTTAGAAGTGTTGATGGTAAGATCAACTATATGCGTGATAATTATCCTGAACCGATTACGCATGATTTAATTAAAATTCATATGTACGACTTTTGAAAAGAAGGTCAAAAGAATAATGAAATAGATAGCAGAATAATTCTGCTTAAAGAATTTAACAAGGCTTTGCAGAATAATAAAATTAATGAAAGCGATAAAGCTCAGTAGTTATTTTATAGTCTTATTAGTAAATTTTATTTAATGAAGCATCAATAATGCTTCTTTTTTTTAGTTCATTTATTGCCCTACAATAATAAAAAATCGCCTTGCAGCGATTTTGATTGTCTTATATTATTTTATTGTGCAGGTGTAGCTTCTTTTTTAGCTTTTTCTGCAGCAGCTGGTTGCGCAACATTTGTTCCTGCTGCTGGTGCTAATACACGAATTTTATCTTTTGTGTAAGGTATAAGAGCCATAAAACGAGCTCTTTTTATAGCGTTAGCAACTTTTCTTTGGTGTCTAGCACATGTTCCTGTTGAAGCATGTGGCTTAATTTGACCAATACCTGAAATAAATTTTGTTATAAATTCAACATTCTTGTAATCAACATATTCAATGTTTGTTTCACACAATTCACACTTACGTCTTAAATTTCTGCCTTTTTTAACTTTTTTAAAATTAGCCATTATTAATTCTCCTATTAAATTAATCTTCAATAATTAATTCTGCTGTTGGAATATCTTCAATAGTATTTTTTTTGCTATTACCATATTCAGTTGACTGTTTGTTATTAGAAAATACTTTCTGTAACACATTTATTTCTTGAATATTAACATAAGTAATTTTTACCAACGAACCTGTTTTATTTCTAAATTTGTAAGCAGTTAAATTTCCTTCTAAAGAAACTAATGTGCCTTTTGTGACATTTTTGGAAATAAAATCAGCAATAGTTCCGCTTGCAATAACTTCAATAAATTCTGCATCATTACTAGAACTATTAGGTTTTCTTACAGCTATTGCGCTTTTAATTAAATTAACTCCATTTTGTGTGGTTATTAATTTAATTTCATTGGCAATTCTGCCAACTAATAAAACCTTATTCATTACAATTCTCCAACTTTTAAATTAATTAAATTTAAAAATAATTAGTTACTTTTCTTAACTTCTTTTTTAAAGTTAGGCTTTGTTTTGTGTGAAATTGTTTTTTCTAAATTTTCAATAAGTTGTTTAACACCAGTTCCTTTGTTAACAACTTTTGCATCTTTAGCAATTCTGTGTTTGAATGCTTTTTTAGACTTTTGAAAACCTTTTTCTGTGTCTAAATTTATAACCATTTGTCTTCAGATAAATTTAGCAATATTTGCTCTACGTGTAAATTCAGCAATTAATTCACTTTTAGCTTCAAGTGTATAAACTATGTATTGAGCTTTAGTTGATTTATTGATTGGATATGCCAAAGTAGTGTTTTCTAACTTCACAGCTTTGTTAATGTTTTTTTTGTCAAAAACTGATTCAACAATTTCGTTTGCCATTGCAATGTCAATTGCTGGATCAACAATTAGCATGATTTCATACTTATTCATTTAAAAATCTCCTTATGGACATCTGGATCATAATTTATGATCAAGGAGTATTTGAAAAATAACTTATTATAAGTTATTTAATATATATAAAATACTCGTTAAAAATTATATAGCAAAAATATTTTTCAATAAGTATATTTATACAACTAATTAATTTTACCAAAACAGCTATTTTATAGTAATAAAAGCAGAACTTATTATATTTAAAACACCTTTTCATTCAGTTTTGTTAGGGAAAAAATATGAAAAATATTTTTCCATATTCAATTTATTAATATATTAATAAATAAGAATTGTGATATTCAAATTTTAATTTAATATGTAATTTTAAAGTATATACTTTCCATAATTATGAGTTATAAATTGATAATTGTTGAATCTCCAAATAAAGTGGAAACTATCAAAAAGTATTTAGGTGATGATTTTAATGTTATGGCTTCTGTTGGTCATATAGCAAGATTAAGTAAAAAAGGCTCAATGGGCTTAGGTATTGATATGGAAAAATGGGAACCTGAGTTTGAGATTGATCCCGCTAAAAAAGATGTTGTTAAGCATTTAAAAGCAGCTGTTAAAGATGCTGATTTTGTTTATATTGCAACTGACCCTGATCGTGAAGGCGAAGCAATTGGTGATCACTTAGTTAAGTATTTAAAGTGCAAAGAAGGAAAATATGCAAGAATTAAATATAATGAAATAACTAAGGACGCCATCTTATATTCAGTTGAAAACCCTACAAAATTAGATCAAAATTTAATTGATGCGCAAAAAACTAGAAGAATGCTAGATAGAATTATTGGCTTTAGACTAAGTCAACTAATGCAGAAAAAACTATCAAATTCTCCTGCTACACCTTCAGCTGGTAGAGTCCAATCAATTGCACTTAAATTAGTTGTTGATAGAGAAAAAGAAATTGAGAGCTTTGTACCTAGAGACTATTATTCAGTGGAGGCTGTAATTTCAGATTCATTAATTGCTTCAATTTATATGTCAACGCACAATGCATCTGAAAAAACATGAGTGTTTCCTGAAGAAATAGAATCAGTTAAAAAGAGTATTGATATTGAGCCAACTAACATTCTAGTTGTCAAAGATATTAAAGAATCTAAAAAAACATTACCAGCTCTTACACCTTTTAAACAAGCTGTTTTATACAAAAGAAGTCCATTTAGCTCATCAATAACACAAGCATCGCTTCAAAGACTTTACGAAGGTTTTGGTGATGGTGGTTTGATTAGCTATCCGCGTACAGATAGCACTAGACTAAGCCATACTTTTGTTAATGCAACTAAGAATTATATTTCTATTAAGTATGGTGATGAGTACGTTTTAGATAAAGTAAAAGGTTTTAAAGGTGATCAAGATGCTCACGAAGCTATTAGACCTACTGATATAACTCTTTTACCTGATGAAGCTAAAAATAAATATGATCTAAATAATTACGACTATCAAATTTATAAATTAATTTACGAACACACACTTATGTGTTTAATAACACCACCATTAAGAGCTAATAAAACATATAAGTTTTTAAAAGATAAATTAGACTTTAGACTAAATGTAAGTTGAGTGCTTTTTGATGGTTATTATATAGTTAAAGGTGAAATGAATGAAAATTGCGATCCTGACTATAAAATAGGCCAATTAGTCAATGTTAAAGAGTTTAAAATTGAAAGCAAAGAAACTAAACCACCTGCTAGATATTCAGAAGGGTCATTAATTGAAAAATTAGATGATATTAAAGTTGGACGCCCTTCAACATTTGCTACAACTGTTAAAATAATTTTAAACAGAGAATATGTTAAGTCCGAAAATTCTGCATTAGTACCTACTGATTTTGGTAAATTAATTCTAGATAAATTAATTCAAGGCTTTCCAGATATTATTAATGAAGGCTATACAGCTGAAGTTGAAAATCAATTAGATCTTATTGCATCTAATAAAATTGCAGTGCAACCAGTAATGGAAGACTTCTATAATAAATTTAAAAATAACTATGAGAATGCAGCACAAAACTTGGATCATACATCAATGAGTTTGCAAAAAGTTGATGAAACTTGTCCAAATGACAACGGAAACCTAGTTATAAGAAGAAATAAAAGAGGCGATAAATTTATTGCCTGCGATAATTTCCCTAGATGTAACTTTACAAAAAGTTATGATGATGGCTCTAATAAAAAGAGATTTTATAGAAGAAAAGTTAAATAAATTTGTGTTTGATATTTTACTTATTTGGCTGTTTTATAGGTACAAATGTATATTTTCGAAATATAATAAAACTCACAGATGAAACCTGTGAGTTTTCGAAATCCTTTTAATTATTATTAATTAATAAGGTGAAAAGAGCTAAACATTATTTTGTTGCGTCAATGAAAATTTTCATTGCCTTATTATCAGATGCATTTAGAAAAGTGTCATATGCTTTCATCATATCAGATAAGTCAAATCTGTGAGTAATTAAGCCTTGAACTGGTAGTTTTCCGGTTGACACAGCATTAATTAACATTGGAAGTGTGTTTGTGTTTACTAATCCTGTTGTAACTGTTATGTTTTTAATTCATAAGTCTTGAACATTGAAGTCAACTTTTTTACCGTGAACACCAACAACTGAGATGTTTCCGCCGGCTTTAACTATTTTTTGGCATGTGTCTCATGACTGAGGAACACCAACTGCCTCAATAGCCACATCAACACCATCAGTACCAACAATTTCTTGTAATTTAGTTAATAATGTTTCATCAGGCACTAATGTATGTGTTGCGCCTAGTTTTTTAGCCATTTCTAAACGGTTTTTGTCAAAGTCAATCACAATTAAGTGTGCTGGAGAATATAGTTGTGCTGTCAATAATGCACCCATACCAACTGGACCAGCTCCAACAATAGCTACAGACTTACCAGGAGCAACATTGCCATATTGCACGCCAATTTCATGTCCAGTAGGAAGAGCATCAGATAGCATAACAGCCACTTCATCAGAAATTGATTCAGGGTATTTGTATAAACTATTATCTGCAAAAGGAACTCTTACATACTCAGCTTGTGTTCCATTAATCATATATCCGAATTTTCAGCCACCTTCAGCTTCTCTACAGTGTGAGTATAATTGTTGTCTACAATTATCACACTTGCCACATGGTGTAACACAACCTATTAAAACTTTGTCTCCAACTTTAACATTTGAAACACTTGATCCGACTTCTTCAACAATTCCAATACCTTCATGGCCTAAAATTCTTCCGTCAGCAACTTCTGGGTTTTTACCTTTATAAATACCTAGGTCTGTACCACATATTGTTGTTTTTGTCACTTTAACAATTGCATCTGTTGGCTTTAAAATAACTGGCTTGTCAACAGTTTCTAAGGCAATCTTGTGATCGCCATGATAAACTAAAGCTTTCATTTTCATAAATAATAACCTCTTAAATAATTGTTTGTAATTATGATACACATTTTTGAGTCATATTTTCCAATGAATAGGCGCTTATAGTCATTTTAGTGGAAAATTGCATAAAAATTTCCTTATTAGAAATCATCACAAAATTAGCTGATATTTTTACTAAATATTTATTATTTAAACACACTACTAATCAGTTATATAAGACATAAAATTTAATATTAGTATAAAATTACTATTATTATGAGTATGAATTTATTTAAGTCTACTGAAATGAGAATTGCTGAAAGAGTACTTAAAAAAATTAATCAATTTGAGCCGCTTATTTCTAAATTAACTGATGAAGAATTAAAAAACAAAACAATTCAATATAGAGCCAGACTTGCTGAGGGTGAGTCATTAGAAAAAATTAGACCTGAAGCATTTGCTGTGTGTAGAGAAGCTACTAAAAGAATCTTAGGAAAAAGACCTTATGACGTACAAATGCTAGGTGGTGTTTTACTAGATCTAGGCTCTATTGCTGAGATGAAAACTGGTGAAGGTAAAACCATTACATCTATTGCACCAGTTTATTTGAATGCACTTAGTGGTAAGGGTGCTATTGTTTCAACAGTTAATGAGTACTTAGCACAACGTGATGCAGAAGAAATGGGTCAAGTTTTTACATTTTTAGGGCTTAGTGTTGGCATTAATAGAGCGCAAATGGATCCTAGCTTAAAAAGAGAGGCATATGCTTGCGATATTACATACTCTATTCACTCTGAACTAGGTTTTGACTACCTAAGAGATAATATGGCTTCTAGCATTGAAGAAAAAGTGCAAAGAGGCTTGCATTTTTGCTTAACTGACGAAGCTGATTCAATTTTGATCGATGAAGCTAAAACACCTTTAATTATTTCAGGCGGGCAATCTGAAGATTCAAATGTTTATTTAGCATCAGATCAATTTGTTAGAACACTTGACGAAAATGACTATGAAATAGATGAAGAAACTAAAGCTATCTCCCTTACTTTCAATGGTGTACAAAAAGCTAATAGATTCTTTAACTTTGATAATTTATATGACATTAAAAACTCAGAAATAGTGCACAGAATTCAAAATGCACTTAGAGCACATAAAGTAATGAAAATTAATGTTGAGTACATTGTTAGAGATGGAAAGATTGAATTAGTTGATGCTTTTACTGGCCGTATAATGGAAGGAAGATCATATAGCGAAGGCTTACAACAAGCTATTCAAGCTAAAGAAATGGTTGAGATTGAGCCCGAAACTAAAACAATGGCTACTATTACATACCAAAACTTTTTCCGTATGTTTGATAAGCTTTGCGGTATGACTGGTACAGCTAAAACAGAAGAGCAAGAATTCATCGATATTTATAATATGAGAGTTAATGTTGTTCCTACTAATAAGCCTGTAATTAGGCAAGATTTAAAAGATTCAATTTACGCATCATATCAAGCTAAGTGAATGGCTGTTGTTGAAAAAGTTAAAGAACTTTATGAAAAAGGTCAGCCAGTCTTAGTTGGTACTGCTCAAATTGAAGATTCAGAATTATTACATGAATTACTCATTAATGCTGAAATTCCACACACAGTTCTTAATGCTAAACAAAATGCTTCAGAAGCCGAAATTATTTCACGCGCTGGACAAGTAAAAGCTGTTACTATAGCAACAAATATGGCTGGTCGTGGTACTGACATTAAACCTAGTCCTGAAGCACTAGCTTTAGGTGGACTTTATGTGTTAGGAACTGATAAAGCTGAAAGTAGACGAATTGACAACCAATTGCGTGGTCGTTCAGGTCGTCAAGGTGATCCTGGGGTGTCTAAATTCTTTCTTTCTATTGATGATCAACTTATGCGTAGATTTTCTAATTATGAAGAGTTTAAAGAACAATTTAAAAACGATGGCGACAAGGAAGTAACTACAAAATCGCTTTTATATGGTTTTTCTGAAGCTCAAAAGAAAATTGAGGGATTTAACTATGACACTCGAAAGAATGTCTTGCACTACGATGATGTTATCCGTCAACAAAGAGACCTGTTTTATGCACAAAGAGACCTAATTTTAATAAATGATGATGTTGAATTTGTTATTAACAGAATGATTAAAAGTAATGCTAATTCAATAGTTAATATGCCTAAATTTAAAGACAAAGGCAACATATTTAAATATCATGATTTTATTGAATACATCAATGAAACAATACTAGGCAAAACCATTAGAACCAAATTAATGTATGACGATATTAAAGACTTGCATGATAATGATTTATTACAATACGTTAGTGATTTTCTTTTAGCAAGCTATCATAGATGAAGAGATAAAGCTTTGGATAATACAGACTTATCTTATGTTAGATGATATGAAAAAAACATTATTTTAAGAATAATTGACAAGTATTGACAAAATCACATTGACACAATGGATAAATTAAGATCGCACACAAACCTGGTGCAATATGCACAAAAAAATCCTTATCAAGTTTATACTCAAGAAGGAAGTAAAAAGTTTGATGAAATGCTCAGCAACATTGCTTATGATGCAATGACAGAAATCTTCAAAGACCGACTTGGAGCTGAAAGTTTAATAACTAGTGAAATGGAAAATGATCCTATTTTTAGACAGCTAGTTGACAACATAATTCTTGATGATATGCCTGAAGATGAACGTGAAGAATTGATTGTAAATATGTACAAAAATGTTAAATCTCAAATAGAGCAAAACATAAATGATGCTAATAGCTTAGAAAATGAATAATTTCAAGCCAAATTTATGTTTATCCTTATATTTTAGGCTTAAAATGAAATATAATTAAATAGCATATATAAAGGAGACATATGAGCGCTTTAGACAAAAAGAATGATAAAAAAGTAACTGTTTGACACGTTACACCTAAAGGTGATGTTTGACAAGTCAAAGGTTCAGGCGCCCTTCGTGCCACTAAAATTTTTAACACTCAAAAAGAAGCTATTGACTATGCTAATGAATTATCAAAGAGAAATAGTGGCTCAGTTTTAATTCATAGAACAACTGGTGAAGTAAGAGCTAGCATAAACAATAAAAATAAAGCAAAAGCAAAATAGCTTTCTCCCAATAATGCTATAAAATAGACATACAGAAAAATTAGTGCTGCTGATGCACTGATTTTTATTTCTAAGAAAACTAAAAAGAGACAAATTTCTCTGTCTCTTTATTTTTTGACTCTTTTAACAATTAATCTGCCTATTATATTGATTAAAAGTATAGAGAAGCAACTTAATCATACATAAGAAAGTGCAATTCTTGGTTGGTAGTTTCTTGTGTCTAAATATTTATTTATATTTCTTCCAATGTGCAATTCTTGATTGGCTAAAACATAATAAGTGATTGAATTTCTAAATATTAATTCAAAGTAGAAAATGGTCATTGAAATAAAATCTACTTTAATTGCAGGAAGGACATATTTAAGAAAAATTTGGTTGTTGGTATAACCTTGCATGCGCATATTATTTATTATTTCAATATCTAAATTATCAACAACTTCTGTGAGCTGTTTAGATTTTGAGCACATTTGATGAATACTAACAACTAGCATTAATAATGTTATAGGACTAGGAAAAATATTAAAGAATGTATAAAACAATACTGTAGTTGGAATTAATCTTACTAAAACATTTAATGAACGTGCTGTCGCGGCAACGTATAACCTGTTTAGATTTAAAGACTGAAGTCTAATTGAAATAATGGTCAGAACAATACAAATGAATAGGGAAGCGAAAGAAAATTGTAATGAATTTCAAATAAGTAATATTGGATTATGATGAACGTCAGTACTTTTAAAACTAAAGTGAGAAAAATCAGGATTAAATACATGTTTAAAAAACTCTTTAGTAGCATCCAAATTATGAATTTTGATTCTAGTTGTGGCAAATGTAACAATTGAAACAGCAGCAAAAAGTACGAATATTAGAATAACTATTATTCTTCTAACATTTACTTTTTTTGAAAGCCTGTTGTAATAAGATGCCTTGGTTTCATCTTTTTTAGGCAAAATGACTTTTGTTCTAGCTTCAAACAAATACCGCTTAAAAATATAATTAAGCACTTCTAAAAGCAAAACAAACACCATTAGCACTAAAAGCGGAATACCTAGCTCATTGAAATATGTAATTTGCTTTGATGCATAATAAATTAACTTACCAATACCTGGCAATGTAAGGGCACCTAGAATAGATGCTCATCTCATATTGGATTCAAATGAAAAGATAAACAATGCAATTATTCTATTTTTAACTCTTGGATAAATTTCCTTGAAAAAAGCCTTTGTTTTTGAATTACCTTGCATTAGAGAAATTTTGTAAGCTTCTAAGTCAACAGAAACTAATAATTCTTCATAATACTTATGCAACCATAGTCAGGTAAATCATATATAAACTAACAATAAGCTTAGTTCATTCTGAATACTAAGAATCAAAAGCTGAATAAAAACTAATTCAGGAATAGAACGCAAAATTAGCATTATAGCAAACACTAAAAAAGCGCTATATTTATTAGTTGGCGTAGCAAAAGAGAAGTATGCAGTAACCAAAGAGAGAACGAATCCAATAAAAGTTCCGGTGAGTGCTAATTTGATAGTTGCTCACAACACTTTCATTGTTTCTATAAATAGGTTTTCATAATTACCATCAAATCTGCCTGTTCTTTCAGTATATTTATTTCCAAAAGAAAACAGGAGTTTTAATTTTTTGGCTACATCTTTAAAATTAGAAATTTTTATAGTTCCAGATAAAGCATATATTGAATATAGACAAACTGCTATTAAGGCTATAAACAAGAGATGAAAGTAAACTGGATGTGTCTTTCAGCTTGTCGCTGTATTTGATTTTTTATTTACATAACGAAATCTAAAAAACGTCGATTCCTTGACTAAGTCTTTGTTTCAATTATTTGATTTAATTCACATTGCTCAACATCTTTAGTTAGTTTATCAAATACTATAGTTTTGTTTTTAATAGCTATAACTCTGTCAAAATTTTCCTTAACTAAACCTAGGTCATGAATATTGACAATTATAGTTTTGCCTTGTTTAGAGATTTCTCTTAGTATTGTTAAAACTTCTAAACTAGTCTGACGATCTAAGTTTGAAGTTGGTTCATCAGCTAAAATTAAGTCTACATTTTTGACTAATAGTTTAGCTATTTCGACTCTTTGTTGTTGACCACCACTAAGATCGCTAACCTTATAGAATGCTTTATCTAAAATTCCTAATTCATCTAATTTTGAGAAAATATTAATTTTCTGCTTTTTAGTAATTATGCTAAACAGTTTATAAAATCAATTTTCATATTGTGAAATTGACCTAATAATGTTGTTGTAAACATTTTCTGTATTAATTAAATTGGGCTTTTGTGTTAAAAATCCAATTCGAGACATAATCTTCTTTTTTTGCCTTTTAAGAAATAGCTTTTCGCTATTAAAAATACATTTTTTAGTTTTGCTGTTTGTGTTTTTATTCTTATCTGTCACAGATTCAGAAAAATGGTTATCAGGAGCAAGATTAGAATCATAACTGCTCTTATTGTCTAAATTTTTGTGCGTCTCTGTAAGCTTATTGTCTGTTAATTTGTTATCTTTTACACTTGTTTTATAGATGTTTTGGCCAAAAAGCTTTATCTCGCCTTTTGAAACATTTATAGCATTAACTAAGACCTTAAATAGTGTACTTTTTCCTACACCACTAGGCCCAATAATGGCTATAAATTCACCTTCATTAACATCTAAATTTAAATTCTCTAGTATGAAATCGCTTTTCTTATTATACTTAGCGTAAATTCCTTTTAATTCAATAACTTTAGACATTATTATGCTTTAGGTGAAACAACCTTTAAGCCTTCAAAGTCTCGTGTTGATTCCGCACGAACTTGGAACTTGGTTAATATTTCTAATAATTCCTTGTTTAATGGTTGGAATTTATTGTAACCAGTGTAAATACCATATGTATTTTCTGTTAATGATAATGATTGTAATGCTTTAGAAATTAAGTTAACTTGAGTATTTGATAGGCCAACTCTAGCTAAAACCATATCATATGGTGCAGGGTTTGTTAGTGTTAAAAGTCTAACAACATCATTGCTTGCATCATCATATGACTTGCCTTCTTGGAACTTAGTTGGTCTATATTTAGTTGAAGTTTTTTCTGATTTAGTTCAGTTGTATGCACCTTCATCATCAAAACTAATGTGTGGTGTTAGTTTTTTCTTTGTGTTTTTGTCTTCAGTTTCTTTACCTAAAGAATCTTCAGTGCCTTTACCTCTAACAACGTATTCTTCATTTTCGGTTAAGAATTTGTTAATTTCTTGAATTGTTTTGCCAAAGTGACGTGCAAAAAGTGCAACTTGGTATTTGTATTTTCCAGCACTGCTTGTTTTCTTAAAGCTTATGCCGTGTTTATAGAAATCATCTCATTTCTTTTCTTCTCAAGCTTTAACTATAGCATCTCTAGTTGCTTTGTCACCAGAAATATAAACTGCTCCATGGTAAATGTATGTAACATCTTTTTTCTCATAGAAGTTGGTGTATTTTGAACCATCGAAATGAAGCTTCTTACCTTCACCAGTAATTTCATGTCATTCTGGATATTCTTTACCTAGCTCTTTTGTTCATTTTACGTTGTTTTTTTCTGCATGAAGACGTAATTTATCTTTAGAAGAACCATCAGAATATAGGTCATTATCATGTGAACTTCATGTGAATTTTAATGTACTTGCTTGTGAAACTAATTTAGGAGCAAATTCTTCATTAAACTTGTTATCTTTTCATAGCTCATCAATGTATTGAGTGTAGTTTGAAATGTAAAGGTCATTTGCCTTATTGTCTGATGTTAGCTTTGAGAAGTAGTTGCCATCACCATCAACTTTTATAACAAACTTAACATCTGGTAAGTCTTTGGTTTTAGAATCTTTCTTCTTTAAATCGTTAAATCTTTTGCTTAATAAATCTAAGAAATCAGTTTCTAACTTGGTTTTTAAAAAACCGTCATTAACTCATCCATTAGTAATTGATATTTCTGTATCTCAACTTTTAGCAATATCTTCATTTTTCTCATCAACAACTGTATTTTGATAAGGTGAAGTATTACCACAAGAAATAGCTAATAGTGGTGAAGCAACTAAAAATGAAAGCCCGCCCGCCATAGCTATTAAGTTTATTTTTTTCATATAAAAATCTCCTTTAATACAGGGAGATTTTTCGAATATACATTCGATTGGTCGCTACGCTAGCATTACCTAGATCAGCTTATAGGTATATTCTCAGCCATTATAGATTAATAATTCAGGCACCCTGTATATAAATATTTTAATATAAAATTTAACTTATTATATAAATGACAAAAAATGTGGCATCTCAATTTTATGTCAAAATTTGTTGTTTATGCCTAATTTATAGGTATATTTGTTAAAAACTCATATTTTACCTAAATAAAGCGGTAAAAGTTGAGTTAACCATTGCTTTTATTGCTCCTGATTTTTTCTCAGTATCTTTAAAACAGCCTTAAAAGATGAAAATATATTCCCTAATATGTTAAAAAAGTCGTCATTTTGCTATAATTAGAGAAAACATATAAATATTTTACTTAGTTAAAAATTAAATCGAGGAGCAACAACATTATGAAAAGACTTAATTGTACCTATGAAATTAAACATGATAATAATTTCCCTTGATTATTAAAGCACCCTAAGGTTAAAAAGGGCCTAGCAAAGTTTAAAACACGTGAAGATGCTTTGAATTGGTATATGCTCTTAGATTATGAAACAGCAGTTTGATTCCAAGATAACCAAAGAATTTTTGCAGGTCAATTAACAATTGATTATGAAGATGGCGAGTGATACTACTACATTAAAACTAAAGACTTTGATGGTGATGCAACATATGATGGTGTTTGTTATGAATTAGGAATTAATCCTTACAATTACAAACGTGATAGAGATGCTGAAATTAAAAAAGGCAAAAAATTAGTTGAGGGCAGAGACTTCATTTTAATTTCAGATCCTGCTACATATTTCCCACTGAACTTAGAAATTTCAAAAAGAAAACGTAAAGATGTTGTTGATATTGAGCACATTAAAGTTCAATATGAAACTAAAATACTTTCATTGCAAGAACAAATTAATTCTAATGATGAACATATTTCAGAAGAACTAAAGCAATCTAGAGAAGAATTAGCAAAGAAAGAGTTAGAACTAAAAG
The DNA here is from genome assembly GCF_005061465.1 of Mycoplasmopsis bovis 8790. Lineage (GTDB taxonomy): Bacteria > Bacillota_I > Bacilli_A > Mycoplasmatales > Metamycoplasmataceae > Mycoplasmopsis > Mycoplasmopsis bovis_A. The sequence continues at coordinate 38,381 of NZ_LAUS01000007.1, forward strand.
AGATCTCAAACAAAATTAATTTATTAAAACAAAATACTCTTTCACGTCAAGAAGTTAAATACGTTCAATTTATTGAACTTAAAGGGTCAGACATTTTTGGTGCTACTGCTCTTTATAATGACAAAATTAAAAAGGCTATTGAAAGCTTAGATAATAAAAAAATAAGCTGAGATGACTTTAACAGAATTAAGAAGAACTTTAATGACTTCGAAAGTTCTATTGTTTACAAAAAGTCTAGAATGAGCGATAAGGGATTAAGATTAATCTCAATCTTATATGATGAATTCAAAACAATCTCAATTGAACTTTTATCTAAATTAGAGCCTAGTGATGATTTAGATGATTCATTTGCTAATAGAGCACTTTATAAAGGTTCAGAAGGCAAATTAATCTCAGTTAGCTGAGAATTATCATTTGTTTTAGTTGAATTTATGCATGTTGGTTTTGTGCCTGTTGATGAATATACATATTCAATTCCATATTTAGTTGAACGTTCAAAATACTTAGTTACATTGATTGATGCTGGAGATAACAACAAGATTGTAACATTCCAACCTGGCTTAGAACAAACTAGTGAAATCGAATTAGATGATGCTAAAGAAGATTTTGTTGAAACCAAAACTGTTCAACTATCTGAAAAAGTAGAGCCAAAAGAAAAAACTAAAGAGCCAACACTTATTTACTATGAATTAGCTAAACCTGAACCAGTTGCTGAGCCTAAGCCTGCAGTTGTTACTGAAGAAAAGACTGAAGTTGTGTCTGAAGTATCTGAGCCTACTGAAGTTAAAGAAGCAACCATTATTATCTACAACTTAATTAAAGAAGAGCCAGCAGCAACTAAAGAAGAATCACCAGTTGTTGTTGAAGAAGTAGCGCCAGCTGAAGAAGCTGAAGTTAAAGAAGCTACAGTAGTTCCAGTTGTGATTGAAAAAGCGGTTGAAGTAGTGGAAGCAAAAGAAGAAGTTGAAACTATTAAGCCTGTTGAAAATCAACCATACTTCTATGAAGATCGTGTTGTTCCAAATGTTGCTATCGAAGATTACACATTACCAGCTGAAGAGCAAATGTCAGCAGTAGCAAAAGAAGAGGCAAAAGAAAAAGGTACAGTTGCTAAGAAAAACATATTATTCTATGTGGCTGTCACATTATTAGTATTACTAATAATTGCCATTGTGACAATTTCAATTTTAGGTATTGTTCACCTTACAACAGACATTAAATTCTTCAAAAGTTTATAAATACTAGCAAATAAACAATAATTTTAGTAATTGTTGTTTTTTGTATTCTTTTTATAAAATAAATAAGTATTATTTATAATACTTAAATTTGCATATAGGATATTAACAAAATATGAATAACAAAGACAAAAATATGAGCAATATTATTAATCATCTTAAAGCAACAGGCTTTGTTTTTCAAGGCAGTGAAATTTATGGTGGTCTTTCAAATACTTGAGACTATGGACCGCTAGGCTCACTTTTAAAAGAAAACATAAATGATTTGTGAAAAAAAGAATTTATATACAGTGAACATAATAACTTTTTAATTGATTCAAAAATCTTGATGAATCCTAAAGTTTGGGTAACTTCAGGACATGTTTCTAATTTTAATGACCCTTTGATAGAGAACAAAGTTAATGGTAAAAGATATAGAGCTGATAAAATTATCCAAGAAATTGATCCAACATTAGTGCCTGAGTCTATGACTTTTGAACAAATGCATGACTATCTATCTAAAAATGTAAGTGAATATGACGGATCAAAATGTACTTGAAGTGAAATTCGTAAATTTAACTTAATGTTTGAAACTAAACAAGGCATTATTGAAGGCGAGAAAAACTTAATTTATTTAAGACCAGAAACTGCTCAAGGTATTTTTATTAATTTTAAAAATGTTCTAAGAAGCACTAGAGCCAAATTACCAATAGGCATAGGTCAAGTTGGCAAAAGTTTTAGGAATGAAGTTACTCCAGGGAACTTTATTTTCAGAACTAGAGAATTTGAACAAATGGAATTAGAAGTGTTTCATGACCCAAAAGACTCAGATTTGATATTCAATAAATACCTATATAAGGCAAAAAACTTTGCTTCATTGCTTGGAATTAAAGATGAGAATGTGCGTATTAGAGCACATGAGCAGGATGAATTAAGTCATTATTCTTCTGCAACTAGTGATATTGAATATTTATTCCCTTTTGGATGAGGCGAATTATTAGGTGTTGCAAATAGAACAGATTTTGACCTAAAAGCTCATATGCAAGCTACCGGAGAAAGTTTAGAATATTTTGATTCAGTAACTAATTCAAAATTAATTCCGTTTGTTATTGAACCATCAATGGGTCTAGATAGACTTATGCTTGCTTTACTAATTGATTCTTATGATGAGGAAGCAATATCAGAAAATGACAGCAGAATCGTTCTAAGAATGCCTAAATCTGTTGCTCCATATAAATTTGCGATTTTACCTTTAGTTAAAAAACTAAATGATAAAGCTGAAGAAATTTACAAAGAATTACTAAAACTTAATATCGCAATTACATATGATGATGCTGGCTCTATTGGTAAAAGATACAGACGCCAAGATTCAATTGGTACGCCATACTGCATAACAGTTGACTACGATTCATTAAATGATGAATGCATAACAATTAGAAATAGAGATAGTATGTTACAAGAAAGAATTAGTATATTGGAGTTATATAATTTAGCCAAAAACGACTTTAAATAAGCCAAATTAGTAAAATTATATGAAAGGATATTTAAATACAATGTCAAGAGTTCCAAATGAAATTGCTAACAATATTATTTCTGCAAATGACATTGTTGATGTCCTAAGAGACTTTATAGAACTAAGAAAAAAGGGTCAATCATATGTTGCCCTTTGCCCTTTTCATAACGATACAAATCCTTCAATGAGCATTGACAGTCGTAGACAAATCTTTAAGTGTTTTGTTTGCAACACTGGTGGAAATGCACTAACATTTTTAAAACTTTTTAAAAAATGAAGTTATGCTGAATCATTAAAATATTTGGCAGACAAAGCCGGAATTGAATTCATTATTCCTGATAATAGCATAAATGAGTCTCAAAATGAAAGCAAACTAAGCAAAACTGACATTAAAGTTTATGAGGCTTTAGATAAAGCAAATTCATTTTACAAATCTGAATTAGTTAAGACAGATAACCCTGTAATTAAGGCTTTTTTGAAAAATCGAAACTTAAGTTACAATGACTGTAATAAATATGATATTGGCTATGCGCCAATTGCACGCTTTAGCGATGTTTTTGCAACCGAAATTGAAAATGATTTAAGTATTTTAGTTAATGCTTCATTAGTTTCGCTTAATACTAAAGAAGAATTTTTTAAAAATAGGATAACATTCGGCATTAGAGATGAATATAACAAAATAGTTGGCTTTAGCGCTAGAGCATTAGATGATTCGAAACCCAAGTATATAAATAGTTCTGAAAATTACTATTTTAAAAAGTCAAGCATTTTATATAACTTAAACAATGTTTATGAAAGTGCAAACTTTAACCAAATAATAATTACTGAAGGATTCTTTGATGTTATTGCGCTTAATAAATGCAATATTCCTGAAGTAATTTGCCTAATGGGAACTGCTTTAACTAAAGAGCATGTTTACAAACTCCAAAAATTCAAAAAAATAATTTTGTTCTTGGATGGTGATGATGCTGGTCAAGAGTCAACATTTAAGACCATTAAAACACTACTGCAAAACAATTACACTAACATTTATGTTGTCAAAAATAACAGTAATTTAGACCCCGATGAATTATTAAATGCACATGGACCTGAATCAGTCAAAAGTTTAATTAATGATGCAAGCTTATATATTTATTTTATTTATGACTACTTAAGAATAAAATTTGGTCTTTACGATGGATACAACATTATTGAAGTAAATGAGATGCAATTCCAAAAGTTCGGAACTGAATTTTATCCTTTTTGATTAAAACTGTCACAAAATGCAGCAACTGTTTTTAATGAAAAATTAAAAAAAGAATACAATAGAGATATTAACTTTATTATTGACAAAGGCAACAGTTTTAATAATGATTTTAGTACCCAAGATAATATAAATTTAAACAATTATGATGAATTTTATGACATCAATAGTATGCCTTACTATGATGATGTTGTAGATAGTCAGAATTATAATAGGGTTCCTAATTTTAGCAATCCTAAGCTTTATAAACCTGTAAAACAGGAATATAAGCAAAATTGAATTGAAAAAATGTTACTAATTTTGCTTCACTATCCAAACTTACAAGAGTTTTTTTATAAAAACCATTCTAAATTTCCTTTTGAATCAATTGAACTTAATTCTAACACATTAGAATTTGATAAAGATTTAAAGGCAATTTATAAAAAGTTAATTAATCGTATGAAAATTAGCGCTGAAGAAGCTAATAAAATAATTCAAAAATTTAGTGAAGAAGGCAAAGACCATTTTATAAACAAGTTTCATTTTAGTACTAGAGATATAGTTCAATTAGAAAAGGATTTTGCAGAAATTTACAAAAGAGCTAGGGATGATGATTTAAAAAGGTACAACATATATATTGTTAATGATCTAGGGGCTAATAGTTCGGGCTTAGAGATCAATAACAAAATAGTTAAAGAAATTTTGGAAAAGCAAAGACAAAATAAATTAAAAATGGATGATGAGGATCAGAATGAGTAAAAAAAGTGAGTTAAGAGCTACAGTTAAATTAATCAAATCACACCTTAAAAATTTAGATAAAGCAACCTTAACACAAGAAGAAGTTTATGAATATTTAGACTCAATTAAGGTTGAGGTTCCAGATGATGATATGGACATCATGCTAGAATTGCTTTTAGAAGAAAACATTCTTGCAGATGACTTTGACGATGGTGACGCTTCTTTTGTTAACAGCGATGATATTATGGATGAAGTTGACGCCGAAAAGTCTATGAATAAGGACGATCAGTCAAAAGGTTATGATGATGGTTATAGCAGTAAAATGCAACTAAAATCTAATGAAACTGAAGAATTAGAAGATGATTCAGATTATTCTAAATTAATTAGAAATTATAGTGATAATTCTTACGATTCATATGAAGATGAATCCGAAGAATTTATGGTTATGGATGATGATTACCATGACTCAAGCTACGACGAAGATGATGAAGATGACGAAATAGTCTATAAAACAGACGATAAAGACCAAGCTACTGCCAAAGCAAAAAGAGGAAGAAAACCTAAAACTAAACTTAATTTAGATACATTAGAGTTAGAAGATTTCTCAGCTGAAGAAATTGATCTTAGTGCTAATCTATCAGTTAAAAAAGAAGATCTTAAAAACAAACTTACTGAAACAAACGATATTGTTAAATGATACATGCGTTGAATTGGTAAGTATGGTAAATTATTGCAACCTGAAGAAGAATTTGAACTAGCTACTGAAATGGATAAAGGTGGTTTCAGAGGTAAAAGAGCTAGAGATAAATTAATCAAAAGAAACTTGCGTTTGGTTATTAACAATGCTAAGAAGTACAAAAACAGGGGCTTAAGTTTTATTGACTTAATTTCTGAAGGTAACTCAGGAATTATTAAGGCTGTGCAAAAGTATAATGTCAATAAAGGATTTAAGTTTTCAACTTATGCAACTTGATGAATTCGTCAAGCAATTACTAGAGCTGTGGCCGATCAATCTAGAACTGTTCGTGTACCAGTTCATATGGTAGAAACTATCAATAAAATAACTAAAATTGAGCGTGAGTTACAACAAGAAAACGGCGTTGATCCAACAGATGAAGAAATTGCACAAAGATATGGTAATGACTTTACTGCTGAAAAAGTTAGACACATTAGAAAGATCAACATCGACCCTATTTCTTTAGATAAGCAAATTGGCAAGGAAAATGATTCATCATTTAGTGGCTTTGTTAAAGACGAAAGTGTTGTTAACCCTGTTGAATATGCTTCACATGAAGAATTAGTTGAAACTTTAAACACTATTTTAAAAGACACTCTTGACGCAGATGAATATGAATTAATCTGCAAAAGATATGGTGTAGGTTTTGATAATAATGGTGAAAAATATAAGGTATTTTCATTAGAAGAATTAGCCTTAGAAAGAAATGTTTCTAAAGAAAGAATTAGACAAATTGAAAATAAAATTTTAAGAAAACTAAAGAGTAGTCCTGAGAGAAGTAGATATTTAAAAGTATTTATGGAATAGTGCTATGCTGATATTAAAAATTAGTAATTACCTTTTAAAAAAGTATGTTTTAGAAAATAAAGAAGAGTGAGATCCTGCTGGATGAACAATTCATTTTAAACTTAATAGAAGAATAAGGGGTGTAGTTGTTGCGCTAGATTTAACCGCTGCTGTTTTAAAAAAAGCAATTAGCACAGATTCAAATTTAATTATTACTCATCATCCATTTAAGTTTTATGAAACCTGAGAAGAAGAATTTGAATACGCTCCATACAAAAAGAAAATTTTTGAAGCACTAAATGAAAATCGCATTAATGTTTTATGCTTACACACTAATTATGACAATTATAAGTACGGAACTAGTTACCAGATTGCTAAAAGATTAGACTTAAGCGAAAATATATCTCATTTTGAAAACACTAATTATCCAGTAGCAATTAAAAATGTTAATTTACCATTAAACAATATTATTAATGCTGTTAAACAACAATTAAATTTATATCAAATGAGAACCAATATTTTAAATGAAGATATAAACAACAAAATTATAAAAAATATAGCTATTTTTGCTGGTTCAGGCCCAATAAGTGAAATTAATAAAGTATCAAGTGATTATGACTTAATCTTAACTAGCGACGTAAAATGAAGTGATTGATTAACTTATAACCAATTACAAACACCAATATTAGAAATAAGTCATTTAAGTGAACAAGCCTTTGTCTATGACATTTATTCTCAATTAAAAGAACATTTTCCCGACAGAAATATTTCAATGGTAGAAATTGATAAGGAGCCATATAGCAATCTATAGGCTTTTTATTTTATGTTTTTTGCATATTTACATATTATTTTTTTCATATTTAAAAATTAGCTTTAAATAAAGTTTAAAATTTTTTTACTATATTAAATTGGAGGACTTATATGAAGATTATTTTAGTGGGAGCAAACCACGCAGGAACTTCATTTATCAGAACAGTTAAAACCGTTAATAAGGATGTTCAAATTACAGCTTACGACAGAAACACAAACGTTTCATTTTTAGGTTGTGGTATAGCAGTTTGAGTAGGTGGTGAATTTAGCCAACCTGATGGATTATTTTACTCATCTCCTGAAATTCTTAGAGACAAATATGGTGTTGATTTAAAAACTGAACATGAAGTTATTAAAATTAACAAAGACAAGAAAGAAGTAGTGGTTAAAAACCTAAAAACTGGCGAAGAATTTACTGATTCATATGACAAATTAGTATTTGCTGGCGGTACATGACCAATCGAACCTAAAATTCCTGGCATTGAATACAACAATATCGTTCTTTCAAAATTATTCCAACATGCACAACACTTAGTTGAGTTAGCAAACAATGACAAAATTAAAAATGTTGTAGTTGTTGGCGCTGGATACATTGGAATCGAACTTACTGAAGCATTCTGACAAAAAGGTAAAAATGTTACTTTAATTGACAACAACCCTAGAGTTATTGGAAACTACTTCGACCCTGAATTTACAGATATTATGGAAGCTAATATCAGAAAAGACGGTGTTAAATTAGCTCTTGGCGAAATGGTTAAAGAATTTAAATCAGTTAATGGTAAAGATGTTTCTTCTGTTGTAACTGACAAAGGTGAACATGCTGCTGATTTAGTAATAATGAGTGTTGGCTTTAGACCAAGAACAGAAATGGTTGAAGCTGAAAAGTTACCTAATGGTGCTATTAAAGTAAATGATTTCCAACAAATTTTAGGTGATGAAAACATCTATGCAATTGGTGATTCATCTGCTATTAAACACAGCGTTACAGGCAACCATTCTCACGTTGCTCTAGCAACAAACGCTGTTAAAACTGGTGTTGTAGCTGCACTACACATTGCAGGATTAAATATTCCATTCCCAGGTGTTGCCGGAACAAATGCTATTAATGTTTTTGGTTGCCACTACACAAGTACAGGTTTCACTGAAGAAGCTGCTAGAAGAAATGGTCTTACAGACGTAGCTAGTGTATACTTCGAAGACTTTGATCGTCCAGAATTTATGAGTACATCTGAAAAAGTTGCATGTAAGATTGTTTATGACACCAAGACATTAAAACTAGTCGGAGCACAAATTGGTTCATGAGGAAACGCTATTCATACTGAAACAATTTTCATGTTAGCTCTAGCTATCCAAAAAGGATTAACACTTCCTGAAATTGCTCTTACTGATGTTTACTTCTTGCCACACTTCAACAAGCCATTTAACTTTGTTTTAGTTCCTATTTTAAAAGCATTAGGAATTGACTACAAATATTAATTAGTAATAAAAAGTTCTAAAAAGAAGCATAGTCCCATTTATATGCTTCTTTTGTTTTACTTAAAAGTCTATAAAACTACTGCATTAGTCAAAAAACAACATTTAAGCATTTATCTCAATTTCTAGCTTAAAATAAGCTATAGTTATTACATAACTTGCTTAATATTATGGCTAAACTCCTATCATAAATTCTGTCAAAATGCTTTGCAGATTATATTTATCTTATAATGCTTAAAAAGTATAAAATTTACTAATAAGTAATTTACTTTCGCTAAAAATAATATTTTTTATAAGGTATTATTACTTAAATAAATATAGGAATTGTTTATACTTTTAGCTATGAATTTTAAAAAGATATTTGAGATGCAAAAAGATTTAGACCAAGCAATTATTAGTCGTAATGACATAGATGCTTCTAATAGCAAAATAAGCCAGGCAGAATTTGATGAAATGAAATTATTAGCAACATTAGTTGAAACAGCTGAATTTGCTAATGAAGTTCAATCATTTAAATACTGAAAAGCTAACAAAAGTATCAATCGCGAAAAAGCTTTAGAAGAGTTTGCTGATATGCTTCACTTTGTTGGCTCTTTTGCATACAAATATAATGTTGACCCAGATATTGAACCATTAATATTATCTGACAATGTAAATAAACAAATATGTTTATTATTTAGCACAATAAGTAGTGCAATAAACAATTTAAACAAATACGTCATATCTCAGATGTTGGCCATTGCTTTAGGAGTTGCCAAATTACTTAATTATTCTGAAGATGAAATAATTCACTGATACTATATTAAGAATAAGAAAAATTACGAAAGAATAAAAGCAAGATATTAAAATTTTGCAATTAAGGAGTTATTGTGAAAAAAATAATCAATAAATTATATATTAGCATTTTGCCATTACTCACAGCTCCTTTAATTGCTGCCAAGTGCTTTGGTAATTCAATTGTCACCACTAATCAAAATTACACTGTCCAAAGACATACTTTTGTTAATGCTGTTAAAGACTATGAACACATTGGCAAAGAAGGCATTGATACTTACTATTTTAATAATGACAGAATTCCTTATGTATCCGTAAAACAAGCTCTTTCGGCGCTTGAGGGTGTTGTCGATACTAAATTAATTAAAATTGGGAATGCTTTTAATGTTTTACATAATAAAAATTACCAAATTTATCACGCTAATGGTGCTTCCTTAAAATTTAATTGAGAAAACGACGTGATTGAAATAAGCGACCCTAGAGTTTTTGGAATATTAAGTGGCAAAAAATCAATAGGTATTATGCATAACTTAACTCCTTTACTTTTTAAAAGCACTTACATTGATGGCAAGCCACAAAGCATTAAGTTTGACCTTAGCAAATATAACTGAAAAATTCATGCAGTAAACAAGGAACCTGTAATTCCTTTATTTGTCTTTAATCTTTTATTCTTAAGCCAAAATTACTATAATTTACGCTTTAATGGCTCAGAGTACTATGGAGTTGATATTGATACAGTAATTAGAACTTCTCCCAATGCTTTAAGTGAGTTAACTAATAAATTTAAGAAAAATCCCGAAACTAGTGCTCAAAGACAAGATGCCCTTCAGTCATTAAGATTTGTATTTGATAATTTTTATGGATTAGCTGAAGAGAAAAAAATCGACAAAGTTGGTTTTGATAGCTGATTAGATCCAAGCATTAAAAAAGATATACTAAATCGTAACCCTTTAATTTACAATAAAGGCTATTTTAAAGCTCTGCATGGACAAGTTAATGAGCTTCATACATCCTTGAGGCAATTTAATTACTATACTCCATTGCAATATACTGATGCTGATTACATTAAGAAATTAGTTAACCATTCATTAGATGAATACAGAACTGAAGTTAATTCCAAATTTAATTCTAGGTGGCTAAATGCAAATGAATTGAAAACTAAGTTAGCTAATTTAAGAGAAAACGCAGAATATTATGATGATTATGAATCTAGACATCTTTTTAAAGTGGCTGAAACAATTACTGGACCTAGACTAGTCGAAGGTAAAGTTCCTGTTGTTAGATTTTTACCTGATAATAAAAGTGCTGTTATTACTTTAGATTCCTTTGATGCTGCACCTTTAGAAAATCTTACAAATAATCCTGAAGATAGTTATATGATTGATTCCTTTGAATTGATGAAGTATGCTCTTGATGTAATTGAAAGAAGATCAATAGAATCTGGAAATCAAATAAATAATATTATTTTAGATATTTCACAAAATGGTGGTGGTAATATTGCTGCTTTATATAGACTAATAGGCTTAATTAAAGGCAAACAAGACAGAAAAGCTTACTCATATTCTTATAATACACTTACTAGAACTTTAGAAGAATCTGTTTATAGAGCTGAAATCCCTAATAAATACTTGGATAAAAACTATAATTGATTCTTATTAACAAGTAATCTAAGCTTTAGTGCTGCTAATGCTCTAGTGGCTTACACAGCTGCTGATAAGTCAAGTCCTTCTAGTCGTAATGTGCAAATTATTGGCCAAAAAACAGGCGGGGGCGCTTGTGCAATTATTCCTATTGTCCTTTCTGATGGCACTATGATAGTTGTAAGTTCAAATACCAAAATCGTAACTAAATCTGACGATAAACACTATGTTTCAGTTGAAAATGGCTTTGAAGTGCCTGATAAATTTAAATTAAATTATGAAGATTTTTACAATGATTATGCTTTAGCAGAATTAGTATCAAAAAAATAGCCTTTTGTGGCTATTTTTTAACTAATTTTATTATTACATTGACTTATTCATTTGTTCAGCTACTTCAGCAGCAAAGTCTGTTTCTTTTTTTTGAATGCCTTCGCCTAATCCAAATCTTATAGCTTTAATTAAGCTAAGTTTGTTGTCTTTTAGATATTGTTCAACAGTCTTAGACTCGTCCATAATAAGTCTTTGTGAAAGAAGTGTAACCTCAGATATTTTTTTGTCCACAAAGCCTTTTCTAATGGTTTCTTGGATTTTTTCAGGTTTATTCTCAAAACCAGCTGGTTCTTTAAATTCAGAAGCAAATCTTTCTAATACATTCGATGGAATATCATCAGCAAATATATACTCAGGATTCATTGCGCTTAAGTGCATTGCAACATTTCTAGCAGCTTCAGCATTTACTCCATTTGTAAGTAAAATTGCACCAATTTTTCCATTAATGTGAACAAATGTAGAAACAGATTGATCTGTTCCTGCATCAATAAGTACAAAACGTCTTAATTCAATTTTTTCGCCGCATTTAGCACTGTATGATGAAATTAAGTCAGCTAGTGATTCTTCTGATCCTTCAGCTTTAAGCGCTAAGGCTGCTTCAGGGCCATTTTCTTTAACTAATTCATAATTAGCAACGATTGTTTTTGCAACTGTATTTGCTAATGCAACAAATTCATCACCATGAGCCACGAAGTCTGTTTCACAGTTTAATTCAACTAAAACTGCTCTATTGCTATCACCTGCTTCAACTAAAAGACCATCAGCTGAAACTCTGTTTGCCTTTGAAGCGGCTTTGATTTTTCCATTTTTCTTTAAAAATGAAATAGCTTCTTCAACATCTCAGTTTGAAGCTTCTAAAGCTTTTTTACAATCAGACATACCTGCTGCTGTTCTTTCACGAAGTTCTTTGATTAGAGCCATTTTATCCATAACACTACCTCTTTAAGATTATAAATACTACAATATTATTTTAATTTAAATTTATTCTGTAACTTCAGCGCTTGTTGTAGTTTTTTCTACATTTCTAACTGTTTGGGTACCAGTTTGTTCAAAGCTTCTTCTTTGGTTAACAAATCTTGGATTTTGAACTCTGTCTGTTTTAAACTCAGGCAATATAACTTTGTCATCGCCTTGGTAAGCAAATTTAGCTTTACCACCACGCGCAGTAGCGATCGCGTCAGCTAAAATTGTCATTATTAAAGTAATACTTTTAGCTGAATCGTCATTTGCAGGAATACCAAAGTCAACAGCATCAGGATTAGAGTTTGAGTCTAAGATACCTATAACTTTTACACCCTTGCTTCTTGCTTCTTTAACTGCTATAGCATCAACGTTAGGGTCTGCAACAATCATAAATGATGGAAGGCTTTGCATCTTTCTTATACCATCAAGATTTTTGTGTAATTTGTCTAATTCTTTTTGTTTGATTAGACCTTCTTTTTTGGGATATCCTTGGAATTTCTTAGCAGCTTGAGCTTCTAATTCTTCCATTACTTTAACTCTTTTGAAAATTGTAGAAGCATTAGTTAATGTTCCGCCTAATCATCTTTCAGATACATAGAAACTACCAGTTCTTAACGCATTTTCTTTAATTGTGTCTTTAGCTTGTTTCTTAGTACCAACAAAAATAAATGTTGTTCTAGGGTTTTTAGCAACAAATTTGTTCAAAATGTTGTATGCAAATTCTAAACGTTGCAATGTAACATTTGTGTTGATCATATGCATTCCACGTTTTGATTGTGGGTATAGAAATTCCTTCATTTTAGGATTTCACATACTCTTTTTATGACCAAAATATGTTCCAGCTTCTAATAATTTTTCTCTAGAAACAATAGTAGGTTTAACTTCTTTTGAAGCTTTAGAATCATCAGCCTTTTCAGCCATATTATTTTCAGCTGTAGTAGCTTGTTCAGCTTTTAAGTTTTCGTTTTCCATAAAATAAAATTCCTTTAGTTTGTTATATCTTCCTACTACTTCTAACGCCTAGCACCCTTTCTCCAGGCACACCCAAGCGAATCCATAATAGTGTAATAATTTGATATCAAATTTAATTAAAAATTCTTTTTAATTATAAAGCAAAACACAAAAAATAAGCCAATTTTGAATAAAAATTGGTCGAATTTTTGCTTACTTAGTATTAGATTCGTGTTCATCAAAAATTTGCTTAATTCTTTCTTCAATTTCCTTGATTTAGCAATGTGATAGTCTACTATTTATATTCACTAATCACACAAATTCTTTAATTATAATTTGTAATTATCACCTCTTCACCTACTCTTTTGTTTGCATTAGAATTAATTAATCTTTTTACTTTTATAACTGTAATATAGTAATCTTTGTATAAATCTCTAATCAATTCAGTGTTATGATTTGTAAGCATTAGATAACAACCTCTTTTATCTAATTCTTTAAATACTTTAGCTAGTCTTTTATGATCATCTAAAGTAAAACCATCTTTAGTATATGAAGTAAATGTACTGTTATTAAGCGGAGCATATGGGCTATCAAAAAAGACAAAATCACCTTTTGATGCAGTTTTAACTGCCATTTCAAAATCCGTATTTGTTATAACTTTATTTTGTAATCATTCACTTGCTATCAAAATATTGTCTTTATCAAATGATTTTATGTTTTCCTTATTATTAAAAGGTACATTAAACAATCCTTTTGAATTAACTCTATACAAGCCATTGTAACAACGTTTATTTAGGTAAATAAATAGCGCAGCATACAAAACATCATAATTAGCTTTTTGAATCTTTTCATTAAAAAGATTTCTGCATTCATAATAATCACTTTTAGAAGTGAATTTATTATCTAATTCATTTAACTTATTTATTAATTCATTTGGACTGTCTTTGACTATTTTATAGGTATGAATTAAACTTTTGTTAATGTCATTTATATAACTAATTTGATTATGTTTAAGCGAAAATAATAGTGCACCAGCACCAACAAAGGGCTCATGATAATTATTAAATTTAGATGGAATTTTGTTCAAAATTTCATCTAATAACTGGCGTTTTCCACCTGCTCATTTTACAAAGGGACTTGGAGTAGTTGATGATAACATACATTAATTTTACTAATAAATTTGATGCTTTTAAATATATAAATTTTTCAGCTTTGCTTTAATTATCTAACACATAAACAAAACAATGTTTTTAGTTGTTATATTTTACATTTTGTAATTATGCTACAATGATTTTATGGTTTATTCACAACTTTATTAGCTATTTTTTGAACAGATAACATTGCAGGTGCTAAATTAAATGCCAAACATTTTGTGCAAAATGTTTTGGAATTTTAATTTATTCTGTTAATTTACCAAACACACTATTTTATAGCGCTAAAACAATACATACATTTTCATTTTATGAAAAGTCACGGCGTTCTGTTTTCATAAATATTTGCACAAAATATTATATCTAATACATAATATATAATTTGATTGACAAGGGTGCTGTAAAAGGCTGAGATTATACCTATGAGTTGATCACGGTAATTCGTGCGTATCTCGATATTTATTTTTAATATCCCCCTTGTCGTGGGATATTTTTTTATCCAAATATTGATTATTTAAGGATATATTATGAAAAAAAATAAATTATTACTATCACTTGGTTCATTATCTATTTTTAGTGCAATTCCATTTATTGCAGCTAAATGTGATAATACAGAAACTAAAGATAATAATAGTAAAGAACCTGGTACTACCGATCCTGGAACAACCGAAAAAGAAAGCACTAAAGTTGACTTAGGCAAACTTAGTGACAAGATTAAAGAAGAACTAAACAAGTTAGCTAAAGAAAAAGTAACCAAAGAAGAAGTTGTTGCAGTTCTTAAAACTGAAAAAGGTTTAGAGAAACTAACTACTGAAGACTTAGCTAAGGTTGAATTTAAAGACAACAAGTTAACTATTGAGGCAAACAAAGAATCAAAACTAGTTTCAGACACTTATGTATTTGATGCCCAAGCGCAACCTCCTAAAACTGATTCAGTTATAGATTTATCAAACTTAGAATTAAATGGTGAAGTTAAAAAAGCTCTAAAGGCTGAAACTAAAGAAAAACCTGAAAAAGCAAAGATTCTTGGTGCTCTAAAAAAAGACAAGAATTTTGAAAAGTTAACTGAGAGTGACTTTGAAGTTTCATTTAAAGATAGTGTTTTGACTATAACTGCATCTTCAAAATCTACATTAATTAAAGGCCAGTTGACAGTAAATAGCAAAACTGAATTAGATAATATTTCATTAACTGATGAAGTTAAGAAAAAATTGCAAGAAGAATTACAAAAATCGGAATTTAAGTCTGACAGCATCGTTACTGTTTTAAAAACCCAACCAGAATTAAAAGAGTTAGAAACTAAAGATGTTGAAGTCAAAAAAGAAGGCAACAAGCTAAGTGTTACAGCTAAAAGTGATTCAGCTAAGTTTACAGGAACATTAAGTTTTGTCTTTAAAGTTATGTTGGATATGATGATGACTGACGATATCAAAAAAGAGTTAGGTGCTGAAGTAAAAGATCACCCTAATACATCCAATATTGTAAATACCCTTAAAAAAGTGCCTGGATTAGTAACTTTAAGTCCAAATGATGTAAAAATTGAATTCAGCTCAGGTAAGCTAGTTATTTCTGCTACAGAAGAATCAAAACTAGTTATGGGTTCTGTTTCTATTGAAAAGAGCGCTGCTTTAGGAAAGATTAACCTATCAACATATAATTTTAATGAAAAACAAAAGAAAGATCTACTTGATGCTATAGACGAATCAAGCGATGAAGAAAGCGATTCACGTAAAACTAGCATTTGATTTACACTAAAGAGTATATTTAAAAATGGTTTAGAAGAATCAGATTTTGAAATTGAAGTTGATAAAGACAAAAAAAGTCTTACTATTAAAGCTACAAAAGACTCAAAAATACTTGAAGGTGAAATAAAGCTTGATAAGGGATTGGCTAGTTCTAATTTAAACGGGAAAGTTGATTTAAACAAGCTTGTACTTGAAGAAAGTTTTATAACTAACTTTTTAGAAGAATTTGATGGCGGACTTAGAAATAAACTAAGTGCTGCAAAACTATTAAAAACTCTTAAAGGTTTAGAAAAAATAGACCAAGCTGACTTTGATGAAATTAAAGAAGAAAAAGAATCAGAAAGTTCAGACACCTACAAAAAAGTAACAATCAAAGCAAGTAGCACTTCAAAACTAATTTCTGGAACATTGGTAATTGAGAAAAAAGACAAATAATTTAAACCATTTAAAAGGAACTAGATGAAAATAAAAAAGATATTTAATAAGTATTTAGCTATTGTTCCTGCGCTTGTTACAGTTCCTTTGATAGCTGCTAAATGTGAATATGATCCTGGTGTTAAAGTGTTTTATGACTTAAATCAATTAAGACTAGAGGCAGTAGAAAAAGAATCGTTAGAGCTTATTGATAATTATGAAAAAAATATCACTAAGTTTTGAAGCGACAGGCAGGCTTTAAATGAATTAAAAAAACTTACTGCTCAAGTTAGGGAAATTGAAAACAAGGCTGAACAAGAGCTTAAAGAATATTCTGAGCCAGATAAAATAAAAGTAGAAAATGAAGATCCTGATGAAAAAGATTCTTCAGTTTTAACTGCAAAAAAGGCCTTAGCTAAATTCGATAGATCAGCAACAGAAGTTAAAATACCTATTGAATTTACAAAAATTGGAAAAAATGCTTTTAACAATTTTTACAATTTAGGAAAAATTGAGTTTCATGATAATGTCACTGAAATAAGGCAAGGGGCTTTTGATAACACTGACCTAGATAGCGTTACGCTTCCAAAAAACTTAAAAGTTTTAGGTGGTTTTGCAAATACTTATATTAAGACTTTAGAAATTCCAGAAAGTGTTACTAAAATTTTGCAGGGCTCTTTTGATAATACTAATATTGGAATAATAAAACTTCCAAATAATTTAACTGAATTAGGTGGGTTTAAGGCTACTGGTATTAGTGAGTTAAAACTTCCAGAATCTTTAACTAAAATTTATGAAAACTCATTCGATGAAACTCCTATAACAAAACTAAAGTTAAATAAAAATTTAAAGATTCTTGGCGGCTTTAATACACTACGTAATTTAGAAGAGTTTGAGTTTAATGACCAGTTAGAAGAGATATTAGATCAAAGTTTTTTAAACTTTAATCTAACTTCTTTAAAATTACCCGATTCATTAAAAATACTTGGTGGTTTTCAACAGTCCAATATTACAAACTTAACCCTTAATGAAGGTTTAATTGAAATAAAACCTAATTCTTTTGCTGAATCAAAAGGAATAAAGAGATTAAGTTTACCAAAATCACTTAAAAAATTAGGCGGATTCCAAGGAACTAATATTTTAGCTCTTAGACTACCCAAGGGTTTAGAATCTATTTCGAAAAATGCCTTTGATAAAACTATAATAACCGACTTAGATCTGCCTGAAGGCCTTGTATCATTTGGTGGTTTTGCCGAATCACAAATATCTGAAATTAAACTTCCTAAGAGCTTATTACATATTGAGCCCAACACTCTTGACTTCAAAAAAGCTAGAAATATAGAATATAAATTAGAGTTGCCAGAAAAATTAATTTCATTTGGTGGTTTTAAAAATTGAAATATAAATGAAATTAAATTTCCTGAAACTCTTAGAGATATTTGGGCTGAAACATTAGACTATAGCAAGATTTCAGAGCTTAATTTACCAAGTAATCTTAATTCTTTTGGCGGTTTTGCAGGAACAAAAATTGAAAGCATTCAGTTACCTGAATCGCTTAAAATTATTCATCAAAACACATTAGATGAAACTAAGATTAGCGAAATCAAACTCCCTAATAAATTAGAAGTTTTAGGTGGTTTTGCAAATACACCAATAACAAAATTAAGTACACCTAAGTCATTAAAAACTACTCTTAAAGAAACATTTAGAAATTCAAAATTAAACAGAATTAGATTTAACAAAGGCTTAATTGAATTAGCTGGTTTTGAAAACTTAGTTGATATCGATGTAATTACACTTCCTGAAACCCTTTTAGAAATTAAAGATGGTGCTTTTGCTAATAATAGATTAAAAGAAATTAAGCTACCAAGCCACCTAAAAGTTTTATCAGGCTTTTCAGGTAAGAGTTCAGAAATAAAAGAAGTTATTTTGCCTGAATCATTAGAAATTATCGGCAATAGTACTTTTAATTTTAATGAACATATTACTTCGGTTAAATTGCCAAGTAAATTAATTGAAGTATCTGGATTTAGTACAACAAACATTAGAGAGTTAGATGTGCCTGAATCAGTAATTAAGCTTGGTGGATTTAATCTAACTTTAATCAGAAACTTGAAACTTCCAGATAATTTAGAATCATTTGAAGGCTTTCATGAAAGCAAAATTAAAAAATTAGTGTTTCCTAAATTTTTAAGATTTGCAGATATAAGTAAATCACACTGAAAATCACTTGAAACAATTGATGTGTACAGCAAATATCTAGTCAAAAGTAAGTGATGAGACAATATGAAAGAAGATGACTATAACCAATTAATTAAATTGGTTGATAAAACAAATAGCAGGAGAGATAAATAACTATGAAGAAAATTTCTTTTATACTTTTACCAATCTTAACTTTCCCAGCAATAGCTGCTGCTTGTGATAATACAAGCAAAGATAAAGCAGACAAGAAGAAGGATGAAAAAGCTGTTGCTTCTTCTGAGAATGATGAACTTAAAAAAATAAAAGATGAATTACAGGATGAAATAGATAAGGCACAGCAAAAACGTGATGCTTATTCTGATGATGTGGCAACTAATACTAATGTTTTTGGTCAATCAGCTAAAGTAATTCAAGATGCTATTGATGCACACCATAGAGCAACTACAGTTGAAGAAGTTAAAGAAGCTATAAAAAAGCTTAAAGAAGAAATTAAAAGACTTGATAGTTTATTTGTTCTTTCTAAAGAAGAAAAACAAGAAATTGCACAAAATGATTTTGACAAGGCATTGGCTACTACCAAGGAAGCAAAAGCTAAATTAACAAAACCTAGTTCAATTGAAATATTGGAAAAATCTATCAAGGATGCAGAATCAATTAAAAAAGGCGAGAAGCACTACTATGGTGAATTAATTAAGTGAACCGCTGCATATCAAAAGCGCATTGATGAAGCAAATAAGCTAGAAGCCAAGTCTGATGAAGAACTTTGAAATGCATACTTGTTAAGAGAAACAAACATTATCGATGGTTTTAGCCGTGAATATAATTCAACCAGTCAATTTGATAATGAATTAGAGCAACTTAAAAAACTATTTAAAGAAGCTAAAGAAAATAAAGACAAAAAATACAAAGAACAAGAAACTCAATTAAGAAAAAATGTTTCAGATATTTTAGAAAAAATATCAAAAAGCGCCATAACAGCTTCAAAAGCTAAGGAATTAGCTAAATTGCTTGATAAAAATGGTGAACTAGTTATAGGTAATGATATTAAATATATTTTATCTGGAGCATTTGCTGATCAAAAAAATATAAAGAAAGTTAAATTTGGTGAGAATTTGGAAGTTATTGAACCTGGTGCTTTCGATAATTCTGGTGTTGAATCTGTTGAATTTAATAACAAACTTAAGACTTTGGATGGATTTAACAACACAAAACTTTCATCAATAACATTACCAAAGACACTTGAAACATTCGGTGGATTCAAAGGAACTAAAATAGATAAAATCGCTCTTCCTAAATCACTTAAATCTTTCCTATGACAAAATAGCATTCTTAAAGAATTAACTTTTGAAGATGATGCAACATTTGATAAGGTAAAGTCTACAGTTTCACTTGATGGTATTGTCATTAACAAGCAATTATTGCCTAGCTTAGAAAAAATTATTGTTAAAGATATGGAAGCTAAAAATAAATTAATTGAAAAATTAAAAGCAAATAATGGAAGTGATGATACAGAATGAAACAATATCGTTCAAGAAAAATCCAAAAAATAACTCTTCTTAAATTTCTAGTTCCTGCCTTTTCGTTTATACCAATAGCTATTTCAGCGTCATGTGATAATAACTCTTTTAATAAAACAAATGTAACTAATAAGATTCCTGACGGACTAAGTGTTGATAAAAAATACTCATTTGTTAACCTCTCTGATGAGTATAAAAATGAAGAACAAGAAGTCCAAGCATTTAGACACAAGGAAACTGAAGATTTATATGTTAATGTAAATGAGTTTTTAAAAAAACTTAGTGGAATTTTTAATACTTCAGAATTAAAAATTACTAAAAAATCAGATGGTGTTTTTGAATGATATAGGGGAGCTAACAAAGCTATATTTGATACAAATTCAAATATAATAAAGATGAATACAACTGGAGCATTTTTCTTAGTTCGCGGTTCATCAACCACTGATTACTCTAGAAATATAAAGGATTTAGAGCAAAAAGTTACTAGGTTAGATAATGAAGAATTTAGCACACTAGATTTAGGCAGATATGGAATGAATCTTAAAGAAGCTGACAACAACATCTTTATGCCTTTTTCTCTTTTTAATTTACTTTATGGCTCACAAAGTTATTACAATATTTACTTTAACAATGATAAGTTTATAGGCACTACTGTAACTGTTAATAAAGATTCTGATCCAAAAGAGTATAACAGAATAATGACTAATAGTCGTAATAACACAAAACAAACAGTTAAAGAAAGAACTAATACATACAACTTCCTTAGATTCTTATTTGATAACTTTTATGGTATAAAAGAGAAATTTTTAGAAAAGAAAAAGGCCAAAGATTTTGACGAATACTTCTCTAAAACAGTTGTTAAGGACACAGGCATTTTAGATCCAAATGAAGCTAAAATGACTCTTAAAGAAAGAATGCTAAGCACTGATGCACTTGTTAATGGTAGAGCTTATACTGACTTTTATTACAAAGAATTAAATGAATTGCATAGCTCAATAGAATCAGGTTCATACTTCCATCCTGCTGACTATAGAGCTGAGCCATTTGGTCAGTCTCTAAGTGGAAGAGTTCATGAATTTATTCACTATCTAAATATCCTAAATAAAATTCGTCTAGGAGTTTTAGAAGGAGATAAAAATAAGTTTGTTAAGTTTCATAATGACATCGCAATTATTTATTTAGATAATTTCAATGTCGCTAATGACGAAGATATTAAAAAGGATGATGCTCATACTAAAGATAGCTATGTCTTAATGTCTAAAGCAATGAAAATGATCAAAGAGCATTCAGAAAAAAATAAGCCAATTAAAAGAATTATTTTAGACTTGTCGCTCAATGGTGGTGGGGCAATTGTTGCTATGAAAAAAGTTGCTGGGTTTTTATCTAGCAAAGACCAGCAACTTTATACATATGAAAAGATTAATAAGATTCTAGATTATTCAAAATTTAGAGTTGATATTAATGGAGATGGCAAGTATGATGAAAATGATAATACAAATGGATACAAGTGATACATTTTAGCAGGAGTTAATACTTTTAGTGCTGCAAATTTATTAACCCACATTGCTAAAGAAAACAAGTTTGCTACTATATTAGGTAATAAATCTGGTGGTGGGATGTGATCTATTTTGCCATTAGTTATACCTGATGGAACAAGCTTCAAATTTTCATCAAATAATGCATGAATATCATGAATTGATAAGAAAATAGAAAAGCCAGATGACTTGCCTTACACTCAAGATGGTATTGATCCTGATATTGAAATCCCTTATTTTGCTTACTATCAATATGATGTTATTGAAGCATATTTAGATTCTAAAGAAAAAGGCGATGCTAAATATAATCAATTTACTAGAAAAATAAAAACTAATACTTGACAAAGAATAGCTGATAATATAGAAACAATTCTTAAAGGCATTCAAGACGAAGATAAAAAGACTGAATACACAAAAACTTTCGAAGATAACAAGATAAAGGATACTGATTCATTAGATGATATTGACAAGAAAATAGAAGAGTTAGAAAAGCTACTTAGATTTGTTAAACATCAATGAGAATCAGAACTAGCAAGAAGTCGAAGATAAGCCAAAATAAAAACTCGCTTGTGGGTTTTTATTTTTACGCTTTTTTACCAAATTAGTCCTTAAATTAGAAGCAGTGAACTAAAACTATATAATTAAAATAAAAAGGAGTTATATGGACACTATAAATATAATTTTGCTTGTTTTCGCAGTTGTAATTGTATCTTTATTAATTACAATTTTAGCTTTAATTATCGTCAAAAGCAAGAGCTTAAAAAGCCATTCAAATAGTGAATTAAGCGATAAAAGTATGCTTTTTATTAATGACAAGTTTAGTGAAAATAAAGAAGCTATAAGTAGCAAGATTAGTCTTCTTGAAAAATACTTGATAAAAGAATTATCAGACAATAATGCTAGCTTGAATGGAAAAGTAGTTAATTTTGAAAAAAGCATTAATGAATTAATAACTAAAAAAGATAGCGAAAGAATTAAAACATTTAATGACTTTAAATCACAATTTGCAACCGAATTGAACGATAGAATTGCTAAGTTAGCTGAGTGGCTAGGTAATTTTGACAAGCAATTTACTAAAACAGTTAATGACAATCTAAAAGAAATTAATGAAAGAAACTTAAAGTCATTTAATGAAATTAAGGCTAACATTGATAAACACTTTGAAGACACACTTACAAAACATATTAAAGAACAATTTGGTAACATTCAAACACAAATGGATAAAGTTGGCAAGGAAATGGTCAAGTTTGAACAAATGCAAGCTAGTGTTGATGATTTAAACAGAACTTTCTCAAACAACAAAAAAACAGGAGATTTTGGCGAATTTACTTTAGAGCAAATTTTGGAAGAACACTATCCAAATGAAAAGAACAGATTGTGATATAAACAATATCAAATAAATCCAGGAAAAAACCAAGAAGCAGTTGACTTTGCTATGAAAATTAAAACAAAGTCTGAAAGTGAAGAAATTGAGCAAATTATCCCAATTGATTGCAAGTTTCCTAAAGAAAAATGAGATCGTTATCTAGATTCTAAGAACATAAACGAAAAAGAGGTATATCTTAAAGAACTTAAGAAAGCCATTAAAGAAATGGCTCAAAGCATTAATGAAAAGTATATTAAACCTGATAGAAAAACAACTCCTTTTGCCTTAATGTATGTTCCTTCTGCTAGTGTTTATTTAACCTTAGTACAAGATATATCTTTTATTACTGAAATACAAGATAAGTTAAAAGTTTATATTCAAGGTCCGCAAATAATCATGGTGTTTATTTACTCATACTTGTTGCAAAATAACAGTTTTCAAGTTGAGAAAAACATTGAAAAGCTAAAAGACATTTTCTTGGATGTACAAAAAAATTACAATGCGCTTTATAAAAGAGTCATTGATGGCTTAGACAATTTGGATAAATCTAGAGACAAATTTGTTTCAGTTGTTAATACTGCTAATAAAATTACAAATAAAATAAATACAACAGCTAAGTCACTAGGCATTTCTAAAGTTGATATTAATGAAAATGTCGAGAAAAAACAAGCAAAATTGGGACTTGATAGGAAATTAGATTATGATGAAGATGCGGAAGCAATTATTGAGGAATAAGAGCATGAAAAAAGCAAGTGTTTTTGATAACTCACTTGTTTTTTTATGCTGTTTTATAGGTTTTTTGGACAATTATTTTTTAGATTTTGACTCTTCCATTTTGCTTTTTATCTTATTTAGCTTTTCCTTCTTTTTAAGCTCTTGTTTTGCTTCTCTTTCTATTTGCTTTTGTCTAATTAACTCTTGTTTTGCTAATAATTTAGCTGAAAGAATGTTTGATTCAGAACTTATTAAACCTTCAGTTTTAGCAACTAATGTGGCTACAACAGCACCAGAAGTTACATTAACTCCTGTTCTACCCATATCGAATAAGCCATCTAATGAACCAACAATTGCATAAACTGGGCCAAATCAAGCTCCTAAACCTAGACCGCTAAGCACACCAGACGTTAAAACTGTTGCAGTTCCAGGAATACCACTAATACCTAATGAAGCAACTAGGGTAATTAATAAAGCAAGAATAAAGAATACTGCTAACCCTTGCGAATGAATTGAAAGTCCGGTGGTGCCTGTTCATAATAAGCTAGTTATAACTCCTGATTGAACACCAGCACATCCCATTAAACCCATTGTTGTTGATAAAGGTGTAACTGTTGAAACAACACTATCATCAAGTTTTACATCTTCTTTTAATGTTTCCATAGACATTGGCAATGTCGCATTTGATGATTGGGTCGCAAAACCTTGAATTAAAATCTTTGCACAATGTCTTCATCAAGCCACTACATTTACTCTGTTTATTAATAATAATATTGTTAAAAATACTAATGAAATTGTTAGTCCTAAATATCCTACGCCTAATACTTTTCCAATTGCCGCTAAAGCACCAATAGGTTTTGCTATCACCGATGAAGCTATCATTGACATAACAGCTAATGGCATAATTTTCATAAATGTAGTTAGAATCGATGAAACAATTGTTCATGCACCATCCATAAAGTTTCTAATTTTTTGCATTTGCTCAGGCTTTTTCTTTGACAATAATTTAACTGAATGTCCAAATAAAGCAGCCATTACAATTAAAGAAATAACCATTGTACCAGCTCATGGAGTAATTACATTGCTTGGCAAGTATTCTCAAATTATAACTGGAAGAGGTTGAGTTTCCTTAGGAAGTTTTTTATCAGCAACATTATCTAAACTCAAATTAGAACCAGCGCCAATTTTTAAGGCATATCCTATTCAGAATGTAACAGCGAATGCAAAAGCTGTATTAAGTAATAATAATGCTACACCTTTAAGCGAAATACGTCCAACATTTTTGTTACCAGGGCGCGAAACTACCCTAAAAATAGCAATAAACACAACAGGAGCAGTAAGTAATAAAATACCATTAATGAAAATATTTTTAGCTAATGATACTCATATATTTGTTTGTTCTGCTCATTTTATATAACTAGGGTTTTCCTCACGAGTTAATTCACCATTAACTTTTATTGCAGGCTTAAATTTATCAACTAAGCCAAATTCTGGAAATTTGTTTATTCCTTGAATAACTATTCCAAAGGCTAAACCTATAGCTAGTCCAATTAAAACTCGATAGATAAATTTTAGTTTAAAACGTTTAAATGTAAATCATAATCCAATCTGGATTCCTATAAATAGAATAATAGCTAAAGCAGCTTGCCAACTACTTATTGCTAAAAATCTATCTAATAAAGCATTATTACTCATTATTCTCCTTTAAATATTTTTCTAAAGCTATATGAAATATGTCAACAACTCTAGAAAAAGGTGGCGAATACACCAAATCAATTTGCGATAGTGCTTTATTTAATTCAATTTGGTTTCAAACTAAACTAATTAAAAAATTAATTCTTAAAACTGAAAGATTTGAACCATACATTTGCGCACCTAAAAGTGTGTTTGTTTTTCTGTTTATAACTAATTTTAAAGCTAATAAGGTTGGATCAGGATAATAACTAGGATGATCTTTATCCTTAATAAACACAGTTTTTAAATCATATCCTAAATCTTTAGCTACTTTTTCATTTAGCCCACATGAAGCCATTTCAGCGCCAAAAGACTTAACTATTGAGCTTTGTATATGCCCAGCAAATTCATTTTCAATGCCTAAAATATCATCAGCAACTACTTTTGCGAATTTACGTGCAATAGTTGCTAAAGGAGTATAGCCATTTTCTTTAGTCAGTTTATTAAATGAAGTGGCACAATCTCCACAAGCGTATATATTTTCAATATTTGTTCTGCCATGTCTATCTACTATTACTGCACCATTAGCAAGCATTTTAATCCCTGAATTACTTAAAAAATCAGTTGCTGGCCTAAAACCAACTGCTAATATAACTAAATCAACTTCTGTATCTTCCTTAGTTTCGAAACTAAGAATAAGTGAATTATTATTTTCTTTTATACCGCTAAGTGCACAATCCTTATAAATTACTACATTATTATTAAGTAATTCTTGCTCTAATAAGGAACTTATTTCTGTATCAAATACTTTTGATGATAACTCAGCCGACTTTTCGACCAATATGGCTGTTTTATTATATTTAGAAACCATTTCTACAGCTTCTAAACCAATAAATCCCGAGCCAATAATTGCTACATTTCTGATGCTTTTATCCTTTAACTTTTCCTTTAAACTCACAGCATCTTCTAAACGAGTCAGGGTAAATATATTTTTGTTATTAACATTAATAAATGAAGGAACTATAGGGTTAGCACCTGATGCTATTACTAACTTATCATAAGTGAGTTCACTCTCTTTACTGTTATTAAGATAAATAACTTTTTTAGTTTCTGAATCTATCTTAATTACAGTGCTTTCAGGATAAATTCTGATGTTTTGCTCTGCAAATTCATCTATAGTTCTAGCTAATAGCTCATTTTCACTTACATCTTCATTAGCAACAAAATATGGTAGGCCACAAGCTCCTAAAGAAACATATTTTTCTTTTTGTAAGACAATTACTTCTGTTTCTTTACTTAATTTTCTGATTCTGCTTGCAATAGTCATACCGCTAGCAGCACCACCAATAATTACTACTCTCATAAGTCTCCAAAATACCAAAAATGCAATTTATGACTTAATTTTAATATAAAAATGCAACTTTTGATATTTTTGTGAAAAAAATAAAAGAATAATTTTTAAAAATAGAGAAATCTCTGTTTAAGTTCTTAGATATAAAAAACACACCTATTAAGGTGTGTGTCAAAATTCATTAAATTATTTATATTTACAATTAACAATATGTTTGTAAAATATTTTATATTTTTGCTAATACAGGATCTATTTCAGCAACTATAGAATCAATATGATCTCATGTAGATGCATTTTCAAGCTTACTCTCTAACTTATTCTTTAGTGCTTCAAACTGTCTCTTAAGTGTTTTTAAAGTTGATTGATCTTTTATTTTAGTTTTTATTGCCTCGCTTATATCAGAAAGTATTTTACGAAATTCAGACTTAAATTCATCTAAATCTTCTTTACTAATTTTGTCATATCATCTTCCGATATCATAACCTGATGCATCAACATTGTTAAATGGCCTTTTGTCTGCTTCAGACTTTTCAGCCTTTTTCATAGGCATATCTGCCATTTCTCTTGTTGAAGATGAACTGCTTGCAGAATCATTTGTCATACTTTTGTCTTCTTGAGATTTTAATGAGCCTTTATCTCCTTTTTCTTCTGTTTTCGATTCTGTACTGCTTTTATCTTGTTTTTGTTTATCGTTCATTGTTTCAGAAGAATTTTTTTCACCAACATTTTCATTTTTCTTAATATCTTTTTCCATTTTGTTATCAGCTTTTGCTTCGGTGACGCAACTAGCGGCAACAAATGGCAATGAAATAATTGGTGATAGTGATGTTAATAATAAAAATTTAGATTTTTTCATATTTTCCTTTATATATAAATTAAAAATTGGTATTTTATATGACCAATCTTTATATATAAGGAGAGAGAGCAATTTTATGGAATTGCTTCCATAAATTGCTAATGTGCTTTTAGTGTAATAAAATAAAATAAATTAGCAAATAGAAGGTAATAATAATGGCTAAAGCAAACAAGATATTAGATACAAATACTGAAGAATACAAACAACCTAAGCAAATAATTAAAGCATTAGGTGGATTGGAGAATATTTCTAAGTATCGAAACTGTGCAACAAAATTAAGATATGACATTGTCCACAAAGATTTAGTCAATGAAACAGAATTAATAAACTCAGGTGCAAGCGGGGTTAACTTTGTTGGAGATAATCATATTCAAGTCAAATTTGGCCTTAAAACAGTCAAATTAGCGAAAAGCATTAGAGAAGTTAGAGATAGTGAAAACTCAAAGAATGAGTAAATTCAAAATTACATAATTTTTAAACTTTTACATATTTTCTAATGGTTATTTTGCATTTAATCCAATATGAACATCCATAAATTTATGGAATTTAACCATTTTTTTAACAGAAAAAACAAATAAAATGAAGACCGTAAAAAATAGTCTTCATTTGTTGTTGCTTTTACTTTTTAGGATTTTCTAATAATGTCCCTTCTTTGAATTTTGGCTGTTTTTCTTTTGATCAATCAGTTTTAGCTGCTTTTGCAAAGTCCACAGCATCTTTGACAGATGAAACATTTAATTTTGATAGATCTTTATCATATGCTTTTGTTCCGTAGAACATACTTCTCATATTTGTTACGTTTTCTGTATTTCATTTTGTAATGTCTTGGTTGAATTTTTCTGCTTTATAAAACATTAAACTAGTGTTATATACACCACTTAAATCTCAAGATGAAATGTCTTGGTTAAATTCTTTAGTTTCTAAAAACATTTTGTGCAAGTTTGTTATTTCTTTTGGTAATTCTGTTGGTACTTCTGTAACAGTTTTAGGCATTTGTGCAACTCTAATTGTTTTGCCATCGTCATAATATCCAATTCTAACTATCTTAGTTGCATCTTTTGCTTTTTCATCTGCTGATAAGTCCTGAGCATCAGTTTCTTGTTGTTTTTTATCTTTATCAAGATAAATTGTACTTTGTTTACCAATAGCAACTTTTCCTAGTTCTAGATCAACTTGTTCAGAGCCAACCTTGAACATAATTTTTTGTCCTTCTTGTTCTTTCACAGGTCTTTTTCTAGCTTCATCACTATTAGCCAATGAAATTGAGTTCTTAAGTTCAGCATCTTCAATGCTATCTTTAAGCATATTTAAGATAACTGTGTAGTTATGCGCACTGTTAAGTTTGTCTTTTAATTTTGTCTCTCATGCTTTTGCAACTTTTGCTACAGATTCACTTTCTTTTTTGTCGTTCTTTTCAGGATTTTTATTTTCATTATTCATCATTCCATCACAACTAGCAGCTATAAATGGCATTGCAGCTAATGATGTAGCTGAAGATGCTAGTAACATTTTTAATTTCTTCATGTTAATTTTGCTCCCTTATTATTTTTCTATAAGTAGTTTGGTGTTATTATAAGGTAAATAGGGGGGGGGGGTAGCTTTTTTCATAAATTTACTACAAAATTTTTTGAATTATTTTCATATTGTCAAGTTAATATGCTCATTGTTGTTACAAAATATCATAAATATGCCATCCCAATAGTGCTATTACATAGTTGTTTTAGTAAAAATATTATTGAATATTGATAACTTATGCTATGTTTGTTGTTAGTCTTATTTCTTAAATTAACATGTTTTTCATATTTTTATGAATAAAAATAAAAAAAATAGAGAAAGCATTTTCACTTTCCCTATATTAGTAATTTATGACTTAAAATTCAATTAATGAATCTTTTTCTTCATTGCCATTTTTTAATTTAGCTATTTTCTTAAGATCGCTCATTGTTCTGTCGCCATCATATATTATCTTGCCTGTATCTTTTGATTTAACTTCTGTGCCATAAAATCTAAAGAATTCATGAATTACTTTATTAGCATTTTCAAACTCTTGTTTTGATAATCCAACTTTGCCTTCTATTATTTTGTGAAGTTTTTCAGTTGTTTCTTTTATTTTTTCTTTTACCTTTTCAGAAATTTCTTTGATAGCTTTAGCTTCATTAGTAAATGAACCGCCATCCCACTATTAGATGTTTCTCATTTATCAATATTTGTAATATTTTTGTCCATCTTGTCACTTAAGAAGCTTAATTCTTCGATTGTTTCTTTAACAGTGCCCAGCTCATCCCTTTGATTTTTGGTAATTTTTGGAATATCTAAAATAACTTTACCTTTTATAAGCTTTGAATCTGGGTTAGCTTCAATTACTACCTTACCAATCTCAGTATTTGTCGCTTGTTTATCCAATGTAAAAGTAAAGTCATCATATTTTAGATTTGGCAATGACAAATCTTTTTGTAATGCTTCTAATATTTCTGTTCTAAAAAGAAAATTTGTTAAAAACTTAAAATTGTCTTTATTGACTGTAGATAAGTCCTTTTTGTCAATTGCATTTTCATTTTTGTCTGCGTTTTCTTCAGACATTTTAAGTGTAAATGACACATTTACACTTCCAGTATACTTTTTGCTTTCTTTCTTAGCGCTAACTACTGCACTTGTTTTTTGTATGTTAGATACTTCTAGTTCAGAAATATCAATCTTGTCTTTTTCAAAGTTATTTGTTTTACTTAATAATTCTACTATTAAATTACTTTCTGGTAATTCAGCACCCTTAGTTAAGGTTATTTCGCCTAAATTTGTATTTTTAATAACTTCGCTTAATGTTTGCTTAGTTTCTTTAGTATTGTTATTTCGTGCGTCTTCATTTTTATCATAACATTTAGCTGCTAATAATGGAACTGCTGTAAATGATGATAAAGTCAATAAGCCAAATAATATTTTTCTATTTGTTTTCATAATTATTTATATCTTTATTTAAAAAAAGATATCTCCTTCCAATATTATAAAGGAGTTAAAATTCAGAATACTAATATGAAATAAAGGCAAGTCATAGAAGGCAACAAAAAATATAGAAAACTCTATATTTTTGAAGTATTGTTAGTTGCTAAAATCAATAGATATTTCTGCCTCTTTAGATCCACCTTTTGGTTTAGCAATCTTTTTAAGTTCATCCATTATCTTGGTATAGTCAGTTGTAACTTTACCATTTGCCTTAGGTTTGACTGCGGAGTCATATGCAACTGACACTAAAGAAATGTCAACATTTAACTTGTTGAACTCATCGTTATCAATGTCATTTTTGCCTTTGATTGCTTGTTCTAATTTTTCAACAGTTTTAGTATATTTATCTTTTAGCTTTGTAGCAACATTTTTAATTTCAGTCGCTAGCTTTTCAAATTCTTGTTTTTTGCTTTCCTCACTAGCTTCTCATTTAGCAATGTTTTTTAAATTATCTTCCATCTTTTTAGCTTGAGCCTTAAATTTGGTTATATATTCACTTACTAATTTAACATTGTTACCTAGCGGTGCTAATTTTGGTAAAACTATTTCAAGTTTGCCGAAAATGAGTTCAGAATCAGGGTTTGAAGCAACTATTAATTTTCCTTCCTTATCATTTGTTGCTGCAGCTTCTAAAGTAATAGTTATATCTTTTTCGCTTAAGTTAGGTAAACTAAGCTCTTTTCTTAAGATAGGGGCCATTTCTTTTACATCAGTGAAGTTACTAATGCCACTAAGATTTTCTTTTTTAACTGTCGAAATATCAACTCTTTTTACCTTTTTAGTTGTAAAAGTCACTTGAATTTTACCACTATAAAGCTTAGAATCTTTTTTAGCTTCTATAACAGCGCCAGTTGATTTAATGTCTTTAGCTTCCAATTGAGATAGGTCAATTTTTGCTTCCTTTGTGTCATTAACTTTAGCTAAAGCATTCAATATTTGTTTTTCACCAGGGGTGTCTAGTTTTAAGTCTTCATATACACTAACTTCACCCAAATTTAAGGTTTTTATTACCTTATCCAAACCTTGAGTGTTACCACATTTAGCAGCTAATAATGGAACAGTTGCTATAGATGATATTGCAGATAGACTAAATAGTATTTTCCTATTCATTTTCATAATGTATTTATCTTTTTATTAAAGATATCTCCTCACACTTAAATAAATATCTACATTAATATTATAAATTATTTAAATAGCCAAATAATACTTGCTACACTATAAAAAAGCAAAATAAATAAAAACCAAGGCTTTAACCTTGGTTCTAATTTTTAGCTTGAGAACTCAAACATATGGAGCAAATGACGGGAATCGAACCCGCATGACCAGCTTGGAAGGCTGGAGTTCTACCATTGAACTACATTTGCAAAAATGTAATAATATTATACAAAAGTAAAATAATTTTAAAAGTATTTTATTTTGTTGTTATTTATTACATAAAACTCTGTTTTATAGGCTCATTAGTCAAATTATATATTTAAACTACAATTTGATTAGTTGATGTTTCCATCATATCAACTTTATTACCTAGTTCAATTTCAATTTTTGCATCATTTTTCTTAGAATTTGTTATTGAAAGTATTCTAAAATGAACATCACCTATAGTGTATTTAGTATTTTTTCTAGGAGAGTAGCCGACTCTGTGCTTGATAAATTCAAATAAGCACATATTTAATTCATTAGGCTCTACGTCTTCAACTTCAATTTCTAGCCTTTTAATTACTTCTTTTAGTTTCATTTTGCCAGAAGCGTGGAATAGTTCAAGACTAATTTCATGGAAGTCTTCTCATTCTTCATCATCATATTCATCATATATTTCACCAATAATTTCTTCAATGATATCTTCCATTGTTATTAAGCCAATAACATCAGTACTATAGTTATTTTCAGTAACAAATGCCATTTGTGATTTTTGAATACGCATTTTTTCTAAAGCAAGTGATAAGCTAGTGTTCATTGAAATTGTTGGCACTGGTTTTAAGTATGTAATTACTTTACCTTTTTGTAAGTAAAAAATATCTTTAAGGTGAATAATTCCAATAAGATTGTCATCTTTTTTAACAGGAAGGCGACTGTAATTTGTTTTTTTAAATAGCTCAATAGCATCAGAGACACTATCATTATAGTTGATTAAATAAACATCTTTTAGCTTAATATAATGACGCGAAACTTTGGTGCTATCCAAATCTAAAGCATTTTGAGCCATTATACTTTCATTAGTTTCAAGGACGCCTTCATTTTGTGCAATATCTATTAATCCTTTAACATCTTGCTCAGTATTTGTAATATAAATATTTCTCCCAATTTTGCTTACTGGATAAGTAAATAGTCAGAAAATATAATAAAAAGCTTGCAATACATAACAAAAGGTTTTAGATACAGCAACAGGATATTTTTTAGCTGCTAATTTAGGTAAAATTTCACCGAATAACACTATAATCGGGGTTAAAATGGCTGTTGAGATAATAACATTATATTTATTAACTTCATGCAAGTTTGCTAGTCATCACACACTCAAAAGATAAGAAGTTATTGCTGAAAGCGCTATATTTACAATGTTGTTACAAATTAAGATTGTGCTAAGTAATTGATTAAAGAATTTATGTTGCTTTTTAATTAATTTTGCACCAAATTCTTTGTTGCTAACCATAGTTTCAATCCTACCAGGGCTTAAACTGGTATAAGCAGTTTCGCTTGCACTAAAAATTGAACTAAGCAATAATAATAAAATCATTCCTATAGTTGAAATAATCTTTAAATAGAGAGGCATTATTCATCTCCTTTATTGTAGTTAAAGGAGTCATTGACTTCATCATATTTATAGTAAAGATCTTCGAATTTACCACAGTTTAATCTAAATAGTAAATTAATGTCGGCTTGTGTACCATTTCTGTGTTTTGCAATAAGTAAATTTGTTACATCGCCAATAAAGCCTTGTTCTAACATTTCTTTTTGCTGTGCACTTAAGTCTTTATCCTTAAAATTAATTTTATTTTTATTGTAGTAGTTCTTTCTATATAAAAATAAAACAATGTCAGCATCTTGTTCAATGGTTCCTGATTCTCTTAAGTCTGATAATATAGGCCTTTTATCTTCTCTTTTCTCAACTTCACGACTAAGCTGGCTTAGTGCAATAATAGGAACTTTTAATTCTAAAGCCAGTGTTTTAAGGTTTCTACTTATTGTCGCAACTTCGGCTTGTCTATCTCTAGATGGTTTGCTTGAATCAACACTTAACAATTGCAAGTAGTCAATAATTATCATATCAATTCCATTAGTTTTAGCAAGCCTACGGCATTTTCAAAGCAATGTAGGTAAATCGGTTTTAGCCGATTCATCTATAAATAAGTTCAATTGGTTAAGATGTCTTTTTTGATGGATGGTAATTTTATCTAATTCTTCTTGTGATAATTCACTAGGTTTTTTAAATTTATATAGATCGATTTCAGTGCTAATACCAAATAAACGTGTAACTAGCTGTGATGAAGGCATTTCTAAGGTAAAAAACACAACCTTTTTAGCAGGCTTATTGCCTGAAGTAGAACTGGCGTTTTTGGCTATATTTAAGGCAAAAGCGGTTTTACCCATACCTGGTCTAGCAGCTAAAACAATCATCTCTCCAGGTTGAAATCCTTGTGTAAGTGTGTCTAATGCTTCAAACCCACTAGGCACACCACTTATATTAGAAATATTAAGTTCTCTTTTTTTAACTAAGTCATCAACCACAACTTTTGCAACTTCTTCAACGGTTAAAAAGTCTTGTCTAGTTTTACTTTTGTCAATATTTAAAAGCAAGTCATGAAGTTCGCTAATCACTTCACTTTCGCTTACTGCTGTATTTGTACTTAGTTTATTTAGAACTCTGCTTAACTTAAGCTCAATTGTCCTTAATTTTGTAAGTCTTTCTAACTCTTGTAAGTACTGAATAATATTGTTACTTAAACCAGCAGAATCTTGAATATGTAACAAGAATTCAAAATTAATGAAGTTATATTGCTTATTTTTAGACTTATAAAGCATAAGTTGATCAAAATTAATTGAAATATTTTTTAAGAATAAGTCCTTTAAAACTTCAAAAAACAAAGCATACTCGCGAACAGTAAAATCTTCCTTAGTTAAATAAGGAATGATTTTGCTTGCTGTTTGGTTATTTATATAAACTAAGCCAAGCAATGATGCTTCTAAATTAGGATTTGAATACTTACTTAGGCTGTTTATCTCATAATACTCGGAGTTATTTGACATTGATTATTATATCCACCTTTAGTTTAGCAATAATATCTTTGTAAACAATGATATCAATTTCATGCAACCCCCTGCCAACTAAGTGTACCTTTTGAACGGCGTATTTATCTAATTTATAGCCTAATTTGACTAATGTCTTAACAATATCCTTAGTTGAAACTGCACCATGAACATTCAAATTATTGTTGCCGTCTATATTAGCTTCTAATTCATATTTTAATAATTCTTTTTCAAGCTTTTCTTTTAATTCTAATGCACTTTGGCGCGCTTCCATTTCATTAGCAGTTAGATCGCTTAACTTTTTTTCTAATTGCTTCTTAGTTT
The DNA here is from genome assembly GCF_005061465.1 of Mycoplasmopsis bovis 8790. Taxonomy (GTDB): domain Bacteria; phylum Bacillota_I; class Bacilli_A; order Mycoplasmatales; family Metamycoplasmataceae; genus Mycoplasmopsis; species Mycoplasmopsis bovis_A. Next base: position 73,619 of record NZ_LAUS01000007.1, read on the forward strand.
TTTCATTATATGGCACTGCAAAACCTTTATTAATTAAGAAATTAGATCCATATCCATCTGATACTTCAATAATTGTATTTGCTTTGCCATCTTTACAGTCTTTAATTAGTATAACCTTCATTTTTCTCACTCACAATCGCTTGTTTAACATTATCAATAAATGTGCTAAATTCTTCACTAGATACAGCTGCAGCTGTACCGAAGTGACCGCCACCGCCTACTGCTTCAGCTATTAACTGAACATTGACATCCAGTCCTCTAGCACTCATTTTATAAAACTTTGTTCCTTTTAATTTTGCAATAACAAATGATGCCTTTCTGCCACTAATTTTTAAAATTTCTTCAGAAGCTATTGAAATAACATCATTAGTTAATGGGATATCTTTATAGGCCAAAAAGTATCCAGGTTTAACTTCTTGTATATTTGATAAAAGATCATTTACATCATTTCAAGTATCTTCATCAATTTTTAAGATTTCACTACTTTTAGCTGAATTAGCTCCTTTTTCCTCTAATCAGCCTGCAGCAATAAAAGTTCTTGCATTAACTTTTTTAGTAAATTGTAAAGTGTCTAAATATATACCATTTAATAACATTTGAGCAACAAAAGGTTTGATTGAAATTACCCTTTGCACAAACATTAAAATTTCAGTAACTATTTCAGAAGCACTAGAAGCAGCTGAGTCAATATATCTATTCACATTTGGACAAAAATCGATGCTTGAGCCTAATCTATGATGGTCTAGGATAAAAATATTATTGACTTTTGTATTGTTTATGCAGTCCTTATTATCGGTTCTATCTAATTGAGAGTTATCCAATAAAAATACTAAAGTTGATTCATCAGTTATTTTATTTGCTACTTGAGGCTTAATAAAAATCTCTTCATCTTTAGGAATAATTTTTTCAATTGCTGCTTCAGTTGTTGAATCTTGGGTTACAGAACAAATATATGCTTCTTTGTTATATTCTTTAGCTAAGGCTCAAATACCTAATGATGAACCAATAGCGTCTAAATCAGCATTTGAGTGTCCATAACATATAACTTTTTTGATTTTTGGATCTTTTAATTTACTTTCTATAACATCAGCAATTCTCTTAATTCTAGTTCTGCTTATGTCATAAAGTATTTCGCTAGATGAACCAAAATACTTTGGTCTCTCAACATTTGAGAAAATTGCAACTTGATCACCACCACGGCTTTGAGCCTGTAATAAAGCGTTTTTGGCTTGCTCTGTTTTTTCTCATAAGTTTTGATAACCTAATGCAAAACCTGCAGAAATAGAAATTAAGTGGTTATTTATTTTAGAATTTTTTAGTGCTGAGTGAATCTTTGAAAAGAAACCAAAGTCAACACTTGCCATCTTATCAATTGATTCTTTGTTAGTGAACACCAAGAATTTTCCATTAGTATATTGACGATATACAAAGTTATAGTTAGTAACTAATTCGTCCAAAATTGCTATAAATTCTTGATTAACTTTATAAAGTTCTTCTTTTGAAAGTATTGAATGATATAACTGATAATTATCTATTTCCACTTCGCCAATTACTGGAAGTTGATTAGAATAAATTTGAATCATATGTTGCTCTAAAGTAACATCTTTTATGCTTATGCAATTTTTAAGCGGCCATATTTCAGCATGATAATGATTTTCATTATCTTTAAAATTTATGCTCTGTAAATTAGTATCAAAATTTGAATCATAATACTTAAAGAACTCGGCTAATGAATATCCAACTCATTTGCGCCCAAATCTATTTTTTATAAATGAACTAGTTCATAAAATGTTGAAATTATTGTCATAAATTAGCAAGCCAATTGAATTATGGCTTATTATTTCGTCCATGAAAAAGTTAAATGACTTTTTAATAATTGCGTTTTGTGACCAATACATTCTGATAAGCAGTAATCCCACAGTACTTGCAATAATTGCGCTAATTGTTAGCCCTACTACTGCAGATGCTCATATTTTAGACTGGCTATTACTAAATTTAGCAATGAGAACAACACAAGCAATTAATGTGATAATTGCTAGTAGGCATATTGCTCCATAAATTACTACAGTCTTTTTTTTACTAGGAATATTACTTAAATTCATACTTAATATTAATTATATAAAAGATTTTGGAATTGGATTAAACTAGACATATTATTTGAGACAAGCATTTTAATTTTAATCTTAAGTGGTGTGCACATATATTTCATATTTATTTTTTAACTAATAAAGCTGTTTTATAGATTTTAAAGTTTGTATGCTTAATATTTAGAATCTTCGTTTCAACATTACTGTATAATGATTAAAATTTAATCATAGGACTTAATATTCAAATTGTTAATTTTATAATTTCACAATAAAGATATATAGTATATGTAGCAAGGAATAAATTATGAAAAAAATCAAAATATTAAGTGGTATTGGAATATTAACACCCATCTTAGCCGTTCCTTTAGTAGCTGCTAGATGTAATAATGAATCGAAACTCAAAGATTTACAAACAAAATATGAAAACAATCGAAAATCAGTTATAGATTTTTTAAATTCAGAAGAAAAATATAGCTTTTTAAAAACATATGTTGATATTAAAAATGCTCTAAATGCTAAAGTTGATATTAAAAGCAGCAAAGAAATCAATAGTTGAATAAAAAACACAAATGATGCAATTTCGTCATATAAAACATTTAAAAATAATATTGTTACAGTTAATGAAAATAAAGAAAAAAATACATTTTCTGCTTTTGATAATTTACTGGTTTTACCATCAAAAGTATCTGAAAAAGGAAAGGGATTTTTTCCTAAAACCATTATAAATCAGCTTAAAAGTAAAAATTCATCTGCAGAGCAAGTTAAATTGCTAAATTCATTTTTAGAATCAAGCTCATTAAAAATTAATGAAGAATTATTAAAAGATATTTCAATTGATTTTGAAAACTCAGTTCCAAATGATTCTATTAATTCAGTCAAGGATGGATTAATACTAACTTTTGTGATGAACAAAAATGGAACTAAGCATTATGCCCCTATAATATGAAAAAATATTGGTTTAAATAATATTGAAAAAACTGATGATGTTCACAGCGATGAAATTGATTTATCAAAAGTGACTGAAAATGATAAAAATCATTATCTAGATGATAGCTTTATTATTGGAAAAATATTTAGAAGTGCTGCATTTGGTACTGAGCAAACTGCTGATAAAATCTTTGAAAAAATAAATGCTATTGTTTCCCAAAGTAGCGGTAAATTAGGCACAGATGAATTTAAGAAGAAAGCTGAAGAATTGGATAAACTTTTTGCATTCGAAGCAAATATTGAAAATAATCCTATTGTTTCATATTCATTAATTGGCTCACATGCACATTCAACTAAAGAATATCATTTTTACTTAACAAAATATGTAAATAATGCTAAGGATTCAAAAATCAGCTTCATTGTTCACAATCAAAAAAGCAAATAGCAAAAAATACTGAAGTCGACTTTCAGTATTTTTTTGCTTTATTTATGATTTACTTCGTTCTCAATTGACTTAATTAAATCATCCTCTTTTATTTCTGATGGAGAATTATGATCAGTTCATGTTTCTGCAGCTGATTTAATTGAGTTATATATTTGTCCAGTTTTATCATCTTGAACATTGTTTTTAGCAATTATTGAGCTGTCTTTTTCAAAATCTCTAATTGATTTAATAGAAACATAAGCTGATCTAAGAAAGTTTAAAATTCTATGTTCTTCATCACTAATAGATTTATTTGCTCTTTTTTGTTTCAACTTTTCAGCTTCAGTTTCAAATCATTTTAAACTCTCATCATTTACAACTGAAGCTAGGGGCATAATATAGCCAGAATATTTAGCAAAGGTTTTTCAGTTTTCTTCTTTGCCTTGATTATAGGCATTATTAGTTCCTTCATATAATCATTTAACAAACTTTACTACAGCTTTATTCATTGAACTGTCTTTTGAGTTTATTACTAGTAGGCTAGAGCCACCTTCAGTAAATATTTTTTGTGAACCTTTTTTAATTGTTGTTAATTGTGGATCCATATAAACATCTTCATATGAAGCAACTTTTTTAATAAAATCAGGATCATTTTTGCCTTGATTTTCTTTTAGCCTGCTATTGTACATTGTTGAATTAACACCAACACTTGCTGCAAAACCTATAGCACTTTTGAATCTAGCAATATTTATGCTAGAGTTCTCGCCTTTGTTACCAAAATTTATTGTCTGGAAAACCTTGTTGTTAGCACCTACTTTGTGTGCATGTCTTTTTATTGCATTTTTATAACCGCTTAACAATGACTTAAACTTGCTTTTTATGTCTTGATCCTGAACTATATTATATTTAACAGTAATAGGATTTTCAGGCTTGCCTGTTTCTTCTAAATCATATACAAGCTTGTCTTTATCAATTTGCGAGTGAAGCTCTTTAAATATTAAGTCATTAGCATAATCTACTGAAATAACTTCACCAGTTAATGTATCATCGTTAACTTTTGATTGATTTAGCTTAGTGCCTTCATAGAATTTTTTCGCAAATTCCTTAATACTTTCAATTGAACTAAATGTTTCATTGTTTACAGTAAGTCCAGCAAAGGCTTTTTTGTCATTGCTTTTTGCCTCTAATGCCTTTCAAATAGTATTTTCCGGTAATTTAGAACCAACACCATCCCTACCTGCTTCAGTAGCTTTTTTAACAATTGTTGCATTCTCATCAACATTTCCACCATTATCTTTAATCATTTTAAACATATAGTCTAAAACTTCAAGATTATAAACAACAGCATCTATGTCTAAGTTATCAAATGGAATGCTGTAAATTTTGTCATTACCTTTTTGTCCTGGTAGTTTTGAGTGTAAGTCGGCAATATTTTTATTAAATATTGACTTAGTTATTCCATAGTCAGAAAGATCCATTAATCTTTTGTGTTGATTAAGTACATAAGCACCTGATTGTGCTCCTAGAATAAGGTTTGGCAATGCTGCTTCATTGTTTGTTTCAATATCATTTTTTACCTTTTTAATTAATTCAAATTCACTAGTAGTTTTTGTTTTGTCACTAAATTGTAGTTCTATAGGTAAGAAGTCATTGTCCTTGCTAAATGCTGTGTTGTAGTACTTAACTAAAGATTCAAGCATCCTAGGCAAAGGCCAATAATTATCTTGAGCAAATTGAAACACCACTTTTTTGTCGCTCTTTTGACATGATGCTGCAATCATTGGAGCAGCTACTGCTAATGGAATAATTCCAAACAATAATTTTTTCTTATTCATTTTCTAAATCCTTTGTATTTTAAAAACAACATTAACATTTTATATTGCAATTAATAAAATATATGTTAAAACCATAATTTTTTTAAAAATTTATGAAAATAAAAGCCTATTTTATAGGCCTTTTGGAAAAATATTCCTTTTAACTTACTAATTAAATCTATTTATTTTCTTTGAGAAAATAGCATAAATTGTTAGTGGTATAAGAACTGAAATTACAGCTCCTGCAGCTTGAATGGCTGTGTTTTCAAACTCTGCAGATTCTTTTCCAAGATTTAAAAATCAGATTGTTATATTTGTAAAACCTTTTACATTGCTTGTTGATGGAAGCACAAATGTTGGCCACAAATAGTCATTTCAGGCTGTAATAAAAGCGAATACAATCAACAAAAAGTATGCTAATTTCAACTTTGGTAAGTATACATATGTAATTTTCTGATTTCACTTGAGATTATCATTTAGCATAACTTTATACTTTTCATTATGAGCGCTTTTAGCTAAATCTAGCACATAGGTAAATGTAAAGAATGAAAATATAGAATTAGACACAAACGAAAATGCTGTTCCGTATAAATCTAGCCTTATTAAGAAAGTTTTTAAACTTAAATAGATTGAAAATTCAGGCACTAAACTTATTACTAAGAAAAAATTTTGAAATATTTTTTGAAACCTATTGTTCATTTTTAAAAGACCTGCAACAGCCATAGAATAGGTTACAACTCTTAGTGTCATTAAAATAAAAGCAAATAAAGATGTATATCCAAAGGCGATCCAAAAGTCTTTTTTATAGGCTTCTGCATAATTTGACCAGTTTCACTCTTGAATTGTTAGCGTAGCTTTATTATCAGTTATTGTTTTTGGTGAAACTAATGAATGAAGTAGTAAATAATAAAGTGGAAAAAGCAACATAATGCATAAAAGGCCAATTAGTGCAAATTTAAGAATTCCAAAAAATATTTTTTTAGCTAGTAGCATTTGAAACCTTTCTTTGCTTTATTTTTATGTTTATTTTCTTAAATAGATTTACAATCTTTTTAATAGTTTTGGGTCTAAGTAATTGAAGTAAGCACAGCAATGAAACTAAATATGCAAAACTAAAGAAAGCTGACGAATAACCCCTTGGATAAGTCAAAACGGGATTACTGCCTAGTCCTAAATACTTAGCAGTATAACTGGTTAATGTATGTGCTTTTTCTAAATCTAGGTCAAATGAATGTTCTAAAATGGCTTGAGGATACATAAGGGATGAAAATATAAAATTAGTAAATAGTATTGAAAAGAATACTTTTGATATTTCATTTGCGTATACATACTTAACTTTTTGAGCTTTTGATAAATTATCACACTTCATAAGTTTTGCGTATTTTAACTCGCCTCTAGATATAGCAGCTGCAAAAAGCACTAAATTAAATGGCAACGATCTTCATATTTGATAAATTACATAATAAATTCATATTGGAATCCTTTTGCTTCCTGATGTAAAACTATATTTATCTAAACCAATAAGATAGAAAAATAAACCTTTGCTTCCAAAAAATAATGTAAAAGCAATACCTACTGCAAAACCAGAAATAAAGAATTGAGAATAAATTAGTGAGAGAATAACTCTTTTAGTAACTGCTGAAACTATTGAATTAATAATTAAAGCAAACACTAATGCTAAAACCATTGAAATACTAGTGCCAGCTAATAATACTATTGTTGAATTAAAGATTGCTGCCTTAAAATTAGGATCGGATAATATGCCATCATAATTTTGAGTACTAATTACATACCTTGTTAAATCAGCTGGATTAGGGTTATATCTAAGTGACTTTATAAATGTGTGGATTATAGGTGATATAGTAAAGAAAAAAATACATAAAATTAATGGCAATATAAGTAGAACTATTTGTGCTATGGATAATGCTTTTCGCTTTGTTTCATTATTTTTCATGCTTCCTCATTAGTAAGTTGCATTTGTTAGTCTATGCCTGTTTTATAGGCTTTTAGACTAATTTTATTTGCTTCTTAATACTCTATTACCATATATATCAAAAGCTAAAACATCATCGAATTTGTAGCTAACATTCACTCTTTGTCCAATTGAAATAGTCGAGTCTTTAGTAACTAAAGATCAAACTTTATCATTAGACTTGGCAGAATAGTGAATTTTGTCCCCGAAGTCCTTTTTGTCAATAATCTCAAAGTTTCCATTTTGATCTTTATTAATTGTGAGTTTATTATGTCTTATGTAATAACTAATATTATCAACAGTGCCAATATAGTTGATTTCTGGAGAGCCAATAAATTTAGCCACAAACAGATTATTTGGATCTTCATACATATCAGCACCTGAGCTAAATTGCTGAATAACTCCGTTATCCATCAAAATAATAGAATCGCTTAGCTTTAAAGCATCCTGCTGATCGTGAGTGACAACAATTATGCTTAAATTAAATTCTTTTTTAATATTAATTAATCACTCAATAGTTGATTCTTTAATCTTAGCATCTAATGCTGAAAATGGCTCATCCATAAGCACCAAATTAGTCTTTTTTATAATGCCTTTGGCAAATGCAACTCTTTGTTTTTGACCACCTGAAAGTTCATTAACGTTTTTATGAATATACTCTCCTATGCCTATTTTGTTAGCAACAATTTCAAACTCTCTTTTGAATAGAGTTTTTAGCTTCATAGACTTAAAAAAACTAAATTTGTTCTTGATTTTTTTGTCAAAAAACAGTTTTAAAACAAGAATTAAAAAGTTTAGCTTTTTAGAAATCTTTGAGCTTTTTGACTTAAAAATTTTTTCTAAATATGGATTATATTTAGAAACTAATTCAGCATCATTTGCATTGGCAAAATATTCATTAAAAAAGACAAGTCTGACATTATCAACTCATTTTTCATAGTTTTTGGCACTTAAAAAAACATTGTTAAACACACTAACATTTTCATAAATAGAGTTCTCTTGCATAATGTAAGAAATTTCATGAATCTTAGGGTTATGCTCAATATCAATTTTTCCTGATGTAGGTTTTAAAAAACCAAGCAGTAAGTTTAAAAGTGTGGTCTTTCCAGAACCGGAAGGACCAAGGAGTGCTATTATTTGATTTTTCGGTATTTCTAACTTGTCAATCTTTATACTCTCATTTTTTTGTTTTTTGTAGTATTTGAAAACTAAATCATTTATTTCAATTAAGTTATCTTTTTTCTTTACTTCATCTAAATCCATATTTATATATTATAAAACAATATTGAAATACTAAATATTTGTAGGAATCAATTTGACTAATTCATTTAATTTATAAGCCTAAAAGAAAAAACAAGCTAGCAATTTTTGCTAACTTAGTAATGTTATTTATTTAAGAATTTATCCATTGCATCGATAAAAACTGGTCAGTTTTCTAAGTAAATAATGTGCGATGATTTAGGAACAATAATGCTTTCTAGATTTTTAACATGCTCTTTGAAATATTCTAAGCACAATTCGCTATCAATAATCCCGTCTTTTTCGCCTAAAACTAACAATGTAGGCACTGTTATAGAATCTAATGAACGCTCAATTTCCTCATAAAGACTAGCATCCATTGACATTGTTAACTCTTTAATATATGGGTTACTAAATCTTTCAGGATCAAAAGCCTTTTTAACTTCTTCACTAAATTCAGGGTTAGCAATTAGTGCATCAAAATCATAGTATAGTGGTCTTAAGAAATCGTGATATTCAGCTAATGTTTTAGGTTCAAAGTTTCTTTTATATTTGCCCTTGCTTAAAGAAGTTGTTTTATTAATTGGTGCAATATAAATTAATTTTCCAATTAAATCTGGTCTTAGTTTATATGCTAATGAAATAGTTCCGCCACCCATCGAATGGCCAATTAAAGTAACATTTTTTAATCCATTGTCAACAATGAAGTTAATTAATAATTGTGCAAATTGATACACGCTAAGCTTATGATCTTTTACTGGTTTAACTAAATTGTTACCAGGGAATTGCAACGCATAGTAGTTGGTCTTAGTTCAGTAATTTTGAAACATTTCAAAAATTTCGGGTTTTGAATTATGACCATGGCAATATATTATTGCACCATCCTTATTATTGTTGTCTTTAAAAGCATATTCATAGTCATAAATAACTTTTTCCATATAAAGTTCCTCTTTCCAAATCTATATAAGTTTATAAAAAATGGTAATAAATAAATTATACACAACTTGCTTTTGACGGCTATTTTATAGATGTGTATGTGAAATTTTTATCTTTTGTTAAAAAATAAAAAGCACCAGATGTGCTTTTCAAAAATTATTTTCTTAAATTTAATTCAGCTAAAACTTTGTTGTAAAGTTCAAAGTTTTCTTTCTTTAAGTGTTGTAGCAAAATTCTTCTTTTTGTTATTTTTGCTATAAAACCACGTCTAGAGTGATTGTCTTTTGGGTTAGCCAAAAAGTGTGGCTTCAAGTCTTCAATTTCAGCTGTTAAGATAGCTATTTGGACAAAAATATTACCTGTGTCCTTTTTGTTAGCTCCATATTTAGCAACAATTTGAGCTTTTTGTTCTTTTGAAATCATTTTTAATCTCCATATATAAATATGTTTTACCCTAGTTTTAATTCATTAATTAAACCAAGCATAAAATTGCATTGTTGAAAATAAATGCTTTTATATTTTATCATCATTAGGTCTATTAAGCAATATTTTTTTGGCTTTTATTATATCTTCGTCTAAAAATATATCATCAGTGATTGAACTTATGAATCTTAATGATTTTAGCACTCTAATTCTAGACTTTAAATCAGTTACTCCTGACTTTAGTTCAAAATCAAGGAATTTGATTTCAAGATTGTCTATATTTCCCTTTAAAATAGCATAATAAGTCATTTCATTTATTTCAACATAACATAAATAAATACCATCTTTTAATGGCACAATATTACTGTCAGTTACTAAATTAATTTTATTTTCATTATCATCTACATTTATCTGTGCACTAAATGAGTAAATGTATAAATTAAGTGAATTAACTAATTCAATATCACCGATTTCTATGCAAGATTTTAAAAATGTTGTAGAAACTTTGATATTATCGCCTATTTTCACAATATTAACAGGATGAACCTTTTCAGCACCAACAAAATTCATAATTGTGTCTATGTTCCCCTTAGCATTTAAACCAAATCGAAAGTCTTTGCCTACTACAATATCTATTGATTCATCTTGATTTTTAAATAACTTATTCAAAAATGAATCTGCTTCTAGTGCTCATAATTTTTCAAATTCTAAATATATGCCATTAGTGAAACCTAAATTAGCAAATTCTTGAATTCTGTTTTCAAAGTCTGTAAAAATGTAGCCATCTTTGCTTTTAAACATATGTTCTACATCTTTAAAAAACACGATCACTATATCTCGCGTACTATTTTTTTTAATTTCTTTTGCTTTTTCATACAAAAAATTATGGCCTAAATGAAAACTCTCAAAAACGCCAATTAAGTAAATTGGATTATTAAATTTTGGGAGCTTATCAAAACTATATACACTAAAACTCATATTTAAAATTATATATTTTGTGCACAATAAATTACAATACTAAACCTAATTCTCTAAGTTTCAAATAAACGCCGTTGTGTTCACAATCCAGTGTTACATCATTAGCGACACTTTTGACTCAGTTATTAGCTCTCATCATTGCAACACCATAGGCCGCATCTCTTAACATTTCATAATCATTTGAGCTATCACCAAAAGCAATTAAGTTTTTATCTCTGTTTATATTCAAATATTCGCAAAGTCATTTTAAAGTTGATGACTTTGTTGAATTTTTTGGTCCAATAAATACACCCTTGCTTCATCTAGCAGTTATTTCTAGATTCATATTATGTTGTTTGATTAGCTCTTTTGCTTTTTCCGAACACATACTCGAATCTTCTTCAGTCTTTGTTCCTAAAGCAATAATGTGCATATGATTCTTATCAACTTTATTAAAGTCCATATCTATTATTTTGTCTATATGTGGCTTTAAGAACCATGAATCAATTATCATATTAGGAGATTTAAATGCATTGTTTATATCAGTTAAAAGAAAGTTTTCACAGTGCTTAAAGTCAGAGAATTCAGAATATAAAACTTTTAGCTCATTGTACCTAATTATTTTTTCATAAATAATTTTTTTGTTTTGTACATCATAAACAAATGCGCCATTTGCGCCTATAAAATAGTCAATGTCGTCAGATTTGTTTAATAATTCACCAATAGTTACAAACTCTCTAGCTGATGCTAGAATAGTTGTTATTCCTTTTGACTTTAACTGTTTAAAAGTATTTAAAACAGTTTCATTAAATTGTAGCTTGCCGTGTTCCAACAAGGTTCCGTCAATATCAAAAGCAGCGGCTTTAATATTATTTTGTATTTCAATTCTAGTCATCTGAAACTCCTTTTTCTATTTCATTGATTCTTCTGCCAAATAATTTCTTAACCTTTATTAAATCATTACCAACATTAATAATGCCTCAATTTATTTGGTTTGTTTTTAAAATATAATCACCATTAGCAATATTTTTACTATTAATAATGCTGATACCATTTTTTAATTTATTAATCTCAGCAATAGACGGCTCATAGTATGGGATAGAAAATAAATGATTGTTGCTTATTACAACAAAGCCATTATCATTTAACAGTGATATATCTAAATCTCCGATTTTGACTCTATCTAGTTCCGTCATATAAGCATATGTGTTTAGATATAGTCCTAAGTCATTTATTAAGCTTCTTATATATGTTCCTTTTGATACATCAACATAAATCACTAATTGCTGTTTTTTAATGTCAAAGCTTATTATTTTAGCACTAAATACTTCTATAGGTTGTTTTTGTAATTTCACATCCTTGCCATTTCTGGCTAATTCATAGCTTCTTATTCCATTTATCTTTTTAGCACTAAATGAAGGGGGTATTTGTTCAGTTTGACTCTCTAATCATTTGCATATCTTCAGAACATCATTGTTGGTGATTTTATAATCTGAAGAATTAATAACCATTCCTTCTGAATCGTAAGTATCAGTTTGCTTTCCAAATTGAATGGTTGCAACATAGGATTTATTGTTATGCTTGATATATGGAATTAATTTAGTATCATCATCGGTTGCCACTAATAAAAGTCCTGAAGCTAGAGGGTCAAGTGTTCCTGTGTGGCCTATTTTTTTTATCATTTTTTCTTTTGCAAATGAATTTATGATTGCAAATGAAGAGCAGCCCTTAGGTTTATTAAGCAAATAAAACATAATGTACCCTCCTTGCTTCAAAAAGTTAGGATATCAATTATATTAAAAAAACACCACATAGTGGTGAATTTTTATGCTAAATAATTATTAATTCCTGGGAACACTTGCTCAGAAGGTTCATTAGGAAATACTCAATATTTTGTGTCAATTCTATGTTGGATTTTCATTTGCCGTTTTTCTTCTAATTTGCTTCATACAGCAACACCAACAAATAGTGTTGAGTAAATTGCAACTACTACCAAAATTAACATAATGACACTTGTAAATATATCAATAGCGCCAACAAATGCAATAAGAGTTATGAAGACTAATGCAGAAACTATTAAGAAGAACAAATTATTTTTAAACGATTCGTAGAAAATACTGTTTGAAACATATCTAACTTGTTCTTTACTTAATGCCTCATCTTTTTCAAACAAATTCATTTTTGATTTAACAGAGCCAAAAATGATAAATGTATTAGCAACAGTTAGCAATATCACTCATAAAAATGCTTGGATTGTGTATACATTTAATGGTATTCTTAACACTAAGAACACAGCAAATGTTATCAATAAATTCTGAACTAAAGTTGTGATTATAGCAACAGAATATGTTCATTTAAATCTAATTAAAGAATAAATGATGATCGCAATTATTGATATACCTAGAATAATTCCAAATTTAGTAAATTCTAAATTTATATTCACTTTGGAAGATTCAGCAAAAAGACCTGTTAAATTAAATCCAGCCCAAGCATCTTTATTAATTGCTGCAAGAGTAATGAATGTAATAATTGCAGCACTAATAAATATTACAGGTGCAATAACAGTTAATTTTGACTTGTTAACATAATTAATTTTTTTGTATTTTGCTTCAGTATTAAACTTGCCGATTTTTTTAGATACTATGCCAAGCAAATTAACTTTTTTGTCAAATACATCAGTATTAACACATAAAAATGTTAGATATCTATTAATAATTAAAATTGCAATGATTCCAAATATTGAGCCAAAAGTAATCATTATTGAAAATCCTTGGGTATTTGGTGTTCCTAGGAAGAAGAATATTATTGACAATATCAAGGTGCCAATATACATATCAAATGATGATATAAAATTAGCATTAAGGGCTGTTTTATAAGCTTTTTTGACTTTTGATTCACCTTTATAAATTTCGTGCTTAAATCTATTAAATGCTGTGAATAAAGGTATTGAATTTATAACTAACGAAGCAAAAAGACCTGCGAAACTAGATGGTGAATATTCGCCTCTTAAAACTGTAAACATTAGTAATGTTAAAAATATGTATAGTGCCATTGAGATAACGCTTAGCGAGCCTAATAAGCCATAATTTACCATTAGCATTATTGAAACTAATGAGAATGCAACAGCTAAAGCTATTCATATGTAGTTAAACTTGAATTCGCTTTTCTCTTTTGTAAATAAAACTGGTTCACCATATATTTTTAAATTTAAGTTTTTGTTAGAACCAAAGTTAATTGAAGAAGCTAAAGCATCTGAAGTAGATTTTTTAGTGTCAGTAGTTGTTATAACGAAAGTCTCATCGTTTAAAGGCCTGTCAATTTCAGTAATGTTAACTAAATATTTAGAGCCATCAAATTGACTTTTCTTAATAGTGTTTAATTTTCTTAATTGTGGATCCCATGGCCTGTTGCCAACAAATGTGAAGTTTGCGGCATTTTCTTGCGCAGCTATTCAGTCATTTTTAAAAAGTGGTGTATTAGCAAATCTATACAATTCATCAAGGTTTGTTCACATGAACATTATTCTTTCAGGTTGTTTAGAAATATGTTCAGTAGCTTTTTGTCACTCTAAAATAGCTTGATTATCTTCTAATTTAGCAGTAACTTGATATCTTGAAGCTATTGGATTAAACCTTACAGTAGCACTGTCAGTTTTAAGAGGAACTGCATATTTTTCAATATCGCTATAATCAATTTTTAATTTATCTTTATCAAAGTTAGCAGGATCAGCAAATTTACCATTGATAAAAAGAGGGTTCATATTTATGTCTGTTACAACTAAGCTACTTTTTTTAATGATTGAATTCTCAAACTCAGCTCTTTTTTCTGAATCAGCAAGCGGTTTGTTTCTAGTTACTTGAATTATTCCATTACCGATAACATCAACATTAGCTGAATAATCATTTGTACTAGAAAAACGATATTTTAGAGATTGTCCAATGTCATTTAATACTTTATTTGAGGCGGGCAATTCTTTATTATCATTTTGAATTTTAGCCTCAATTTGATATCTCACACCTTCACCATATTCTATTGAACGGTTAGTTTGTTTGAAAATTGCAAAGAATGCACCACAAACAATAGCACATATTATGCCCACAATTGAAAGAGAAAGCAAGAGTCATCTTTTTCAATTAGTTGGGCTAAATAGATTCTTAAAAAAAGCTTTGAAGTTAGTTTTAAAATTTGACATAATAGACTATATTATATATTATTAGTATTTTTTGTATTAAGTATAAATATTAAGATTATTTTTTATTAGATAATCAACTCCTTTTGTAGTTATTCTTCTCCCTCTAGGAGATTTTTCAATAAGTTGCAAATATAGTAAATAAGGCTCAATATCATTTATTAAGTTATCTTTATTTATATTTAAAATTCCTGAAATGGCATCTATTGAAACGAACTTATCATAAAATGAATTGCTAAGTAGTGATAAATATTCAATATGTTCTTTATTAAGCCCTAAATCAAAAAGTTCAAGATGTTTAAATGTTAGATATGTAGTTTTTGCATCAATAACGCTTTGATTATTTTTTAGTGAAAAGTCGTACGCTCTTTTTAGTAAATGATTAGCAATTCTAGGTGTGTTTCTAGAATATTTTGCTAAAAGCATTAAAACTTCATTATCAGTTTCAACTTTTAGCTTTTTCTTACTATTTTGTAGTATTTTAACTATTTCTTCATTGCTATATTGACTTAGTCTAGCGAGCAGACCGAATCTATCCTTAAAAGGCTGACTAAGCAAGTTTAATTTTGTTGTAGCACCTATTAATGTAAAATGCTTAAGATTCATTCTCATAACCTTAGAATTTCCCTCAGGTCCTATAATTAAGTCAATTTTGAAATCTTCCATAGCGTTATAAATTATTTCTTCTACTGATTTATTAATACTATGTATTTCATCAACAAATACAATGTCGTTTTCATTGACATTTGCAAACACACTTAGAACATCTGACTTTTTCTCTAATAAAGCTCCTTGTAAATAGTGAACTTTTTTGTTTAATTCATTGCCAATTAAAGAAGCTAAAGTAGTTTTGCCTGTGCCTGGTGGTCCATAAAAAAGTATGTGATCTAATACTTCATTTCTATGTAAAGAGCCATCAATCATTGCCTTTATTGTAACTATTAGTTTTTTCTGACCGATAAACTCTTTAAAGCTGGTCGGTCTAAGCAGTAGCTGGTTCATAGTTTTGACTAGAAATTAACTTAATTGCCTCTTCAATCATCTTTTCAATATCATCAGTTGTTGACACTTTTGATAATGCATTATCAATTTGCTTAGTTTTAAAACCTAGCATTTTAAGTGTTTCCTTTGCTTCTGAGATTGTATTAGTTGATGCACTTATTTTTGCAGCTTCTTTTGGGCTAATCATTTTTGACCATTTTGCCTGTAATTCAGCCACAATCAGCCTTGCCATTCTAGGATTAAGATATGGAATTTCAATAAGAGCTTCAACATTGCCTTCTGCTATTAATGCTGATACTTTCTCGAATCCAAAATTCAATATATTAAATGCTGCTTTTGGGCCAATTCCATTAAGAGTTATTAAATCAACAAATAGTAATCTTTCTTTAAAATCTTTAAAAGCATATGTTGCATATTGATATTCATTTTTTATCTCGAATAAATACAACTTGCATTTTTGCTTAACATCAACCCTTTCTGGATCAGGCAGTATCAATGAATAACCTATCCCTTGGCTTTCAAATATTATGTTTGAGTTATGTTTATGAATTATTTCACCTATTCTATATAAAATCATTTTTTACCTCCAAAACAATATGACTAAATTGCCAATAATAGTGTCAAAAAAGGAAAAAAATGGGAAAATCATTGCAATTTTCCCATTTTAGATAGTAATAAATAAAGATAAAAACAATTGAAATATAACAACAAAAAAATAAAAATTGTTTTTAAAAAGAGAGAACATTAATAACACACAAAAGAAAACACAAGAAAAAAACAAATATGTAAATAATTACATGAAAGGAAAAATTAAATTGTGTTTACAAACAAAGAAAGAAAGGAGAAAAGGTATGTTATTAATAAAACAGTATATACAATAAACGAACAAATAAAAAGGAGTAAAAAAAAACTCTTTTGAGAGTATAAAAAGAGAATTTTGGTGCGCGGGGAGGGACTTGAACCCTCATGCTGTTAAGCAATAGAGCCTAAATCTATCGTGTCTGCCAATTTCACCACTCGCGCTCAAATTATGGTGCCGCCTATAGGACTCGAACCTACGACCTACTGATTACAAGTCAGTTGCTCTACCAACTGAGCTAAGGCGGCAATGGTGGAGAATGAGGGGCTCGAACCCACGACCTGCGCCTTGTAAGGGCGATGCTCTCCCAACTGAGCTAATTCTCCAAATGGTAGTCTGTACGGGGATCGAACCCGTGCATGCATGGATGAAAACCATGTGTGTTAACCGCTTCACCAACAGACCAATTATGGCGCCGATTACAAGGATCGAACTTGTGACCAACTGGTTAACAGCCAGCTGCTCTACCGCTGAGCTAAATCGGCAACCTGCTTTAACATAAAGCTTTATTATTATATATCAAAAAATATTTATAGAAAGAAAAAAATATTTATTTGCTTAGCACCTTGAAAATGCATTTTTATTATATAGCAAATTTATTAAAAAATAAGCAGATTAAATTTTCCTGCCTATTTTTTTACTTGTAAATTGTAAGTGCACTTGCTATTTTGGGGCGTTTTCAACAAATTGAGTAAAGCTTTTAACTAGATCATCTGCTTTTGTGATTTCTTGACCATCATGAATAGTTGATTTGTATAATGCTTTATCGATTGATCCTGCAATTTGGCTAGTAGCATCATCAGTAACTGATGCTTTAACTAAAACTTTGTCTTTATTCTTTTCTAGATTTAGTATTGATTGAAGAGAAACTAAAGCACTTCTTAAATTATTTAAAGTAAAGAATTTTTTATTTGCTACTTCTTTTTCAGCTTCGGTAGCATTAGATTTCTTTTCAATTTCTCTTACTTCTTTAAGAAGTCTTTCGATTTCTTCTTTCATTCATTTTTCATTAGCATCACTAATTACATCTTTAAGTGGCATTATATATCCAGATAACTTAGCAAATGTTTTTCAGTTTTCTTCTTCTGTTCCTGTGTAAGTGTTTTTGCCGGTGTATAGTCATGATAAGAATTTCTTAGTAGCCCTGTTTTCAGGTGTGTTGGTGTCTTTTTCTTTAGATGTGTCAACAGCCAAAATACTTGATCCACCTTCAGCAAAAATTTGATCTTTGCCTTCAGACATTACAGTAAGTTGTGGCAATAAATAAACATCTTCGAACTTGGCATTAATTTTTTCAAAGTCTTTAACTGATGTTCCATCTTCTAATTTTGAAAATAGTTTTCTAGATACACTTGAAAGCATTCTTTGATTAGTTCCAACACTAGCTAAAATGCTAATGGCACTCTTGAATTCACGAACGTTTCATGATCCTCATTCTTTTGTCTTATGTTCCATATACTTAATTGATGAAAATACTTTGCTATTTGAGCCAATTTTCTTTTCATGTCTTTTAATTGACTTAGTTGTATATGTTTCTCATAAGTCTTTAAATATTTTTACATATTCTGGATTATTTGGAAGATTGTATTCAACACGTGTTGGTTTGTTTTCATCACCAGTTAAAACTAATTTTCAAATAACATCGTTTTCAGTTTTTCCAATTTTAGACTTAAACTCTTTTAAAAATGCTTGAGCATTATAGTCAATTGATAAAACTTCACCAGTGATTGTGTCACCGTCAACCTTATTTTGATCTAATGTTGTTCCTTCATGGAATTTAACAGCAAGTTCACGTATTTTTTCCACTGATTTAAAGGTCTTTTCATCAACTTTGAAGCCTTTAAATGGTTCACCATCTTTAAGCTTTAATGCTCTTCAAATACTTTTTTCTGGTAAGTCATTACCTACGCCAGGTTGTGCTGCTTCTTTAGCTCTTTTTGGAATATCAGCATTTCAGTCAACAGTTCCCTTACCATCTTCAATCATTTTAAGCATAAAGTAAAGAGCATCTAAATTAAATGCCAATGCATCTGTGTCGGCATTGTCAAAAGGTATATTGTAAACTCTAGATTTATCTGTTTGACCTGATAATATAGAGTGTAGATCGGCTATGCTTTGATTAAATATATCTTTTTTAATTCCAACATCACTAAGGTCCATTAATCTTTTATATTGGTTAATTACGTATGCGCCAGATTGAGCGCCAAGAATAATGTTTGGAACATCATTAAAGTTTCCTGATTCTATATTTTCTTTTGCTCTTCTAACTAAAACAAATTCAGATGTTGTTTTATGTTCATCAGCATAAGACATCCTAACAGGCATAAAATCTTTTTCGCCTTTAAATGTTTTGTTGTAATACTCTGCAAAAGGTGCTAATCCACCAGAAAGAGGCCATGCTTTAAAGTGACCTATTTGAAATACTATAGATTTTTCATCTTCTTTAGTTTCACTACCGCCCCCACATTTAGCAGCAACTATTGGTGCTATTGCCATTAGTGGAGCTATTCCTCATAGTAGTTTTTTTGCCTTCATTTAAAACCTCATTACTAAAAAATAAAATAATTAGAAACTAATTATCTAAATATATATTTTAAAACTTATGCAAAATTAAGTGCTTTAATGTGGAATTATCCATATTTTTAGGCTTAATTTGTGCTATTTTTAGCATTTTTGGAAGAATTGCCTAATTTTAAAAAAATAAAAAGGCATATTGCCTTCTTTAAAATTTAATTAGCTTGATTAGCACTATTAGCTTGTTCTAAAACAACAGGATCAACTAATAATTCATTAATCATATTTTCTTCATATAAGTCATCTTTATTAGGCAATAAAAATGTTTTGACTAACACAGTAATTGCCATCAGTATTGCTGCACCTATAATGTAGGTATCTGCAAAATTAAATGTTCCTAGTTCTCTATTTGATCATTTTTCAATAAATGGCGAAAATATAATATCTTTAACTGTGTTATTGAATCTCATTCTGTCAATGAAATTACCAATATCGCCAGCTGCTACTGCAGCACATAAAACAATCATTAAATTTGATCTTACAAAAAGTGGGATTGTTAGCAAGAAAACGAATAAAAGAATGCTAGTAAAATGAATGAAATTAAAAGCCGCATTAGATAGCTTACCAAATCTAGAAAAAATGGTAACGCCGTGGTGAGCAACTGATCTAAATCCTATTATTCCATAGTCAAATACTACTGTAGGATCTCCCCTGAATCCAGAAGAAGCACTAGAGTCAGGAGCTGAGTAGAAATAAACATTTTTAGTTACTTGATCAATTACCAACAAAATTACGAATGCTACTATAAATATGGCATATTTGATTAAAATTGATGTGTAATTTGTTTTTATATGAACTTTTCAAGAACTATAAAATGTTTTAATTCTCTGTATAAAAGTTTCTTTGTTTTCCTTTTTGTTTCTCATGTTATTTTCCGTTTATTTTTTGCACTATTTTATAACATAATGGGCATAAATTATCTTTAATTTGAGCTGGTGCAAAGTGGTTTCAACATCTATTGCACTTTTCTGAATTAAATGATTCAACTTTAGAGATGTTGCCAAATTCAATTGCTCCTACCATTAATAGTTGTTTAAGATCATATCCTTTGATTAACTCGCTAGGATTTTTAATTGTTACTTTAGCTTCATTAGTTCTCTTAATTAAACCATTTTTAATAGCGTTTTCTAAAAGTAAATTGACTTCATCTTTTAAAGCAAAAAACTCATCTCACTCTTTTAAAACATTTGCATCATATTTCTTAACTACATCAAAGCTTTCTAAGTGAACGCTTTCTAATTTATTTAATTTATTAAAATGCATATATGCATCTTCAGCCGTAGTAGGAATAATAGGTGCTATTGCTTTAATTAAAAAGTTAGTTATATCATAGAAGTTTGCTAAAGTCATCATTCTTTCATTAGAATTAAACTCATGCACATATAGAATGTCTTTTGTTATGTTTAAATAGAAACTAGATAATTCAACAACATATTTATTTATAGTCTTTATAACATTAGAAAAGTTATACTCATCATATGCTTTATAAACTTTTTCTTTAATTAATTCAAGCTCGTTCATTATGTATTGATGAACACCAGTTCTTTTGACTGATTCATCATATTCATAGCCATTTAGGTTTCCTAATAAGAACTTAATTGTGTTACGTATCTTACGATAAATTTCGCTGTTTTGATTAATGATTTCATCACTTATATTAACATCATTAGTATATTCAGCATTAGCTACTCATAGTCTTAAAATATCTGCGCCATATTTCTTTATAACCTTAAGTGGGTCAACAACATTACCCTTAGATTTAGACATCTTTTCGCCTTTTGAATCTAAGACAAAACCGTGACTAACTATTTGTTTATATGGGCTTTTATGAGTATAAGCTACTGAATTAATTAATGATGAATTAAATCAACCACGATACTGGTCGCTTCCTTCTAGATATAAATCATATGGAGATTTCAAATTCTTATCAATTTCTACGGCTAATGATGTAGTTCCTGAGTCAAATCAAACATCCATAATGTCCATTTCTTTGCTATAGCCATTATTTCTAAATTCTTCAGGTAATAATTCATCAGCATCTTTTTCTCACCAAATATCAGTGCCATACTTTTCAACTAAGTCAATTACATAGTCAAAAATTGCTGAATTAATAACTGGTTTTCCATCCTTATCATAAAAGATAATAATAGGTACACCCCAGGTTCTTTGACGGCTAATTGTCCAGTCTTTTCTTTCGCTTATCATATTAATTAAGCGCTTTTTGGCTCATTCAGGATAAGTATTTATGCTTTCTAATTCTTTTAGTAATTGTTGCTTAATTTTTTCAATTGAAACAAATCACTGTGGTGTTCCGCGGAATAAAATAGGTTTATGAGTTCTTCAGTCGTGAGGATATGAGTGTCTAATAGTGCCTTTTGCTAATAAGGCTGATTTGCTGAGTAATTCGCCAAAAATTTGAGCATTGGCTTTTTCATAAAACATACCTTTATAATTACCGGCTTGCTCATTAAGCACACCGTCATCTTCAACGTGCATAATCATCTCTAACGAATTAAGTGTTCCTATTTGAAAGTCATCTTCACCAAATAAAGGTGCAATATGAACTAATCCTGAACCACTTTCTAAGCTTACATGATGACCAATAACAACTGGGCAAACTAAATTATTTAAAACACTTCTATATTTAATGCCAATTAATTCACTAGCATTAAAATCAATTGTAACTTTAGCTTCGTCAAAGTGGCACACTTCAATAAATTTATTTGCTAACTCCTTGGCAACAATATAGCCTTGATTGTTGTGCTCAACTCTGCAATATGTAAAGTTTTCACCTATTGCCACAGCTGCATTAGCCAAAAGTGTTCATGGAGTTGTAGTTCAGATTACTAATTTATCACCGTTTTTAATTTTTTGTGAACCGTTTTTGTCAACGATTTCAAACGCTACATAAATTGAAGGACTATCAACATCATGATATTCAACTTCAGCTTCAGCCAAGGCAGTTTGACTAGAAGGAGATCAATAAACAGGTTTAAGACCTTTATAAACTAAGCCATCTAAGACCATTTTTTTAAATAACCTTAACTGAGCAGCTTCAAATTTAGGCTCTTTAGTTTTATAAATATGTTTAAAATCAGTTAATAGTTGCAAACTTTTAAATTGCGAAATTTGATTTTCTATTTGTACATCTGCATATTCTGAAGCTCTTTTTCTTAGCTCAATTGGTGAGATAACTTTGTAATTAATTTTTGCATCAGTAAGCATTTTAAGCTCTATTGGCAATCCATGTGTATCTCAGCCCGGAACATATGGAGAATAAAACCCGCGCATTGATTTATAACGGACAATAATGTCTTTTAGAATCTTATTTAATGCATGACCAATATGAATGCTGCCGTTTGCATAAGGCGGACCATCATGAAGTATGAATGGCGTATTATTTTTGTTTTTTTCTAATACCTTAGCATATAAATTATTTTTCTCTCACTTTTCTCTAAAAAGCGGTTCTTTAGCAGTAAGATTTGCCCGCATTTCAAAATTAGTCTTAGGCATATTTAGTGTTTCTTTATAATCTATCTCTGACATATTGCTCCCTATGAATAATAAGTTTGATAATTATATTAAACTTGCTACATAAACTTATTATAAGTTTATGAATTATATAAAAAATTAATTTTATAGAAATTGAAATTATTGCTAACATACTATTGTTTGTTATTCACTAATTACTAATTTGGCTGTTTTATAGGATTATAAGGCAAAATCATTATATTTATTAAACTATAAAAAATAGAGCTCACTTTTAAGCGGGCTCAGTTTATATTTATTTATTTTGCTTATTTTCTCAGGTCTTTGCTAGGAATGAATCAAATAACGGATTTGATTTAAGCACCTGTGTGGTAAATTCAGGATGATATTGCACACCTAAATAAAATGGATGATTTTTGACTTCGCATATTTCAGCAACATTTAAGTCAGGATGAATACCTGAGAAAGTAAACTCATCATCTTCTAATAATGTTCTATATTTATCTGTTACTTCATATCTGTGTCTATGACGTTCATAAAACACGGCTTTTCCATAAATTTCTTGTGCAAGTGTGCCATTTTTAGCTTTGATTTTATCCTCGCCAAGTCTAAGTGTGCCACCAATATTCATTGTGTCACCATTTTCATAAAATGGAGTTAGTACAAATTCTTGTTCTTTTGACTGGTCTGCAAATTCTTTGCTAGTTGCATTCTTAATGCCCATATTTCTAGCTTGAGTTACTGTCATAGCTTGAAAACCTAGGCAAATTCCTAATGTAGGAATTTTATTGCTGCGGGTATATTGTGCTAAATTTACTTTTGCTTCAAAGCCTCTTACTCCAAAGCCTGGCAGAATAACTACACCATCATAGCCATCTAATTCTGAGTTAATATTATCAGCAGTTATTTTTTCCGAATCGACTAATTTATAGGTTAATTCGATATTTTGATGAGCTGAAGCAATCTTTAGTGATGAAATAATTGATAAGTATGCATCTTCTAAGCCAGTGTACTTACCAACTAATAAAAGATTTAGTGGTTTGCATCTTTTTGAAATGTATTTGTTCGCAAATTCTTTTCAAGGAGCATTTGCTTCATAGTCAATAGGCTTCTCTATTTTAAAATGTTTGTAAATAATTTGTAATATGCCGCTCGATTCTAGAAATAATGGAATTTCATAAATATTGGCTTTATCAGGAATGTTAATTACATTTTCAGGTTTCATAAAAGCATTAGCACTTACTTTTTGAATAATTGAAGTGTCAATACCTTCTTGTGAACGTAGTAATAATAAATTTGGATTAATGCCAAATGATCTTAAGCTTGAAATTGAAACCTGACTAGGTTTAGATTTATATTCATTAGATGCTGAAAGATAAGGCACAAAAGCTAAGTGTGAAAACATAACATTTTCAGGATATAAACTAGCAAATTTTGAAATTGCATAAATATATGGACTTGATTCTAAATCTCCGACAGTGCCACCAATTTCAATAAGCATAAAGTCAGGATCTTTTTGCTTAGCTAAATTTAGAATAATTGAAATAATTTCGTCAATAACATGAGGAACTATTTGCACAGTTTTACCGTTATAATCTCCACGGCGCTCTTTTTCTAAAATTCTAGTAAAAATTCTCCCAGTTGTAAAGTTTGACTCTTTGGTTAGTTTTATACCAATAAATCTTTCATAGTGACCTAGATCTAAATCAGTTTCACCACCGTCACTAGTTACATAAACCTCACCATGCTCTAATGGATTCATAACACCAGGGTCAATATTTAAATATGGGTCTAACTTAAGCACAAAAATGTTAAAACCTTGAGCTTTCAGTAAGTTACCAACACTAGCAGCTGTAACACCTTTTCCAAGTCCGCTTAAAACGCCGCCAGTTGTAAAAATAAATTTAGTTTTCATATATACCTCGTTAATATATATAGTATTTTACTTAAATTGTTTACTTTAGGGCTAAAAAAGCAATAAAAAAAGCCCTTAGGGCATATTGATATGGTGGCTCCGGCAGGAATCGAACCAGCGACACACAGAGCTTCAATCCGTTGCTCTACCTACTGAGCTACAGAGCCATTATGGCGGTCCAGACGGGAATTGAACCCGCGATCTCCTCCGTGACAGGGAGGCGTATTAAACCACTTTACCACTGGACCAAATTGGTGGCGGAGGCTGGATTCGAACCAGCGATTTCAAGGTTATGAGCCTTGCGAGATGCCAACTTCTCCACTCCGCGATATAAAGTTTTTGTTTTAAAGAGCAAATGGCGGGTGATGAGGGATTCGAACCCCCGCGGGCCGTGAAGCCCCTGCTAGTTTTCAAGACTAGTCCCTTCAGCCAGACTTGGGTAATCACCCGTGGTGGACCTAACTGGATTCGAACCAGTAGCCAACCGGTTATGAGCCGGTTGCTCTAACCGTTGAGCTATAGGTCCTTCAGTTAGATACGTTTTCCATATAATGGTAGCGTCGAAGAGAGTCGAACTCTTGACCTTTCGGGTATGAACCGAATGCTCTAACCAACTGAGCTACAACGCCATAAAAATGGTGGAGGATATGGGATTCGAACCCACCACCTCCTGCGTGCAAGGCAGGCGCTCTAGCCAAATGAGCTAATCCCCCATGGTGAAGAAGACAGGATTTGAACCTGCGACCACTACGTCCCAAACGTAGCGCTCTGCCAAGCTGAGCTACTTCTCCGCTTTTTTGGCTAGTGTTTAAAAAGCAATATTATTATACATTAGAAAAAATAAACCAAAAGCAGATTTTTATTTTTTTAAATACTGATGTTGTTTATAAATTCTTGTAGCAAAAACTTGGCTAAATACAATTATAAGCTATGTTTTTTCTATTTGTAATAAAATGTTGAAACTTGTTAAGGAGGGATAAAAATATTTTTTATATTGCTTATCACCAAAACACTTTTAAATAAGCATACTAATATATTTTCATTTGTT
Source organism: Mycoplasmopsis bovis 8790 (assembly GCF_005061465.1). GTDB lineage: Bacteria > Bacillota_I > Bacilli_A > Mycoplasmatales > Metamycoplasmataceae > Mycoplasmopsis > Mycoplasmopsis bovis_A. Next base: position 99,474 of record NZ_LAUS01000007.1, read on the forward strand.
ATGAATTAATTGCCTTTTTCATTATTTAAAAAAGCAAATGATTTGTTTTTTAAACCTTTTTTATAATCCAATTAGGAACTTTATATTTATTTTAGCTCATATTGTATTAATTTATGCTAGTATCAAACTAAACTATACAATTAAAAATTTACAATTGATATAATAATGATACATACTATGTAGTCTCTAGTTAATGTTAATGTTAAGAAATAGTGAGGCGATTTTAATGATTAAAAAAAGTGAAATGTCAGAAGAAGATATCAAGATAAAATTCATAAATCCTATAATCGAAAAAAAGGGATGAGAAATTGGTAAAAATTATAGAACTGAATATAGATTTACTGATGGACAAATTCAGGTGTTGCCAAATAGAGAAACTAAAAGATCTAAAAACAAGATTGCTGATTACTATCTTTATTATAAAAATATACCATTGGCTGTTATTGAAGTTAAAAAAAATACTAAATCGCCTAGCGATGGTATCCAACAAGCAATAGGCTATGCTGAAGCATTAAAATGTTATTTTGTTTATTCCACTAATGGTGATAGTTTTATAGAATTTGACAAAACTACAGGAATACAAAGAGAAATAAAATTAGATGAATTTCCTACTGTTGATGTATTAATAGATAGATATAAAGAAGTATCTAATATAGACGATAAAGAATGAAATGTATTGTCTACCCCTAACTACTATGCACCAGGTTTTAATGAAGCTAGATATTATCAAAATAATGTAATAAATAAAGTCGTTCTAGAAGTGGCTAGAGGTAAAAAAAGACTAATGTTTGTTATGGCTACTGGTACTGGAAAAACTTTTGTTGCCTTTCAAATAATCTATAAGCTTCTTACAAAAAAAATAAAAAAGAGAATTCTTTTTTTAGCAGATAGAAATATTCTAGTAGACCAGTCTATGGTGGGTGATTTTAGATTTTTACAAAAAAGAATGGTTAAGGTAGATTCCAAATTACTATCTTCAAAAGAAAAAATAAATTCTTATGAAGTTTATTTATCTTTATATCAACAACTATTAGGTCAAAACAAAGAAGAACATTATAGAAAATTTGATAAGGATTTTTTCGATCTTATTATTATTGATGAAGCACATAGAGGTTCAGTAAAAGAAGATAGTAATTGAAAAGACATACTTGAATATTTTCAATCAGCTACACAAATAGGAATGACTGCAACACCTAAGGATGATGCTGATGGTTCTAATTTTAAGTATTTTGGTGAACCAATATATGTTTATTCTCTAAAACAAGGAATTGAAGATGGTTTTTTAGCTCCATATACAGTTAAGAAAATTAATTTAGATATAGATTTGACAGGCTATAGACCTGAAGAAAATGAAGTAGATAAATATGGTAATTTGATTGAAGATAGAATATATACTCAAAAGGATTATGATAATAAATTAATAATAGATAATAGAACAGAAATTGTTGCAAAATATGTATCTGATTTTTTAAAAAAAACTAATAATAGATACGAAAAAACGATTTTCTTCTGCCAAGGTATAGATCATGCGGATAGATTAGCAAAAGAACTTAGAAACCAAAATCAAGATATTGTAAAAAACGAAACACGATATGTAATGAAGATTACAGGAGATGATCTTGAAGGCAAAGCCCAGCTAGATAATTTCATAGACCCCGACTCCAAATTTCCTACTTTAGTAACAACTTCCAAATTATTAACAACTGGAGTGAATGTTAAAACTTGTAAATTTATAGTGATTGATTCTAATATTCAATCAATGACAGAATTTAAACAAATAATAGGTAGAGGCACAAGAATAAGTGAGCAACACAATAAGCATTTTTTTACTATAATCGATTTTAGATCTGTTACAAATAAATTTGCGGATCCCGAATTTGATGGCAATAGTACCAATATTGCGAAAATTACTAAAGATAAAATAGATATTGATCCAATTGATTATAATCCATCAACAACATTTGTTTGTGGTACAGAACCTACTGATCAAATATCTTTTAGTGAAAAAAAATATTGAATAGATAATGTAAAAGTAAGCGTTATAAATGAGCAAAATCAAATAATAGATGAACATGGCAAACTGATAACAACTTCTTTAATTGACTATACAGAAAAAACTTTTTTAGGTGAATATGCTACACTTAATGATTTTCTTACTAGATGGAATAAAGAAGATAGAAAAAATGTTATTTTAGAGGAACTAGAGAAAAAAGGAATTAATATAGATATCCTAAGAGAGATAAATAAAAATTATAAGGATTTAGATGAATTTGATTTGTTGCTGCAAATTGCTTACAATAAAGAACCTTTAACTAAAAAACAAAGAATCCAAAAGCTTAAAGATAGTAATTTTTTACAAAATTATCAAGACAAAGCTAAAGAAGTTTTGGAGATTCTAATTGAAAAATACTTAGACGGTGGAATCGGAGAAATTGAGGACATTAAAATTCTTAGAACAAAAGAGTTTGAAAATATTGCTAGTTTAACAGAAATTATAAATATGTTTGGTGGTAAATCAAATTATATGAAAGTTATTAGATCCCTAGCAACACAAATTTATTCAGATTATAAAGGAGCATAAAGAAATGTCAGTAGATGCTTTTGTAAGTAGGATAAGAAATATAACTAGACAAGATCAAGGCATTAATGGTGATGCTCAAAGAATTGAGCAGATGTCATGATTACTTTTTTTAAAAATATATGACCATAAAGAACGTATATGAGAATTAGAAGATGATAACTATAAATCTATCATTCCTGATAAATTAAAATGAAGAAATTGAGGTACTAGTTCAAACACAATTACAGGAGACGAACTGCTAGATTTTGTTAACAATGAACTTTTAAAAACTTTAAAGCAAATTGAAATTGTTCCTGGTATGCCTTTTAGGAAACAAATTGTTAAGTCTACTTTTGAAGATATTAACAATTATATGAAAAATGGTATTTTGTTAAGACAAGTTATAAATGTAATTGATGAATTGAATTTTGATAACATTAAAGAAATACATTTGTTTAATAACATATATGAAACTATATTAAAAGAAATTCAAAGTGCTGGTAGTTCAGGTGAGTTTTACACTCCAAGAGCATTAACTGATTTTATAGCTGAAACACTAGATCCAAAATTAGGTCAAACAATGGCAGATTTAGCATGTGGTACTGGTGGATTTTTAACTTCTTTTTTACATAGAATAAACGAACAGAGAAAGACTCGTGAGGATATTAAAACATACTCTCAATCGGTTTATGGAATTGAAAAAAAAGGATTTCCTTATTTATTAGCTGTTATAAATCTTTTTTTACATGATGTAGATGATCCTAACTTATTGCATGGAAATTCACTCGAAAGAAATGTTAGGAGTTATACTGAAGATGAAAAATTTGATCTAATAATGATGAATCCTCCCTTTGGTGGTTCTGAACAATCAATAATTCAAAATAATTTTCCAAAAGATTTAAGAAGTGCAGAAACAGCCGATCTTTTCATGTTGGTCATCATGCATAGATTAAAAATGAGTGGAAAAGCAGCTGTAATATTACCAGATGGTTTTTTATTTGGTACAGGAGTACAAAAAAATATTAAGAAAAAATTGTTCTCTGAATTCAATGTTCATACAATCATAAGATTACCAAAAACTATATTTAATCCATATACAAGTATTAATACTAATATTATTTTCTTTGATAATAATGGTTCTACAAAAAGTACATGATTTTATAGATTAGATATGCCAAAAAATCAAAAAAATTTTTCTAAAACAAAACCTATGGAATCAAAACATTTAGATCCTATAAGACAATGGTGAAATAATAGAAATGAAATTATAGAAGATAATTTTTATAAATCAAAACAATTCAGTATTAGTGAGATTGAAGAATTAGAATACAATTTGAATCAATGTGGTTATTTAGAACAGTCTGAAGAAGTTCTTGAACCAATGGAACTTATCAAACAATATTATGATAAGAGAACTGAATTAAATAATAAGATTGATGATGTCATATCTAAAATTAAAGAAATATTGGAGCAAAAATAATGACAGCTGAACAATTAAGGAAAAGTATTTTACAATGAGCAATTCAAGGTAAATTGACTAAGCAAAATCCTGATGAATCAGCTATTGATTTATTGAATGAAATCAAGTTAGAGAAGCAAAAATTAATAGAAGAAAATAAAATTAAAAAAGATGACTTGACGAATTCTTTTATATATAAAAACACTAGTGATAATTGTTATTATGAGAAGTTTGAAGAAATTAATAATAAATCTAAAGATAATCAAAAAACATCAATTAAGATAATGAGCCTATGACAAGTAGTTTACTTTGATAAGAGATTTAAGGGTGTGGAAAAACACAAGCAAAGCAAAGTTTTAAAATATAAACACATTTCAAGCCAAGAATTAAATTCTATAAAAATGGATAACAATGGTAAGGTACGACTTCTTTCAACAGGTAAATTAGATGGTTTTTGCAATATTGAGCTTGATGATAATAGAGTTAATTTTGGCAAAGTAATAACAATACCAACAGGTGGCTCAGCAATAATTAAATATCATAGTGGCTATTTTATAGATAGTTTAAATATACTAATGGAATCTCAAGATAGCAATCTTTATGATTCAAAATACATATATTATTGTTTGTTAGAGCAAAGCGATCTTATACAACAATACTTTAAAGGTTCATCAATTCAACATCCTGATATGAAAAAAATAGTAGAAATTTCCTTACTTATTCCTAATATTGAAATTCAAAAAAATATTGTAAAGACTATTGAGTTATTGGAACCATTTATAACAAAATACTCTGAATTATTTAGTGAATTAGAACTACTAAGAAATGAATTTCCCAAAAAACTTCAAAAATCAATATTGAATTATGCAATGCAGGGAAAATTAATTTCTAATGGCATCGATAATGATTTAGCTGTTGAAGAACTATTAGATAATATAAAAAAAGAGCAACTGAAACTAAAACAATTAAGTAAAGATAAATTAAAGCTATCTATTATCTATAAAAATGCTAGTGATAACTCATATTATGAGAAGTTTGAAGATGGTATAGAAGAAAAAATGGAAGTTCCATTCGAAATTCCGGATAGTTGAATATGGGCAAGATTAGGTATAATTTCTAATATAAAAGGTGGATTTGCTTTTAAAAGCTCGAAATTTTCAGATAAAGGTGTGCGAATTATTAGAATCTCAGACTTTAATGAAAATAATATGATTGACAATGATATAAAAAGGTATCCTATCTCAATTGAACTAAATAAATATAAAATTTATGATAAAAGTATTTTAATGGCGATGACAGGCGGTACCGTTGGAAAGACTATTCTTTTTAAATCAATGCAAGAGGATTGTTATTTAAATCAACGAGTTTGTATGATAAAACCAATGTATATTAATGAATTATTTATTAATTATAGTTTGAAATCCTCCTATATTAAAAACTATATTAACAAAATCAAAACTAGTACGAATGATAATATTTCACTAGAAAATATAAAAAAATTTCTAATACCGCTGCCACCTGTAAAAGAACAAAAACAGATTGTTGACAAAATTAACGAAATTAATGATTTAATTAATTCAGTTTGACACTAAATATGTTATTTGATTATCTTTATAATACAAATTTTATAAAAAAAACATTATTATATAAACTCTAATTATTAAAATAAGGAATTATATAAAAATGGAAAAATTCATATTATATTTAAGGAAACAAAATCTTTCAGATAATACAATTAGTACATATGTTTATGGTGTTGAATATTTTATTAATAATTATAAAATTAACTCACACAACCTTTTAGCATATAAGGGATATTTGCTTGAAACATTTAAACCAAAAACTGTCAATTTAAGAATACATAGTATAAATAAATATCTAGATTTCATAGATAAAAAAGAACTAAAAATACAAAGTATAAAAGTTCAGAATAAAACTTATTTAGAAAATGTTATTAGTAACGCCGACTATATTTTTCTAAAGAATACTCTAAAAAAAAGAAAAATTATAAGTGATATTTTATAGTGTGATTTCTAGCTGCTACAGGCGCAAGAGTAAGTGAACTTATAAAAATAAAAGTTGAGCATATTAGACTTGAATATTTTGATATATATTCAAAAGGTGGAAAGCTAAGAAGAATATATTTACCTAGAAAATTAATATATGCAATAAAAGTTTGATTAAAACAAGAAGGCAAAAACAGCGGGTATATTTTTACAAATAAATTATCTCAGCCAATTTCAACAAGAGCTATTTCTCAGCAACTTAAAAAAATAGCACATAATCTTGGAATTAATCAAAATGTTGTTTACCCACACTCATTTAGACATTTATTTGCAAAAAATTTCTTGGAGAAGTTTAATGATGTTTCCCTATTAGCTGATCTAATGGGCCATGAAAGTATTGAAACAACAAGAATTTATTTAAGAAGAACCTCTTCTGAACAAAAACAAATAGTTGATGAAGTTATAGATTGATAAAAAAGGAGTTTGAACTCCTTTTTTAATGCCAAGACATTAATATGTATCTAGAACTGTATTTAGCTTATTATATTAACTTGTGCTATCAATATTAAAAATTAACTGCTATATTTTATCTACTGTAGTTTGTCAATCAAAGTATAAATCATATCTAATTTACTTATAACAGTTTCTTGATAAAATGAAGAAAATACTGGTATTTTAATTTCTTTAAGCGACGATAGATTAATACCTTGTATGATACCTGTCATTTGTTTATAGAATGGCTTTAGAAATAAATCGCTTTGCAAATAATAGAAAAGAAATTTATTAGATATAAGGTTGGAATTAATGCAACATAGTTTATTTCCAAAAGTAACATCTCTATCTATTAAACCTATTTTTCTTCCTACGCTACCTCCTTCAATACACAAAAGAACTGAACTTTTAGGAGCAACTTTAAATTTATTAAGATTTTCATTAGGAATATAAACACCATTCTCATAATCTATTTTTCTATTAAAATCTATATCTTTTGTTCCAATATAACTCATTCCTTTAACATTTCTAAAAGATCTGTCCTTTTCTTCCTTTGAAATGCTATTCCCTGTGTAAATATTTGAAATTAGACCTAATTGTGCTTCTACAAAATTATTATTCTCATAATATGAGTTATCACTAGCATTTTTATAGATAATTAAGCTGTTTAATTCTGATTTTTTGATTTTTCCTTGTTCAGCAAGTCTTAGTTTTTCTTTATTAATTTCATTTATTAAATTATCTATAGATCCATCATTTTCATCTTGTTGAACCAGTTTACCTTTCATAGCATAGTTAAGGATTGATTTTTGTAATTTTATAGGAAATGATGTTTCTAATTCTAATAATTCATTTTCTATAAAAGAGTATTTACCTATTAAAAGATTTAGTTTGTTGACTCTATGAAAAATCTCTTTTTGTTCACTTATTGGGGGTAATGGAACTAACAAATTAGAAATACTAACAGAATTTAATGTATTGCCCTTTATAGCATTTTTCTTATTTCCAAAATGTGAAATTAATGGTAAAAATAAGAATAAAAAATCTCTAATAATAAATTGATTATCTAAATAGGGCTTTATAGATATAATAGCTTCGTTATGTACACAATCTTTACTTAATATTGATGTTTTACCAATTGTTAATTTAAAACTCATTATTAATGTGTTTTTTTTAACTAGATTTCCATTAAAAAACTTGAAAAGAGCATCGTTCGTTATACTTCTACTTGTTTTGAATATCTTTTCATTATTTGACATATCTGCTATAGTTACTCAAGGTATTGTACCAAACCAGAATGAATTATTATTTATAGGTGGTGTTTTTCCAATACTAAATTGAACAAGATTTTTAAATCTAATATATGATCAATTACTTGGTATTTCGAATGGAACTTCTATTTTTTCTTCTCTCCCATCTTCAAACTTCTCATAATAACAATTATAGGTAACATTTTTTTTACTTTATTTATGAGTCTTTATATAATTTAAGGCCTTTTTTATTTTTCGCTGCTTACATTAAGAATAAATATCAAATATAATTAAAATAATAAAATTTTTAATTGAGGTTATAAAAATGTCTATAACATGGTTTAGCACTCAAATAATAGATAGTAATGATGGACAAATAATAAAATATAAATCTAAAAATTGAGTTGGAATAATTTATAAAATAACTAAGAATAAACTTTCTAGTTTGTTAGCAAAACAGCAGGATTTTTTAAACCACGCTGGAATATATTTTCTAGTTAAACAAAATAATAGTAACTATAGTGTTTATGTTGGTCAATCAAATGTAAAAAATGATAATAAAGGAGTTTTATGAAGAGTATTTCAACATCTAAACTCAGAAAAAAGAAGTGATTTTGATTATGTTTATATAATTGTAGATTCTCAAAGTAATATTGGAGCAACTGAACTAAACTATTTAGAGCACTCTTTCATAAAGCTATTTACAGATAATAGCAATATTGAGTTATTAAATGACAATTGCGCTAACAAGGGAAATATTTCTAGTGAGGATGAAGCAGAATGAAATGTTTTTATAAAAAATGCTAAAACTATATTAAAAAATGTTGGTTTTGATGTTTTTGGTAAAAAACAAAATTTTGATCAACAAAAAGAAATTCAAGACCTAAAACACGATGAACAAAAGCACACACAATCTTATGCAAATGATAATGAAGTTAAATACTATACTTTAAGGCAAAAATCAAAAGAAACAGAAAAAACCACCATTGCTTATTGCATTATCAAAGATGACAAATATATAGTATTAAAAGGTTCTCAAATTAGATTACATCAAAATGAACCAGAGTATTTTGCAAATCTATTTAAAACGATTAAAGAAAAAAGAGATAAATTAATTTTAGAAAATAAGATTATTGATGGAATTTTGCAAGAAAATCAAGAATTTAATTCAAAATCTTATGCAGCTGTTTTTGTTTTAGGAAATTCATCAGATGGCAGGATTTGAGTTGAATCTAATAATATTGATGAATTGTATGAAAAACAAAAAAGTTTAAAAATTAATAACAAATATAAAGAAACTATATTTTCATTGTCTAAAAATAGTAGGCTTGATAAAAACAAAAAAATAATTGCAACATTAAAGCAAGTTGAAGACAAAAAATTTATTTTGTTATCAGGTTCATCCATTGAACCTGCTGAAGCTCAACACTTTAAAGAACAAATGAAATACAATAGCATAAAAGAATTACGAGCTGAGTGCTTTGCAAAACAAATCATTAGAGATGGTGTTTTACAACAAGATCTTGAATTTAAAAGTTTATCATCTGCTGCTGAATTTGTCTTAGCTAGATCGTCTAATGGTCACGTAGATTGAATTAAAAAATAAAGGCCTCATTTACACCGCTTTGTGTAGATTTGAGGTTTTTATTTATGTATTGTTTTAATTGCATTTAAGTTTAAATATAAAATAAAAAAATACTGAATTTTATATAACTAAGCTAAATTACTGTATGCAAAAATTAGATAAAATAAAAATAGATAACTTGTGTAAAAAGCTTTTTGAATAATAAATATGGAGCAAATTTTATTAATAGTTTTAGGAAAGTTATGAAATCATTTATAGGTTATATAAAAGAATTTACTTACAATACAGATAAAGACTGAGCCGTTGCTAATTTTTATGTTTTAGAGACCAAAAAAGCCATTAAAATTAGTGGAAATATTAATAGCTTGCCTATTGAACTTTTATATGAAATTCAAACAGATGAAAACCCAGAAGAAAAATATAATTCTGAAATTTATAATTGCAAGTCATATAAGTTGTTCACAGCTAGCGACAACCAAATATTTTTTGAATATTTGAAATCGGATGTGTTTAATAATGCTGTTGGTGATGATTTTATTGAAAAATTAGAGTCATACTACCAATCAGATAATATTTGACAAGAAATACTTTCTAATAAAGAAAAATTTCTAAGCATGAAGCAAGTACGAAAACCAGTTTTAAATAGCGTTTTTAATAAGCTTGCTTTTAGTAATCTGAAACTAGAATTTCTTGCTAATGACCTTGAGTTAAATGTACTTGATAAACTAATAGAGCTTTATGCAGGCTCATTTAATCTAATACAAGAAGCAATTAAAAATAGTTTATATGAGATTAATTTTCAATACAAAATAACTAGCCTAGAATCTATAGATAAAATCCTTTCGAATTTTAATAATGATACAAATAATGGTGTTGCACAAATTGCTCATTATTTACATAATTATTGTAATGAAATTCTAAATAACAAATCTAGTTCTTATACATATTTAGAAAATATAAAAGAATACTTTGACGATCAAGAGAAGTTTTTTATTCCAGTAGAGTTAAAAAAGAGAGTCATTAATAATGTAATAAGGTATGCAAAAAATAAAAAACTTCTCATTATTAAAAAAGATAGAGTTTATACAGCCCAAACATATAATGACGAAATGACTATTGCTTCATTTTTAACTAATAAAAACAAAGTCAAAAAAATTAAGTATTCCAAATTTAAACAATATATAAAAGAAATCCAAGAAGAGACTAGAAAAGAACCAAAAAAAGACAACTTTAAATATGATGAAAGTCAAATTAATGCACTAAGAAAGTTTATTGATAATAAATTTGTAGTAATTACTGGTGGCCCTGGAACTGGTAAGACAACTTTAATAAAAGGCATAGTAAAACTATTTAAAAAAGTTTATCCAAATGAAAGTTTTAAAATAGCAACCCCAACAGGAAGAGCAGCAGCAAGAATTAAAGAAAGTTTTGAAGAATCTGACGCTACAACTATTCATAAATTACTGCAATATGATCCCTCAACTGGTAAGTTTAGAAAAAACATATTCAATCCCTTAGATGAAGGTTTATTAATTATTGATGAAACATCAATGGTTGACAATAATTTATTTAGTAGCTTTATTTCATCTATTGGAAATGCAAAAAGAGTAGTTTTTGTTGGCGATGTGGAACAGTTGCCAAGCATTGGAATTGGTAATGCGTTTGAAGATATTATTAAATCTAAAAAAATAACAACTGTCGAATTAAAAAGTACACACCGACAACAAGACCAAAGCAAAATTACTGATCTAGCTTATATGATTAGAAATAATAATTTCGATATTTCAAAACTTCAAGAAACAGCAGAAAAAAGTGATTTGAAAACTATTTTTATTGATGATCCAAGTAAATACTTAGATGAGATTATCAATAATTATAATTTTCGTAATAAGAGTGGTTTTTATATTCCAAATCAAATTCAAATTATTTCTCCCTTCAACAAAGGAGCATTAGGAATAGAAGAAATAAATAGAAAGATCCAAGAAAAATTTAATAGAAATAGAAACAAAGACGAAGACGAAAAATTAAATGCAAATGGTTACAACTTTTATAAAGAAGATAAAATAATGTATCTAAAAAATCAAAATGATTTATCTAATGGCGATATTGGAGTTGTCGATATTATAAATAAAGACAACAAACAAATGACTGCAACTTTTAATAATTTTAATAAAAAAGTTGAATTATATAACTCGGATCTAACTAATTTAGCTTTGTGTTATGCTTGTACAGTTCATAAAACTCAAGGCAGTGAATTTCAAAAAGTGATTTTAGTGTTAGATCCAGAAAAAGGTAGTTCCTTTATTAATAAAAAGCTAGTCTATACAGCTATAACTAGAGCTAAAGATGAACTAGTTATTATTACCAGCAAACAATCTTTTAATAAAAGCGTTAATCAAAGACCTGCTCAAAGAGATACAAGTTTAACTAAACATATAAAAATAATACATTGAAAAAAGAAATGAAGTCTTTTCAGAAAAAGACAATATTGTCACTAAAATATATTTCTAATATAAAAAAGGTGTGGGCTCTCCACACATTTTTATTATCAAAAAATGTAAATTTAAGCAACTAATATCTATTTAATCCCTAAAATGCTATTAATTCTTGCTTTGGTTGGATTTGAAACCATAAAAGTACCAGCTACACAAGCATCAGCACCTACTTTAAAACATTCAGGGCCAGTTACATCATTTATGCCGCCATCAACTTGTATTAAATAGTCATAAGCATGCTTTATTCTTAATTGCTTAAGCAATTTTATTTTATCAATTGCAGAAGGAATAAACTTTTGACCGCCTTTTCCTGGCTCAACAGACATAACTAACACTAATTGAATATAAGGTAAAAATTTCTTAATTTCTTCAACTTCAGTATTTGGCTTAATTGCAATTCCAAGCCTATAATCATGATGTTTTTGTTTCAAAAACTTAAGCAATTTTGCTGATTCTACCGCTTCATAGTGGAAAGTAACAATATCAACAAAATCTTTATACTGATCTATATAATCTAAAGGATTTTCAATCATTAAATGAGCATCTTTAAAGTGTTTTAGTCCTTTTTCATGAATGTTTTTGATTTCATCTAGTTCAATTGCAAAATTTGGCACAAATTTGCCATCCATTACATCATAATGTATTCATTTAATGCCTTCATTTATTAATGTATTTGCCATATTAAGTCTTTTTTCTGGCTCAACATTTAATAATGATGGAGTAACATACTTGTTATTTTTGTTCATTTTCAACCTCTTGCAATAACTTTAGATAATTATTATATCTAAATTGAGGAATAATATTGCTTTTGACAGCTTGTTTTATGTTACAAAAGTTCTCGGGTTCATTATAATGAAAACAAGTTTTGAACTTGCAAAACTTTCCTAGCTCTTTGAACTGTTTGTATGAATAGGCTAATTGCTGTTTAGATAAATTTATATCTAAACTTGAAAAACCAGGCGTATCAATTAATTCACCATTATCAAAAACATTAACAATTTGCACAATTCTAGTTGTATGCTTGCCTCTGTTGGCAAACTTTGAAATTGATTGTACAGCAAAATTACTGCCAGTAATTTTGTTTACCAAAGTAGTTTTGCCGACACCGCTTTGACCCATTAAAACATTAGTTTTGTTTGTAAATAATTCTTTTATCTTATTTACTCATTCATCTGTTTTATAGGATAATTCGTAAACTTTATATCCTAAGTTTTCATATTCATTTTTATATTTATTAGCACCTAAATCAGTCTTAGTAATAAATAATATAGGCTCAATATTAACACTTTCAATTAAAGCCATATATTTATCAACCAAAAAACTTTGAAACTCAGGCTCATGAAGCGACATAACAATAATAATATAATCAATATTAGCAACCTTAGGCCTTATAAATTCATTCTTTCTTTCATATATTTTTGTTATATATTTATCTACTTCAAATTCGACATTATCACCTACTAAAGGAACTATATTTTTATGCCTAAAAATGCCTAAAGCAGGCAAATTATGAAAATTATTATTTTCATCCTTGATTGAATAAATTCCAGAATTTATTGAATAAATTTTACCTTTCAAACTATCATCCTTTATATTGATAAAACAACTATTGCAACAATAACAGTTAGAATGATCAAGCTAAATATAATTAGCATAGCAACTAAAAATCCTTTACTATTAACTATTTCTGTAAAAGTTTTTTTAGTCTTCATTTTTTTAGAATCAATTGGCTTTTCAAATATTCTTTTTTCAGATAGTGCTGTTTTTAAGTCTTCAGCCATTTCTCAAGCGCTAGAGTATCTAAAAAATGGATCTTTGGCAGTTGCTTTTATAATAACATTCTCTAATGCTTGTGATGTTTCTATTTTGTCAGTTAACTTTGGCATTGGCATTGACTTTTGCAACTTTAATGTTTCATTAGCTTCTTTGCCTTCAATTGGATACTTACCTGTTAGCATTTCATAAAGTAGAATTCCAATTGCATAAATATCAGTTTTTTTAGTTGGTTCATTATCGGAGCGACAAAGTTCTGGTGCCATATAGTAAACTGAACCAACAACCTTAGATGCTTGCGTAAATCTTTGGCTATCAGGGTCTAATGAAAGGCCAAAGTCTAGTATTTTTATATGATTTCTGCTTGTTACAATTATATTATTGCTCTTAATATCACGGTGAATAATATTATTAGAGTGCAGCTCCTGCATAGCCTCACATATTTGTCTTACATAATTAATTGCGCTAGTTGGAATAATTGAGCCATTTTTTTTAATTAATTCTCTTAAACTCTTGCCTTCAATATATTCCATTATTACATATTGCTCATCATCGCCAACATATGATTCAACATAATAAGGAAAATAGTCAGATTTTACTCTTTGTAAAATCGCTATTTCTTGCTTAAAACGATTTATAGCAACATCTTTATCACTTTCAGGCTTAATTAAAAAATACTTAAGTGCATATACTTCATTTGCTAATGAATCAGAATTGAGCAATTGAACCTTAAAGACTTGACTAAAGCCTCCTTCGCCAATTTTAGAAAGCACTTTATACTTTTTAAATACTCTACTACTTGATGGTATTATCATAATGCCTCCCAAATTATTTACTTAAGCGCCACCATAATGCATGATGCATTATCATTGGAATTATTTTTTAGAGCAAAATCAACAATCTGACTGCATCACTCCTGGGCATTTTTAAATCTTAGCGCCATATTTTCCATCACATTTCGTGATGTAAAATTATGAGTGCCATCACTAGTAGAAATAATTGCTTTGACTCTGTTATAGTCATCTGAAGAAATTGTTGAAATATCAAGCCTGGTCTTTTTAGTTGGGCCTAGTGCAGAAGTTAATGAAAATCTATTTGTGCTCTTTTTAGCTTCTTGCTCAGAAATACCATCAGAAATTAATTGATTTAAGTAATTGTGATCAACTGTTACCTGAGTAATTTGATCACTATTATCTAAAATATAAGTACGTGAATCGCCTATATTAAAAATTAGAATAAATTTATATTTTGAATTTACCAATGCGCCTGTAACTGTGGTTCCCATGTCTAATTTAGCCTCATCACGATCACCTATTTTAGTCATTTCTTTTTTACAAGCACTAATAGTTTCTCTTAGTCACTTTATGTAAATATTAGAATCATTTTCATCAGAATTAGGAAAGTTATTATCAAAACGTTGCTTGAAAACTTTTACAGTTGTGCTAGAGGCAATAGCACCACCATAATGTCCGCCCATACCGTCGCATAAAAGCAAAACTGTGCAATTCTCATTATTTAAAATTGCAACAGCATCTTGATTTTCAAGCCGTCTAGTTCCTTTTTCACTAACTCTGCCAAAATCCATAAATTTTATATTTCTTCCTTTATTATCTGAGTTACTTTTTTGGCAGCTAACTCAGCATCATCATTAACAATTTTATGTGTAAATAAATGCTGATCATTAATTTCATCTATTGCTTTTTGCATTCTAATATTTATAGCGTCGTTATTCTCAGTATTTCTATTTAAAATTCTGTTTTTAAGTTCTTCAACAGAAGGTGGCAGAATAAAAAATGTAATAACTTTATATCTGTCATTAACGTCTTTTTTGCTTAAGATTTGTTTTGCGCCATTAGTTTCAATTTCTAAAAATGGAACTTTATTTAATTCATGAATTCGGTCAATCTCAGCATACAAGGTGCCATAATAGTTTTCGAAGTGATAACTATATTCTAAGAATGCATTTTCAGCAATTTTATTCTCAAAATCATTTTTAGTGATGAAGAAATAGTGAATGCCATTAATTTCACCAGCTCTAGGACTTCTTGTTGTAGCAGAACAAGCTAAGTGTAATCTTAGCTCTTTATTTTCAAATAAATATTTCTCAATTGTCCCTTTTCCAACGCCACTTGGCCCTGCAAAAATGATGATTGGCTTCTTGTCAGTGCTTTTTATCATAGTTATATTTATTATAATAATTTATTAAAAATATATTAGTTAAAACATAATACATATTTTTACACAATTTATGTTGCTTAAAAATAGTTTTTGTTACAAAGTAAGTTAAATCAATTAAGTGAATAAATTTTACTAAAACATCTGTTTCATAGGCTTTTGAGTAATAGTTAGTTACTATGAAAATGACTTTGTGTTTCTCAAACATGTTCATAAAACTTAAATAAACAATTCAAAAAACTAAAGTAAATCAATAAAAATGTGTTTGGATCCTTACTTAAAAAGGCATAAAAAATGCAAAGTAATATATAATATAAAATAATTTATTGACCAGGAGAATAAGAAAATGGATGTTAGAGCAATTTTGTCAATTATCTTAGCAATTATTTCAGCTGGTATTTTAGTAATTTCAATGCTTATGTCACCAGATTCTAATGCTTTTTCTGGTGCTTTAGTTGGCTCAGGTGACTTAGAGTTATTTAAAACTTCAAAAGAGAGAGGATTCAAGAAAGTTCTCAAATGATCAATGGTTTTCTTAGGGCTTATCCTCTTAATACTTTCGATTGTTTGTTGAGCTTTTGCTAAATAAATATGATTAATGAAACAATAATAATTAACACCATAAAAGAAAATCCACATATATCAACAAATGCATTATTAAGAAAGCTAAACATTAGTCCTAGACACAACAAGATTTTGACCAATATGCTTATAAATCTGTCATCTAGGGATCTAATTGCATATGACAAAAGAGACTCAACATATGTGGCATTAAGGAAACTAAATACAATTCAAGGCCCAATACACTTTGCTTCTGAAGGAAAATGTGCTTTTATTGATGTTGAAGAATTAAGCGAAACTGGAGCTAAGGTTTCTTATTTTGTTTCTAGCAACAATTTTAATACAGCATTAAATAATGACATTGTCGAAGCTGAAGTTTTTGAACCAATAAGTCCAAATAATAATAGAACCTTTGCAAAGGTTAAGAAAATAATTGAAAGAAGGTGCAAAACCTTAATTGGCGTTTTAGATAATGTCAATGGTTTTGTTACTTTCAAACCTATTGAACCAATTTACAAAAATACTAGTTTTAGAATCAAAAATATTGCTAATGAAGCAAGAATTCTAGATGTTGTTGTTGCTGAAATAGTTAACTATGAAAATAGAAACAAAGAGATAAATATAGTTAAAAGAATAACTGATGTTAATGATCCAATGGCTTATGTTAAGTCATTAGAAGAAGCTAGAAATGTGCCAAAAGATTTTCCTGCCAAAGTTAATAAATACATTGATGAGTTTATTCCAAACAATATAAAAAATGAAGATTTAAGCGCACGTACGGACTTAAGAAATGAATTAGTTGTTACAATTGACGGTTCTAGTACAAAAGACTTTGATGATGCTATTAGTGTTGTCAAAATTGATGATAATACCTATGAATTAGGCGTACACATTGCTGATGTAGCATACTATGTAAAAGAAAATACGCCTTTAGATGATGAAGCTTTAAAAAGAGGAACTAGTATTTATCTTTTAAATGAAGTTGTGCCAATGTTGCCTTTTAAATTATCAAATGGCATCTGTTCACTTAATCCAAATGAAGAACGATTGACTATAAGTTGCATTACCAGAATAAACAAAGAAGGCAAGAGCATTAGCACCAAAATTGTGCCATCAGTAATTAGGTCAAAATATAGGCTTACATATGAAAGAGTTAATGAATTTATTAATGATTCAAAGGCTTTTGAGGATGATAAACTTAATGTAATGCTAAAAAATGCATATGAGTTATCCAAAATTATTAGAGAGTTTAAAAACAAGCAAGGATATATTGACTTTGAAATTCAAGAGCCTTACATTGAATTAGATGCTGAAGGTCGCGTTATTGACATTAGTGTCGAACAAACAGGCGAATCTGAAAAAATGATTGAAGACTTTATGGTCAGAGCAAATGAAGAAGTTGCTAGGTTTATTACAGATTTAAAACTACCAATGATGTACAGAATTCACGAAGTTCCTAGTGAAGAAAAAATTGAATACTTTATTGATGTATTGAAGTCATTAAAAATAAATGTTTCATTAAACAGAAAACATATAACTCCGCTTTCATTTCAAAAAGTAATTAATCAAATAAATAGCCAAAGAAATGATGAGTTCTTAAAAATGCTTTTTTTAAGAACGATGCAAAAAGCAGTTTATTCACCTGAAAATATAGGTCACTTTGGACTAGCTAGTGATTGTTATTGCCATTTTACTAGCCCTATTAGAAGATATCCTGATGTAATTGTTCATAGAATTTTATGAGAATTTGTTTTTAAAAAACAATTAAATAAGGTAGATGACTTTGCTGCTAACTTGCAAAAAATAGCAGCCATGAACTCAGCTAGTGAAGAAAATGCAGTGCAACTAGAACGTGATGTAAATGATCTTAAGTTTGCTGAATATTTCAAGAGCAAAATTAATAGTGAGTTTGAAGGTCAAGTTTTTGGTATTACTAAGTTTGGTATGTTTATCCAATTTGCAAACAAAACTGATGCAATGGTTCATATAAGCAATATTGGTGATGGTGACTATGAAGTTAATGAACAAATGACGAAATTATATAATCGAAATGATCCTAAAAAGACCTATAAATTAGGTCAAACAGTCAGGGTTGTAATCACAAATGCTGATGAAACTACAGGTAAAATAGACTGTGTTCTAGCTCAAGACTATCAAGCATACTTAAAAAACAAAGTATCTAAAAACTTCAACCATTCTAAAGGTTTTAATAAGCGTTAATGTCTATAAAACAGGATTATATGAATGAAAATCAAGCAAAATTAGTTAAAAACTCACTTGGGTTTGACAGCAATTTATATGTTTTCCAAGATAAAGAAATGTTTAACTATTCAGTGGATACAATAATGCTTGGAAATTTTGTTTTTTTGAACCATAAAATCAAGAGAATGCTGGAAATAGGAACTAATAATGGTGCATTAAGCATTTTTATTTCTGAAAGAAATAAGAACTTAAAAATAGATGCTATTGAAATTCAAGAAAAAGCTGCGCAATTGGCATCAAGTAATGTTTTATTAAACAACAAGCAAGACCAAATAACTGTTATTAATGCTGATTTTAATGACTTTTACAAGGAGCACACAAAATTAGTTAAGCCTAAGTATGAAGCAATTGTATGTAATCCGCCTTTTTATGTTTATGATAAAAGCAAAATATCAAAATCAATAAGCGAAGAATTACTAATCGCTACTCATGAAGTTAAATTAAATTTGGAACAAATAATTTCCGGAAGCGCCAAGATTATAGAGCAAAAAGGATATTTAACCCTAGTTATACCTGCTGAAAGATTAGTAGATTGCTTTTGTTTAATGCGCCAGTATAAGTTCGAACCCAAAAGAGTTCAATTCATGATACCGAGAGTCTATGACAAGCCAAAATTAGTACTAGTTGAAGCAAGATATCAAGCTGGTTGAGGCACTCATTTCTTACCTAATTTATATTTACATGATCCAAATGACATACTTAATCATGACTATTTACCTGAAATAAAAAAACTTTATAAGCCAATAAAAGTTAATATGGAGTAACTATGAAAAATAAAACATTTTATATAACTACGCCTATTTATTACACATCAGGTCCATTGCATATTGGCCATCTTTATTGCACTACTGTTGCATGAATAATTGCAAACTATAAAAGAGTCTTAGGCTATGATGTCAAATTCTTAACTGGAAGCGACGAACACGGCCAAAAAATAGAGCAGAAAGCCGCTTTAGCTGGTAAAGAACCACAAGTTTATGTAAATGAATTAGTTGATTCATATAAAAAGATCTGACAAAGATATAACATTGATTATGACTGTTTTAGTCGTACAACCGATCCTAAACATATGAAAATGGTTCAGGCAATTTTTACTAAGTTTTTGCAATTAGGCCTTATTTATAAGGGCAAATATGACGGCTTATATTCAGTTAATGATGAAGAGTTTTTAACTAAAAATCAGGCAGTATTTAAAAATGGTGAATACTATCATCCAACTAGTGGGCATAAACTAGTTTTAATGAGTGAAGAAAGTTACTTCTTTAAAATGAAAGAGTTTCAAAACTGATGATTAAATGAAGTTAGCAATAATCCTGAATGACTTTTGCCATCTAAAATGACTAACGAAATGATTTCTAATTTTGTTTCTGAAGGCCTTGAGGATCTTTCTGTTACTAGAACCAACATTAATTGAGGTATAAAAACAAACGAAGACCCAAAACACACGCTTTATGTATGACTAGATGCATTATTTAATTATGTTAGTGCTTTAGGTTTTGATTTAGATAAGCCAGGTGATGATTATTTAAAATACTGGGAAAATGGTGATGAAATTGTGCATATTATTGGCAAGGAAATTTCTCGTTTTCATTTTATTTACTGAACAATTTTTACAAAAGCTTTAGGAATAAAAGTGCCTAACAAAATTTACGCTCATGGCTTACTAAGAGACAAAGATGGTAGAAAGATGTCTAAATCATTAAATAATGTAATTGAGCCTGAATATCTTTTTAGTAAGTATCATGATGAAATGATTAAGTACTACTTTGCCTCTGCAATTACATTTGGTGAAGATGGTAATTTTAGTGAAGAAAAGCTTATTGACATAGTCAATGCAGATTTAGTAAATAATTATGGCAATTTAGTATCCAGAACATTAAAAATGATTAGTAATTCTTTCTCAGAAGGACTAATTTACAGGCAAAGCAGTCAAAGTGAGCATTTAGAAATCGAAAGCAAAATTAACTCTTTTGCTTCTAAATTCATTGAGCTAATGGATACTTTTAAATTAGATAAGGCTTTAGAGCACGCAATGAATCTCTCTGATTCATTAAATAAATATATTGACACACTTAGGCCTTGGACATTAACTAGCGAAGAAAATAAAGCAGAGTTAGAAAATATTTTAATTAGACTTCTAAATGGCATTTATGCAGTTTCATGAAGCTTGCAAATTGTTATGCCTAATAAAATTGCTGAAGTAGCAAAGGCTTTAAATATTGAAAGCTTTAAATTAGATAACATCAGTAACTTTTCAAAATTTGATGAAGTTAAAACTGCTGATAAATTTATTTTATATAATAGAATTAAAAAATAAACTGCCGTCCTGAAAGGAAAAATGATTCACATAATTTATAGAGAAATGGTCATCAGACAAGAGTCAAAAGAAAGATTTGCGTATTTAATTAGAAACTGAAATGATTTTGTTAAAAAACAAGAATTAAATCTTTCTTTTGACTTATGCTGAAAAAATGAAAATACCTTAGTTGTTGTCGAAAGATGAAGTACAGCAGTAGCTTATAATAATTTTTTAAAATTAGAAGAAGCTAAATCAATTAACAAAGAATTAGAAAAATTCATAGACTATAATGCAAAAGTTGAAAGACTTAATGTAAATGTTTAATGCTATAAACTTTGTTTATAGTTTTTTTATTTCTTAGTTTGTAGGATATTTTTATATAAAATTGAGTTATGGGATTTTTTAGTTATTTAAAAGACAAATTATTTGGTTGAAAAAAGAAATCTAAAGAAGAAAAATTAGCACAAAAACAAGCAGAATTAGAAAAAAAAGATGAAGATGAGCTCCTAAGGTCGCAAAAATTAGAAAAATATCAAGCTGGCTTAAGCAAGTCTAGTTCACTTGGTTCAAAATTATTAGATCTTTCAAACAAATACAAAAAAATAGATGAAGAATATTTCGATGAATTAGAAGAAATATTAATAATGAGTGACATAAGCGCTAAATTGGTTTATGCAATTATTACTCACATTAAAAATGAAGTCAAAATAAGAGAATTAACAAACACTAAAGATATTGGCGAGCTGATAGCTGACCAAATGTTTGTTGTTTATACAAACAAAAGTGTTGTTGATACTACACTTAATGTTGAAGATGACAGACTAAATATTTTGATTTTTATTGGTGTTAATGGTTGCGGAAAAACAACTAGCATAGCTAAGGTTGCACATAAATATATTAAAGAAGGCAAAAAAGTGTTAATTGCAGCCGCCGATACATTTAGAGCAGGTGCAGTTGACCAAATTGCTATTTGATCTGAGCGTGTTGGCGCTGATATTGTTAAGCCAGTTAAAGAAGGGGCTGACCCAGCAAGCGTTGTTTATAGCGCTTTAGAGAAAGCCAAGGCAGAAAATTATGACTTATTATTAATTGATACAGCTGGCAGATTGCAAAATAAGATCAACTTAATGAATGAGCTTAAAAAAATGTATTCAATTATCAATAAGTTCCAAGAAGGCGCCCCACATGAGTGTTTACTAGTTCTTGATGCTACAACAGGTCAAAATGGTGTAAGTCAGGCCAAAGCTTTTAGCGAAGTTTCTAATCCAACAGGAATAATTCTTACTAAAATGGATGGAACTTCTAAAGGTGGTATTGTTTTATCAATTAAGGATGAATTTAACATCAATGTTAAATATCTAGGCCTAGGTGAAGGTTTAGATGATCTTCAAGAATTTGACTTAGATAACTTTATATATGAAATGACTAAGGATCTAATTGACAAAAATGAAGAGTAATTTAATAAATGACATAAAAAACATTGAATATTTGTGCTCTCTTTTTGAAAAATATGAAGGCTTGTTAACTCAAACTCAAAAGCAAGCTTTTAGACTTTATTTCTATGAAAATCTTTCTTATGCTGAAATAGCTAAAATCACAGCAACAACTAGAACTGCTGCTTATGACAGCGTGCATAAAGCTATAAATAATTTAAAGAAAATTGAAGCAAAAACACAAGAGTAAAAAATGAACCTAATCGTGGTTCATTTTTGACTTATTTGCCTTATTTAAAGAACTTTAAGGCTTCTTCATATTTAGGTTCATCTGAAACAACAGGTACATATTCAGCATATTCAACTTTGTGATTTTCATCAACAACGAAAACTGCCCTAGTTAATAGTCCAATGCCTTCTAGTAATGTCTGAGTTTTTTTGCCAAAATCATTATGTCTAAATTCACTTACTAATTTAACTTTTTTATTGTCTCTTGCAACACATCAACGGTTTTGAGCAAAAGGTGTGTCGTATGATACAACAACTACATCATATTCTTTGTCTTTGAAGTGATTCATAAACTTAGTTGTTTCAATGTCACAGGTTCCAGTGTCGATTGATGGCACTGATAAAACTAGTTTTTTGCCTTTTGGCAATGAGTAAAATTCAAAATCTCCTAGCTCAGAATCAACAGCTTTAAAGTTTGGAAACACATCTCCAACATTAATTTCTGTTCCTAAAAGATTTACATCCTTATTTGCAAATGATACTTTCATAATACTCCAATCATAACTAAGAAATATAATAATTATATATTATGCCTTATAAGCATTAATTCAATTACTTATTCTGGGATTTTATTTTCATAAGCATTAAGCAGTTTATTTGGTTATTGAGTATGTGAGTAATAAATACACAACAAATAATATGATTATTATGCAAATATCCAATTAAATTATTGCCAGTTTTGTCTCTTTCCTATTTATTTCTCATTGAATTACTTCTTCATAACTTTTATTAAACACATTCTTATCAAATATTAGTTTTATGGGATCAATTATATTTCTATTAAATTTTTTCAGATTTATAGACTTTAAAACATTTTTGTACTGTTTTATTGTTTCAGCAACATGACGCTCAAAATTTTCTTGAGATATAAAACTAAGGCTAAATTCTTTACTCATTTAAACCACTTTCTATAAGTGCTTTTGCAATATTTATTCCAATAGCTTTAGCTAAATTACATGGCACAGCATTGCCAATTTGACGATATTGGCTGACAGTATTGCCACAAAATTGTCACTCATCAGGGAATGATTGAATTCTAGCGCATTCTCTAATTGTAAATGGTCTAGTTTCTGCTGGGTGGCATCTTTCAGTTTGCTTCATCTGTGGCGTAGTTAATATGGTTAAGCTAGGCTCATTAAAACTTAATCTTCTTAATATGCCAGTTCTGCCGCCTTCCATAAATCAGGTGCTTTTCATATATTCTTTTGCAATTTTTTGGTCAATATCTCTCCAATAACCACCAGGTGGAACAAGTTTAAAAATTTCTTCTTTTGAAGGAGAATATTTTGCTCCTTCACTAGCTGGAACGTTTTTTAGAATGTCTCCCAACACTAATTTTTTGTCATGTTCCTTGGGAAAGGAAAAATTAACCCTATCAGCAATATCATTTCTAATTCCTATTACTATTAGTCTTTCTCTTTTTTGAGCGACACTGTAATTAATGGCATTTAGTACTTTATAGGTTATTTTATATCCTTGTTCAGCAAATATGTCTGATATTGTTTTAAATGTTTTTCCTTTATCATGTGTTAACAAACCTTTTACATTTTCAAACAAAAACATTTTTGGTTGTAGCTTTTTTAAAAATGTAGCATAGTAATAAAAGAGTGTTCCTCTAGCATCTTCTAACCCAAGTCTTTTCCCGGCATAACTAAAACTTTGACATGGAGCACCGCCAGATAGCAGATCTAGTTCATATTTTTTGATGCCGAATTCATCTTCCAAGTCTTTAGAAGCAATATTTTTTATATCATCGCATACAACATTTCATTTTGCTCGGTTAATTGACAAAGTTTGGCAAGCATTCTTATCAAATTCTATTAACCCAATATGATCAAATCCTGCTTCTTCTAAACCTAATGCTAAGCCACCAGCTCCTGCAAACAGTTCAATGTTTTTTAACTTCATTTGCTCTCCTATTTCTATATTACATTAGATATAAATAATTGATAATTTTTTATAAGAGTAATACTAATTCATTTAATATTGGATTACCAAAAATTAGCGAATATGAGACAAAATATATGCATTTTTTGCTTTTTTTACTATAATATGTAAATATTAGTTAGGCAATACACAAAAATAAGTTAAATAAATGGAGATTTATAATGCCAAGAGACGGATTCACATTATTTTGTACTGATTGCAAAATGGAAAACTACATTAGCAAAAAGAACAAAAAAAATACACCTGAAAAAGTAGAATTAAAGAAATTCTGTGCAAGATGCAACGCTAGCACTCTTCACAAAGAAAAGAAATAATCTTTTTATTTAACTCTACATTTTCATATAAATAAAATGCCAAGCGGCATTTTTTTATTTTCTTTGGGTAGTTTCATTAGCCTTTAATAAAACGGCTAGATTGTCTTTATTATTTTCTATTATTTCTTTTGTAAGATGATAATGATTTGGAGAAATGGTTTTTAGCTTTCCGTTAAATTGAATTATGTATCCGTTTGAATCGCCAACAACTTCATAAATTCTTTGATCATCACTGTGTTCAATTCTAAAGTGTGCTGTTGTTGAGCCATTTGCATTATCAATAAATTGATTGATAATTAGCTTTAGCTTATTTTTGTTTTTTATGCTACCATTATCAACAATTTTAACTAAATCACGAGATCATAAATATTCATTTGTAAAGTCACTAAGCATTACTGATTTTTTGCCCAAAACAATTGTTTCATAAGTTTCTTTGTAAATTGTTTGATAGCTAGGGATTTTTTTAGTTTCCTCTTTTTCAAAGAATTCTTTAATGATTTTAGCTTCTTTTTCTAATTCCTCTTGGCTAGGATAAACAACTGTAAATTCCCCGTCTTTTAGAGGCTTTTGCTTAAGCATTCCGTCCAATTCTTTGCTATTAAATGCGCCATAATTAGCAAATCTTAAATTTAGATCTTTAATACCTAATCTAAATTCAACAATATTGTCACTATCAGGATTACACTTAGTGGCAACCATAATAGGGGCAACTGACATTAATGAAGACATTAATAATAGTTTTCTTTTATTCATACTTCTCATTTCTACATTATGAATAAATATACCAAAAAATAAGCAAAGATTTATAAAGAAAACAGTAGTT
The DNA here is from genome assembly GCF_005061465.1 of Mycoplasmopsis bovis 8790. Lineage (GTDB taxonomy): Bacteria > Bacillota_I > Bacilli_A > Mycoplasmatales > Metamycoplasmataceae > Mycoplasmopsis > Mycoplasmopsis bovis_A. The sequence goes on from NZ_LAUS01000007.1 coordinate 125,196, forward strand.
GTTAGCAATAAAAAATAATTCTTCACTCGAAGAATTATCCATCTTGTATTAGTTGTCTTTACTTTTTTCCTTATAAGGAATTACATGTACATGTGTGTGGAAAATGCTTTGGTCAGCACTTCTGCCTGTGTTGATTAAAATTTTAAAACCAGCTATTCCTTTGTCTAAAACTTCTTGTTTTCCTAATTTTCTAGCTGTGTTAATTAAGTGACCAGCTGTAAAATCATCAGCTTCAGTAATATTTTTGCTCTTAATTCTTGGTACAACTAGGAAATGTCCTGGTTGAATAGGAAACTTGTCATAGAAAGCAACACAGTATTCATCTTCGTAGAAGATTTTTCCTTCTTCTTCACCGCTAATTATTTTTAAAAATAAATCATCCATTATTTTTCAACCCATACCTTGTCTTTTAATTGTTCATAAAGAGGTGCAATCTCTTTATTAACTTTAATTTTAACACCTAAATGAGCAAATGCTTCAATTGCTTTTTCTAAAAGGTTTTTTGTATCTTTTCCATAGAACAAGTAGGCCAATTTATTTAAATTATCTTTATAGATTGTTCCATCAAACGATAAAACGTCAGTTTCTTTTAGTTTTGAATCGTCAACCTTATCTTTAGTGTAATCTTCTTTAGTTTTTAGCTTAACCTTCTTACCAACTGGCACAATTTGATTTATATATGAAACTATTGACTTGCCATCTTTGTCTTTTACTCCAACAGATGATTTTTTAGATGTTAGATCGCTAAAGCTAATCAAAATAGAGTTTAATGCATCATATGCACCATAAGTTCCTGAGCCAGTTACTCTTCTCTTATTATCAGTTTCATCTCAGTTAAGACCATAAGTTCCTGGATCTTTTTGAATGCCTACATAACCTTGAAGTTCTTTGTCTTCAGTATTCTTAGTTATTATTTCTCACTCTTTAGCTTTCTTTTCAGCTTCAGCAGTATCTTTGAAGAATGCATTAAAGTCTTCTTTATTTGAGATAGTGTTCTTTATTTCTTTTCTAGTGAAAAGATCATTAGAAGTTGTTTTATCATCAAAAGTTCTCTTTCATAATTGAATGTACTTGTTTTCAAAGGCGTATTTGACTAAATTATAGTGATTTAGGTCAAATTTAGCGTCCTTGCCATCAACAAAATATTCAAACTTTTGGTCTTTAGATTTATCTTTTTCAGTTTTACCAGCATTAGCAATGTTATTTGCTATAGTTTGTAATTTCTTTAAGTCAGAAATCTCAAAATAAGCCTTTACTAAAAGCATATTGTTAATTTCTTTTCTTATGCCAGTTTTATCTTCCATTCATATTCTTATAAAGTCTTTTTGATCTGTTTCACCCGGAAAATTCTTTGTGCTGATCCAGTCAAAAGGGTTAGACTTAAATACATCATTCTTTTTTCACTCTAATGATTTTTCAACAAAGTAATATTCATTTTTAGAAAGCTGATCTAAAGCAAAAATTTTGTATGCTTCATAAGAATCTTTAAATAATTTAGATTGTTGATTTTTAAATTCTTTCTCAAAATTTTGCTTTCAACTTATAGCATCGTGTTTATTGCTTGGTTTTAGGTTGTAAATATAACTAAGAGCAAAGTTGTTTCAAATTTCTTCTAACTCAGCAACTCTTTTTGCGTCTTTAAGATCTTTTTGTTGATTTAGTCTTTCTGTAGTTTCAACATCATTACCACATTTAGCACTAATAATAGCGACTGAAGGAATAGTGAACAAACTTAATGATGCTAATAATTTTTTACTAATTTTTTTCATTATTCCTCCTGCTATTTAGCTTCTAAATTAAATTCTTTTTTCAAGTATTCTAAAACAAGTGAAGCAGCTGTCTTATCATTGTTATGCTTGAAATATGCTTTACCATCTTTTAATTCAAATAGTTCATCATAGTTATTTTTGGCTCTAGTTTCTATTCAAGTAGCAGCATCTTTAGATAACTTAATGAAATTAGAAATTTTATCAAACTGAATTGCAGCAGTTGAAGAAGTAATTAAATCTTTGATTGATTGTTCATTATACTTGACATTTTCCAACTTTTTGCCACTTTGATCAGTTGCAAAATTATTGTTCTGTGTTTTAAGGTACTCTTTAAACTCATTGTCTTGCAACATTTTTAAAATATATTCATTTCTTGAAAGTTGTTTGTTTAGTTTTTGCAATGCATTATATCTAACACCCAACTGCTTTTCATACTTACGGTTTAAAATGAAATCATTTTTGATCATTTTTACTAAGTCATCTTTTTTGATTTCATCGCCAAATATTAACAACTTAAAACCTTCAGGAGAAAGGATTCCTGTTACATTTTTTGCACCAATACTATTACCATTAAATTTAACTTTATAAACTGTTTGAATTTTTTCTTTTTCTTCAAAAATTTCAACAAATTTTTTCAGTATATTTTCTTCAAAAACTTTTTCGGTTAAACCTTTGCTTTGTGATTCGTTAACTTCAGTGAAGAATTTTTCTAACTTAGTATTGTATTCTGCTGCTTGGCTATTATCTGAAATTGATGAACCATTACCATTAGATGAACTACCGCTTGATGATGAACCACTCGTGCCATTTCCTATATTAGCTACTTTGTTTATTTCGTCCCTAATTCCTTTAATTTTTTCAAACAAATCAATCTCTTTAGGTTTATTGCTATTTGTTCCACTATTATAGTTTTCGCCAAATAACAATTTTGGATTGTTTGCTAGGAATTTTTGGAAATTGTCTCCAGTTACTAATTCTGATATTGATGTTAAACCCGAAGTACCTCAGTTTTTCTTAATATCTTCTTTACTAGTCGAGAACATATTAAGAATTGATGAATATTGAATTGCTTCATCAGGAAGTATATTATTTCCCTTCGCCTTATCTACTACAGATTTGATGTAATGATCAAATGAGTTAAATTTTTCTTTAACTACATTGTAACCTTCAGTAACTTTATTTAGTCCAAAAGTGCCTTGTTTAGCATAGAAAAGATATCTTAGAAATATGTTTTTATCAATATTTCACTTTTCATTCTTCTTAGCAGGAGCAATGCCAGGAATAGTGAATTCGCTAATGATTCTTGGTTTTTCGTTTGCAATGTAAGAATCAATAAAAGGGCTAATTGATTTGTATGAATCTTTAAAAACAAAACTATCTGTTGCTAAAGCTAATTTAGATTTATCATCAAGTTCAATGAACTTACTTTCTTTGTTGTCTTTGTGTCATCAACCAAAAACATGCTTACCATCTTTTCCTTTTCTTTCAATTTCATCTTTTTTAGAATCACCATTAGTTAATCTAAAACGACGCAAGGCATCTGGTTTTATATGTTCAAAAGTTTTGTTTTCAACCGCTTCATCAATATTTTTAGCGCCATTATATTTTTCAACCAAATGCTTGTTGAACTCAGTTTGTCAGTTAGCTGTACCAAATTGAAGCTTCATATTGTTTTCAATATCCACAAGCTCATTTTTGAATTTAGTCTTGAGTTCGTCTAAAGTTGGCAAACGGAAAGAATTGTTGTCTTTTTCATCGCTTCTTTTTGAATCATTTCACAACTTTTGGTATTCAGCTGAAGCCTTTTGTTCTTGATCATAAAGATAGTAAAGAATGATTTTATCAATTTCCTTTAATCTCTCTTCAGATGTAGAAGTATCATGATTTTGGTATATATCCTTAAAGTCTGCAAAGTTTAGATCTAGATTATGATCGCCAATTTTAGCACTAGCAACATTTGTGTTTGATGCATATCCATCAATAAAATTCTTTTTAGTTGAATTAATTACAAGAGGAACAGTTATACCAGTAGCTACAGCTAAAACCAAAACTGTAGAAGTTGTTGCTATTTTTCAACTTCTACTTTTTTTACTTTTGCCAGTTGTCTTGTTTTTATTTTCTTGTTCAGCATTTTTTTGTAAAAGACGCTCGAAAAATGGTGTTTTTTTCTTTCCCATAAATGCTCCTAGGTACTTAAGTGAGTAGCTAACAAAGGTTAGCTTATATTTAAATAAAATTAGTAATATTATATATTGATTTTTTTATAATTAATGCAAATGATAGTCAAAACAACTGCAATAGAAGTGCTTAGAGAATTACAAAAATTATTGGAATCTGAAAGCATAAATTACTCTTTAGGACTAAGCAATTATTATGAATATAAAAATAGGCCCGAGCTATTTTTAATTAACGATATTGAGGTGTGTTTGTGACACAAAGACTTTTATTTTTTGTTAAAAAAACATCCTAATCACTTTTTATTGCCTGAAAATTTGTCTTTTAAATCCTTAGCTCCTTATTATAAATTTCAGGGTTCAAGCATAAAAATAAATATTATTGTGGGCACTAGCAATGAAAAAATAAATTATTGATACAAATTTAAAAATTATAAGCGCTTAATATATTGAGGAAATAGTAAAAAGCACTGATTTTATTATTTTTTAGGTCATAGAACTCAGAGAGTTTATCTACATGATTTAGTTAATGATCTAGTTGTTGAAAGATACACTAAATTTATTATCTTAAACTCAGAAATTGATAAATTTAAAGCATTTGATAATTTGAATTTCAACAAAAGATTTTTTGTTACTGAAAAAGGAATAACAATACCGTTTTTTGATCCTTTTAAAACTTTATAAGACTGTTTTATAGACCGATAGGAAAATGCTAATTTTTAAATAACAAAAAATCAAGCTTGCGCTTGACTTTAGAAATAATTTGTGTGAAATTTAGAAGCTAAATTTTCTACTATTGTTTTGATTTTTGTTCATTAACAAAGTGATCTAAACGAGAAGATTTTCTTGCGCCTTTATTTGGGTGGTAAATTCCCTTTTGTACAGCTGTAGCAATGATTGAGTGAGCCTCAGAAACTTTCTTTTCAAAGCCTTCTTCTTTTGCTAAAACTGCTTCTCTAGCAGCTCTTATAGCTTTTCTAACTCTAGTTTTCATTGCATTGTTTCTTTGTCTAAATTCTTCTTGCTTTGCGATACTTTTAACTTTTGATTTAATATTAGCCATATTTAGCCTCCCTTTTTATTAGAATAAAAATCGGTTTAATTATACATTAAAATAATAATTTAGTATTATTATTACACTATGTCAAATGTAATAGAAATTAAAATTGAAATACCTAAAAATTCAAACATAAAATATGAATATAATCGTGAAGATGGACAAATTCATGTTGATAGAATTTTAAGAGGAGATTTTAAATATCCTTGCAACTATGGCTTTATTCCTAATGCCTTAGACTGAGATGGTGATGAATTAGATGTTTTATTATACAGTCCAGAAACATTTATTCCTGGCGTTGTTGTTAATGCTCGTGTTATTGGCGCTATGAAAATGAATGATTCAGGCGAAACTGATACAAAGTTAATTGCTGTGCATGATGATGATTATCGTTTAGCAAATATTAATAGTCTAAAAGAATTGCCAGAACCATTTTTATTAGATATAGAAACATTTTTTAATAATTACAAAAACTGAAAGAAGCCAAACTTAACTAAAGTATTAGGCTTTGAAGATGAAAAATGAGCCTTTGCAGAATTAGAAGAGTGCAAGGAATTAATGGATAAATATGGCAAAATGCCTAAAAAAGAATTTGTTACTAAAATGATGAAAGAGCATCCTGAAAAATACACATTTTAAGAAAATAAAAAATGGGCTTTAAAAGTGGTCCATTTTTTGTATTTTGATTTTTATGCCTGTTCTTAAACGTTTTTTGTCAAGAATTGTTTTACTTTATTAACAATATTGTCGACATTAAAACCCATAGAATCGTATACAACATTTCCCTTATCAGAAAATCCGTATTCAAAAGCAAAATGACCTTCTATTTTGTTATATCTACTTAATTTATATCATAGTGGATCGTTTGAGGTTTCTATTGCAAAAATAGGTTTTTTATCTAATTTAAGTCTGATAGCTAATTCATCATTATCAACTAATTTTTGTAACACTGGGACTGATATAACATTAGCAATTATGCCGTGATTTTTTAATTCTAAGGCTGTTTTATAGGCTAATTCAACTTCAGAGCCTGATGATACAATTGATATATCAAACTCCTTGTTTTTATATACAAAACTAGCTGCCATAAATTCAGAAAACTTGCTTGAGTGCATTGTTTTAATTGGTTGTCTAGTTCCTATAATTGCTACTTGTGTGCTTGTATTATTATATGCATAATTTAAACCCATTACTAATTCATATTTATCACAAGGACGAATTACCAATACATTTGGAATAGATCTTAAAACAGTAACTTGCTCTATTGGTTGATGAGTAGGGCCGTCATCTCCAACTAAATAAGAATCGTGCGAATATAAATGCACTGCAGGAAGTTTCATTATTCCACCTAATCTTAGCGCTCCTTTAGCATAATCTGAAAATGCTAAAAAAGTTGAATCTGCTGTTTTTAATCCGCCATATAAATTAATGCCATTATTAATTGCAGTCATTGCAAATTCCCTTACACCATAATCAATTCTTTGACCATAGTCTAGTATCGAATCAGCGAACCTTACTTTGGTTGATGAACCAACATCAGCAGCTCCACCTATTAAAAATGGATATGAAAAATCAACTATTTCACTAAATGCTTTAAAATAATCCCTAATAGCCAAATCATCCTGTTTTACAAGGATATTTGAAAAATCATAATTTGTTTCATTATTAATAGTTTCTAATAATAAAGAATGAATTCATGGGAATTGTTGTTTATGATTATCTAACTCAACTAATCATTCTTCATAGTCTTTTGCCTTATTAGCCATTATAGTCTTGCCATATTCATATACATCTGAATCATATTCAAAAGGCACTTTATTTTCTAGTCCAATTGCCTTTTTAAATTCTATTGTTTGTTTATTGTTTAAAATGCCATGGTGACCTTTTGTGGTGTTCTCAAATGGAGTAAATGGGGCTATTATATTGTGTACCATAATATAAGTTGGTTTATCAGATTTTTTGGCTTCAGTAATTGCGTTATCAATATTATCATATGAAGCTTCATTAATTTCAATTACATTGAAGTTTAAGGCTTTAAAATAGGCTAATAGGTCAACATTGCTTACATCAGAAACCTTTGTATCTAACTGAATTTTATTATAGTCATGAATCAAAATAAATTTATTTAGTTTCATAACACTAGCAATTTGCAGTGCCTCATGTGCAACACCTTCTTGTAAGCATCCGTCGCCAGCAATAACATATGTATAGTTATCAATAACCTTAGTATTGCCTTTATTAATTTTAAGAGACATTTTTTTCTCGGCTATTGCCATACCAACGCCCATTGCAATGCCTTGTCCTAATGGACCAGTTGAAGCATCGACAAAATCAAATGCATCAGTTTCAGGATGTGATGGTGTTTTGGAATGCTTTCTTTTATGATTTTTCATTTCATCCAATGAAAGCAATCCTAAAAAATGCATCATACTATAAAATGACATTGAAGCGTGACCAGCAGATAAAATTAGTCTGTCTCTGCTAATTCACTTTGGATGATTGGCACTAATTTTCATATGTTTAGCAACAACAGCATACATTATTGGACAAATATCAATTGCAGATCCGATATGACCGCCGCCAGCATTATTTATTGAGTCTAAAGCTATTGCTTGCATAGATGCAACAACTTTTTGATTAATATTCATAAATTTACCCCATTAATTAAACTATTTACATAACAATAATTCAATTATATTAAATGTTTATAATTTATAGTAATTAGATAGAGAGTAGTAAGACACAATGATTAATAACAAAATAATTAAGCATAAACTTTTAGCATCTTTAGGATTGATAAGCGCACCTATATTATCACTTACAGTTTTATCATCTACTAGATGTGACAACAAAAATAGCGCAACAGATAATAATTATTTAATTCCGGAAAGATCATTTTATGAAAAAAGTAACTATTATGACAGTTTAGAAGGCTTAAATGGAAATAAACTATATAGTGAATTAATTAAAATTCAGCATAAATATTTATCTGGAATTAAGTCATATAGATACCTAAAAACTATTTATAAGGACGCTTTTAAGGATCTTTATTATGAAAAAGATGGGTCGCTTTTGGATATTTATTCAGAAAATCCTATTGGCAAGGATCCTTATAACTATTCTTTTAATGATTCTGGTTCTTCAGCTAAAAGTGAAGGATTAGGCTTTAACCGTGAACATTTAGTGCCTCAATCGTGATTTAAAAAAGAAAAACTTGCTAGACAAGATGCTCATCATGTTTGACCTACTGATATTTTAGTAAATAATAAAAGGGATAATTATCCTTTTGGTAAGGTAACTAATGCTATATTTACATCTAAAAATGGAACTAAAATAGATAGTTATTTAGCTGAACCAATAGATGAATTTAAGGGCGATATTGCTAGAGCGCATCTTTACTTTGCTATAACACATGCTAGCAGATATAAAATGCATAGTCAAGGTAATGATGTTTTTAAATTTTTGGATAATAAACCATTAGTTAATAAATATTTTGATACATATACTAAATGAGCCAAAAAAGACCAAATTAATTTGTTTGATGTAGTAAGAAATAATGAAATTGCTAAGCATCAAAATGGACTTAGAAATCCTTTTAGTGACTATCCAGAATTAATTGATTTAATTATTAATCCAAGCAATAAAGTATTTGTTAATAAGGGTATTCTGAAGTCTAATATAGCAGTTTAAATGTCTATGATTACCTTTTACTAAAAGTACTATTTCAATGTGGAAAAAGTGTCATTTTTTGGCACTTTTTATTTCCATAATTTTCATCTTTTTCAATAAAATATGTTCTTGAAACATAGAAAAAAAGGAGAACTAAATTATGAATAAAACGAATGGAAAAATTCCCCTGTTTAGCAAACTTGCCCTTAAAACAGCCTTCTTTGTAACTACACCTCTTGTTGTTTCATCTAGTTGTTATGTGCCAAATGAAGCAAATTATGACATATCATTTGAAATAAAAGAGAAAGCTGCTAAATTATCTAGTGATATTACTTTTCACAATGTTTCAGATCATATTAAGGTTAATAAACCATCATATATTGACCTTGAATTTACCTCAGTAACACAAACAAACAACAGTTTAGAACTTGAGTATAAAATAATCAACAAAAATAAAAGAGAAATACAACTAAAGAAATCATTGCTTACAGGGTTTAAGAATTATGCACCTGAAAACATAATTATAAATCCTAAAACAGTACCATATATTGATAAATCACAACCATTGAATGATGACTTAAAAATCAGATTAGAGAGCATACCAGAAGATAATATAAATAGTGATCCTAATATACAAAGTACACCGCAAAACGAACCAATAAATAAACTTCCGAATAGTTCTGAAACACCAACTGTAAAGTATCAACGAAAAATTAAAGAAAGTGGCTACAGATTAGATCTACTTACTGCATATAACTATGATTTAATTGAGCTTGATGACAACATAAATAAGGAAGAACTTGTTAAAAGGCTAAATGAAGCAATTGATAAAAAATCTACATCAAATTCATCTGCTGCTATTGCTTTATTAAACGGGGTATTTTTTACTAAAACTCATAATTTAAAATTGGAAGGGTTATCAATAAACAGCTCTGTAAATAAGGATATTAAGGAAAAAATCAACACTCATGGTTCAAACGCAACAATTGGCTATTTCTTTAATTCTTCTGAAAGCGGAATAAGTGTGGAACATCATGGCAATAAGGAAAATAAAAAATACTTATTTAAATGAATTCTAGTTAAACAAGATGGAACCCCAGGCAAAAGGGTCTATGAACAAATAATCGATCTTTCATAGATAAAAAATATGCAACGATTATTAAAAGACAAGAGCACATAAAATATGTGTGCTTTTTGTTCAAAAATTATATTTTTAAAAACTAAAATCATTAAATCTTGAAATGTGTAAAAATTATTTTACCAATAAACCTATTTTATAAGTACAAAAAGGAAAAAAGTTGAAATTATTTATGCAAAATTGCTAATTTTTCTGCTTTTATTAATGCATTTGCACTATAAACTCTCCTTGAAATATAATATGCGCAAACATGCAAATTGTTTTATTAATATTTTTAAAAAAAGGAAAACTTAACTATGAAAAGATCAATTACAAAAATTCCCCTGCTTAGCAAATTAGCCCTTAAAACAGGTATATTTATAACCCCCCCCCTTCTTATTTCGGCTAGTTGTTACACACAAAACGAAAAATCACACAACATAACTTTTGATGTAGAAAACAAAGGCGCAAAGCTATCTAGTGATATAACACTAAGTAACATAAATGACCATATTAAAATAAATAAACCTGAGCACATAAATCTTGAATTTGTGTCAGTTACACAGAGAAGTAATAGTTTAGAAGTTGAATACAAAATTATTAATAAAGATAAAAGTAAAACATTGCCTAGAAAAGTTTTGATTACAGGATTTAAAGACACAATATCCAACAGCAATAGCTCTATAAATCCTAATCCAGTTCCGCCGATTAATAAAAAAGAATTAGAAGATAAAGAAAATCAAAAAGATAAATCACAAGATGATACAGATAAGTTAAAAAAATCAGAGGATAATTCTTCTAAAGACTCTGAATCATTGCCTGACAATAAAGAAAAATCAAATAGCGAATCAAAAATTGATAGAACAATTAAAGAAACAGGATATAGACTTAATGAACTAACTGCATATACAGAAGATTTGTTTACTATTGATGAAGATGCAGACAAAGCTGCCCTTGCTCAGAAACTAGATAGTGCAATAATTAATACGTTGCGTTCAAATACCAAAGGCGCAATAGCAATTGTAAGAGGGCTATCTCGACCTAAACCAAATTATGGATGGCTAGATGGACTATCTACCAATAAATCATTAAGTCCTCAAATAAAAGAAAGAATTAATACTCATACAAGTGAGCCGACATTGGGTTACTTTTTCAACACTGTAGAAAAAGGCGTCAGAGTTTGATGACATGGAGATAGAAACAGCAAGAAGTACATATTGCAATGACGCTTAATAAAAGAAGATGGAAGACCAGGAGACAAGGTTTATTCACAAATTATTGATTTGTCTTAATAAATGAATAGTTGCTAACGTGGCAACTATTTTTGATCTTTATATTTCTCTATGCAATTGATGCTAATATTACTAAACAGATGCTTTATAGAAGATTAAAAATATATGCAACCTATCAAATTAAGTATGAATAATAAATAGAATAAATTAATTAAAAGGAACAATCTTAAGCCAAAAAGAGCGCAATTATTGTTTCGCTATTAATTAATTTTATCAATAACCCTGTTTTATAAGCATATATGGAAAACATTTTTGAATTTTTTTATGCAAAAATGTCAATTTGCCTGTTTTTAAGGCTCATTTGGCATGCTGCTTTCTAATAAAATATAATTTTTACAAACAAGCAATTTATTTTATTTATATTTTTTTAAAAAAGGAAAACTAACCATGCAAAAATTAAGAACAAAATTTCTCGCGCTTAGCAAATTAGCCCTTAAAACAGGTATATTTATAACCCCCCCCCCCTTCTTATTTCAGCTAGTTGTTACTCGCCAAACAAAGACAAATACAATATACTACTTGATATAGAAAACAAAGGCTCTTTACTATCAAGTGATGTTACAATACACAATATAGAAAAGCATGCTAAAGTTTCTAAACCTGATCACATAAATCTTGAATTTGTATCAGTTACTCAAAGAAACAATAGCCTAGAAGTTGAATACAGAATTATAAATAAAGATAAAAGTAAATCATTGCCGAACAAAGTTGTAGTCACTGGATTTAAAGATTCATTGATAAATGAAAATAATATTATAAATCCAGGACTAATTCCCCCTATTAATCACGAAAAACCTATTATGAAGGATGCAGAAACAAGCACAGATGATAATTCAAACTCATCAAGCACATCTCATACAGATTCTGGAACTCAAAGCGATTCGCCTGCTTCATCAGAACCTGAAAAAGCAAATAGTGAGCATTCAAGTGAACGCAAAATTAAAGAAAAAGGATATAAGCTAAATGAACTAACTGCATATCCTTATGACTTAATTGATGTTGATGATGATGCTAATAAGACTGAGTTAGCTAAGAAGCTTGATGAAGCTATAAAAAGCAAGAATGGAGCAATAGCATTAGTAAGCGGAACATTCCTTAGCAAAAACAATGCCGTTCTTACAGGCTTATCTTTAAATAGCACCATAAAGCAAGAAATAAAAAATAAAGTTACCACACATAGTTCAGCATCACCAATTGGATTCTTTAAAGACAATGGTGAATTCGGCATAAAAGTTGAACACCATGGTGAAACCGATAGTAAGAAATACTTATTTAAATGACGTTTAGTAAAAGAAGATGGAAGCTTCGGTTCAAAAGTATATGAGCAAATAATAGATCTTTCTGACTAAACAAAAACCATAAAAATGTCACTATCTCTAAAAACACTGTTTTATAGTGTTTTTAGAGTTTTTTATAACTTGAAAAAAGATGTTTATGACAAATAAAGTTAGATCGTACAAGTGCTGCATACTATTCTCAATTATCCCTATTTATAGGCACATATAAAAGTATTGCTTTATAATATTGATATAGCTTAAAATTAAGCAAGGAGAAACAAAATTTATGAACAACAATAACGCATTGCTTTTTGGTATGCCAAATTGCATAAAGTTAGCTGAAAGAATATCAAAAATGATAAATATTCCTCTTTCAACACTAACATTAACTAAATTTGCTGATGGTGAAACTATGCCAGTTAGTGACGAGGCAGTAAGAGGTAAAGATGTTTACATTATTGCTAGCACATCTAGACCAGTTAATGATAATTTAATGATTTTATATTTATTTATTGACTCACTTAAAAGAGCTAGTGCCAAGTCTATAAACATTGCATTGGCCTACTACGGATATGCCCGTCAAGACAGAAAGGCAAGCGGACGTCAACCTATTGGTGCTAAATTAGTTGCAGACTTTTTAGAAACTGCTGGAGCTTCAAAAATAATAACTGTTGACTTACATAACTCAGCAATTCAAGGTTTTTTTAACATTCCAATCGATGACTTAAAAGCATCTTTTACTTTAGCTAAAGCAATTAAGAGAAGCCATGAAAAATTTACAGTAGTAAGCCCTGACCACGGCGGAACCGTAAGAGCTAGAAGTTTAGCTGAATTAATTTCAAATGATATTAAAATCAGCATTATTGACAAACGTAGAACTGGTGTTAATCAAACAGAAGTAATGGGACTAATTGGAGATGTAAAAGACCAAAATGCAGTTATTATAGATGATATCATTGACACTGGTGGAACTATTATTAAAGCTGCTGAAACTTTAAAACAATATGGAGCTAAGAAAATTGTTATAGCTGCTACTCATGGTATTTTTAGCAAAGGTTTTGATATTTTTGAAAATAATCCAGCTGTTGAAAAAGTTATCATAACAGATTCAATTGACAATGACGAGTTATTAGAAAAGTACAAAAAATTAGAAATTGTAAGCTTAGATAGATTTTTAGGAAGTGTTATTGATTGTTCAATTAATGGCAAATCTATATCAATGTTATATGATAAATTTGCAAAAGAAATAAAAGATAATGAATCACATAAATAAAGAATATTTATTAAATAAATATAGTAAGCAAATACCCCTGCTTTATAGATATGCACAAATGATTTATGAAAAGAATAAAGTAATGAACATTTGTGGTTTTAATAGTGTAGATGAAATATTTAATCAAGGTATTTTAGGTTCAATTTTAGTTTTTGAAAATGCAATGAATGAATACAATCTAGATTTTGTAAATAAAAAGATTTTAGATATTGGAGCTGGAGCTGGATTTCCTTCAGTTCCGTTATTAATTGCTTTAGACAATAAATTCGAGTTAGTAATTATGGAAAGCATTACTAAAAGATGCGCCTTTTTAGAATCAGTTAAGAATGAATTTAATCTTAACTTAACAATAATAAATGCTAGAGCTGAAGAAATAAACGATTATAACTCATATTTTGATTACATATGTGCTCGTGCAGTTGGCTCTGTTATTAAAATATATTTAATAGCTAATCATCATCTTGCTCAAAATGGCTGTTTTATACTGCCAAAGGGCAAAAATTATTATTCAGAAATTGTTGAATTTAAAAATAAATTCACATTAGAAAAAGATAATATTTCATCATTTGAGTATGATGATTCAATAAATAATGAAAACTCATCATTAGTGTTAATTAAAAAAACAAAGCCAACTCCTAGAGGTTGACCTTGAAAATGGGCCAAAATTAAAAATTATTAAGTTGCTGATGCTACTTTTTTATTGCTTATTATAAAAAATGAAAATAAAAAAAAGCAGCTCCCTATTTTCCCATCTCTGGTATCTTCGGCGCTAAAGGGCTTAACTACTGAGTTCGGAATGGTATCAGGTGATCCCCTTTGCTATGGCCACTGATAATTATTTTAGCACATTAATTGAATGTACCAAATATTTTGTTAATTTTTTTTATCTTAAAAATATAACAGAAATGTAATTGAATTTTAGTCTATTTTCCTGGTCTTATTAATGCAATTAATGCACCAACAAATGAACATCATGGTACAAATAAACCAACTATTAATAAAATTCTTGCTATTGTTCCTACGTTAAAGAATATAAGCAATATGTTAATTATCAACATAATAAAAGGAACCACAACAACCACGGCATATAGCAGATATACTGTTCATAATGCTAAGCTTCCTGTAAAACCTTCTTTTTGTTGTGCAAAATCTAATAATTGTCTACCATATAAAGCTAGTAAAACAACTGTAACAATAAATGCAATAGGATATGTTATAAGATATGAAATTGATAATTTTTTTGTTGCTGACATTATTACCCCTATCTTTAAAATATAACTAAATACTTTTAGCTTAATTATTTTACTATTATTTGCCAAATGATTAAAAATTGGGGCTTTTTTATTCTTTTGCTTATAAGAAAATAACCATAATTTTAGTGTTTAATTTCATAAACATCTATAAAATAGCCATATTAGAAAATTGTCTTCAATATTCTAATTTTCACAAGTTACTTTTTTATTTATAAAAAAGAAAATAAAAAAAGCAGCTCCCTATTTTCCCATCTCTGGTATCTTCGGCGCTAAAGGGCTTAACTACTGAGTTCGGAATGGTATCAGGTGATCCCCTTTGCTATGGCCACTGATATAAATATATCATATATTTAAAAATGTCAAAATATTTTTTAAAAAAATTATAAATCCTTAAAGCAAAAAGCACCTTTTTTGAGTATTGGAAAAATAATACCCGTTTTTTTGGGGGGGGGTTGATCAAGAAGAAAAAATTAATTATTCTTCATATTCTGCAATAGCAAAATTTTTATTAAACATTTCCTCTAAATAATTTCTAGTTTTTTCATATGACATTTTGGATATTTCAATCTGATTCTCATTAAAAAAGTTCTTTGATACCATCAACCTACCTGAATTTAACTTTCCGCCAGGCGATCACGATCTGTGATCCTGTTTTCAGCCCCTGCTAAAATCTATTTGTTCTAAAAAATATGAGTAGGTGCCTTTTATTATTATCTTGTTCTGACTATTTGTTGTAGACTTACCAATGTCATAATTTGTTTTAAAAACTAAATAATGTAAGGGACTTTCTCCGTCATATTCAACATAGTCAGTGTAAAGCCTATTTATAGCAGATATAGCATCATTTACATTTCTATTGGCTTTTAAATTAATGTAAAACAGATGATCTTTATAAATTAGCGAAAAATCATAACTACTAGTGTTTGCTTTGTTATTAGGCTTCATTAAAATTTTCAAATTACAATCAGGCAAACTAAAATATTGCTCAATTTTTCTAATTAAATACTCTTCTAAAATATAACCTATGGCTGTTGATGAATTTATAGAATTATTGTCTCTCTGAAGTATATTAACATCTTCTACATTTATGCTTATCTCGTTGTCAGTAACTTCAAAAATATTGTTAACTATCTCTTCAAGCTTACTTTGTAATTCGATAGCCACTTCAAAATAACTATTCATTAAAAAAGACCTTATTTACTATTTTAGCTATTTCATAGGATAATTTGACAGGAACTGCATTACCAATTTGTTTAAGTACATTAGATTTAGTGCCCAAAAATATAAAATTTTCAGGAAATGATTGCAAGTTTGCTAATTCTCTAGGGGTTAGAACTCTTGGTAAAACTGGATGAACATGAACACCGCCGTGATTTTCTTTAACTGTAGGAGATGGCTTGTCATATGAAAGTTTTCTAAAAGCATCAGAAAAAGATTTGGAAAGACTTTCCCCTTCTTTTAGTTTCATAAATCTTTCCTTTATTTCTTCAGAATGTCTAGAAAATATGTGATTAGGTATTTCTTTGTCATCAGTGACTTCTTCTAAGTGTGCTATTGCATCAAAAACAGTTACTGTTTTTTCTTTGTGTTTAGATAGTAGTTCTATTACTTTATCAACCTTTTCTTTGTCTTTGCAACCAATGAAAATTACACGCTCTCTTTTTTGCGGAACACCAAAATTTGAACTGTCTAAAAGTATAAATTTTGTGTAGTAATTTTCTTTTGCTAGCATTTTTTGTATCTTATCAACAACTAGTTCATTATCGCTTTCTCTAAAGGATAAAATTCCCTTTACATTTTCCAAAACAAAACCATATGGTTGCAATCTGCTAATTACATCAATTGTGTATTTATATAGCTGATTTCTTTCATCATCTTTACTTCTTCTTCCTGCTAGTGAAAATCCTTGACAAGGGAAGCCACCGATAACCAAGTCAGTTTTGTTTCTTCAATTGCTCTCAAGTTCATTTCTAACTTCAGAATCTGTTATATCTTTGGCAACAACATTTTTCTTAAAGTTAAAATTATATGTATCAACTGCAGGTTGCCAAAATTCAATAGTGTCCAATATATCAAAGTTATTCTGAGTAAATCCAAGAGTTAGTCCACCAGCACCTGCAAATAAATCTATAATTCCTCGTTTGTTCATTATTATGCCTGACCCCCTTATCATGTGGTAAATTAATATATTAGATATTATAATAATGATTTTGTTATTACAAAGCCATAAAAGATATTGTGCTGTATGATTACGTCAAAAAGTGGTATTAAAAATAGTAATAGAATTTAACTTCTATTACTATAAAACAGATTGATTAAGTCATTTATAACATATGAAGTTAGTTCAAAATATTCATTTTAAAACTTTTTTTGCATGTTTTTTCTATAACATCATCATCGTAATTGTGTTTTGCAAAAAAATCTTTGGCAAATTGATTAACTTTTGACCCTGCGCCAAGTGGAAACACAGTGTTATATTCATCATTCATTTTAGCAATCAATGTTAAAAACTGATCTCTTGCTAATATAGAAGCTGCAGCAACACTAATGCTATATGTTTCTGCTTTGTTTGCAATCAAAACATCATCATTAATTTCTTTAAAATTAGCTCAGTTATTACTTATAACTAGCTCATTGTAATACTTTAACATATTTTCAGCTGATGCATATTTGTCAATAAGTATGTAATCATGTTTATCATTTTCAATCTTAGCGCTCAATGAATTAATAGCTTTAAGATGCACAAACATTTTTAAAATGTGAGCATTGTAATTTTTATTTAATTTATTGTAGCCTGAAGGGTTTAAATGAGCTAATGAATAATGGATTAAGCCGCTATTTTTAAGCTTTGAGGCCAATTCTTTAATTTTTTTGTCACTTAGCTTCTTACTATCTTTTATTCCTAATTCAGCTAATTTATTTACATTTTTAGCATCAATAAAAACAGCACAGGCACAAAGTGGACCAAAATAGTCACCAACACCCACTTCATCAACACCTATGATGCTTTTATTTACTAATAGACTACTTTCAACATCTAAGTCTAAGAATTGCAAATTATTCTTCTTCCTGAATTGAAACTTTTCTCATTTTTAGTGCCATTGCTTTAGATTTAGCAATTTCTTTTTCTGGATTATCCAAGAACTTATTTATATAATCTCCAACTCCACCTTCTTTGTTAGTTTTCTTCAATCTAACTGTAGCATGTCTTTTAACTAAGTCAGCAGCGTTTCCTAAAACAACTGAAACTGTAGCAACTTTGAACATTGGAACATCATTAAACCCATCACCAAAAGCAATTGTATGGTCTAAGTCGACGCCATAATATCTAGATAGTAAAGATAGCGCTCTTCCTTTATTTACAGTAACATTGGTGATATCAAAAACCGGTGTTAAGCCTTCTCCTTTTGATCAATATGAAAATTCACCAAGGTCACCATATCTAGCTCTTAAATATCTTCTTAATTCTTCGGCGTCAGTTGTTTCTTTAACATCAAAAACAATTCCAGTTGGGCTTAAAGGCACTTTATTAAGATTTATTCCAACAGAAAACTTTTCAGCTGAACTAAAGCCAAAAACTGCTTCAATATCGTCATCACGGTGCTCTAGCTGAACTCATCCTGGTCCTTCAATAGCTAAATTTGATATTTCCTTTTTAACTTTTTCATCGCCAAGAATATAAAGCATTTCATTTAAATTTAAGTATTTAATGTGAGGAATAAAATTATCATCTTTTGGATTATGAATTTGTGCGCCATTATAGTTAGAAACAACAGTATTAAGTCCTAACATGTCGTAAATTGGCTTTGTACTTCTTCAAGGACGACCAGTAAAAATACATACAACATGTCCTTCTTCTTTAGCTCTTTGGATAGCTTTAATGCAATTTTCAGGAACTATATTTTCTCTACTAGAAGAGAGCAAAGTTCCGTCTAAGTCAATAGCAAAAAGAAACTTTTCCTTCTTATTATTAGTCAATGTACTCATAATTTTCCTTATAACATTATTTTATTAATATAAAAATGTTTTCATAATTAATTTTACCAATTTTTGAAATTTTCATAAAATTAATAAAAAATAGAGCAAATAACTCTATAAAACAATTATTTTAGTCATTTAATAATATTGATTACTTTTTGTCTTTTTTAAGCAGTTCATCAACTTTTGTGAGTATTTCATCTATTGTTAGATCGATTGAATTTTTTGCTTCAATTGCCTTATTCATTAACTGATTTTCATCAGATGATTCTTTATCATATGAATGAGATTCATTATCATTAGTAGCGACTGAATAATTAGAAATAAGTGACATTGTTCGTATGTCATCTGCATCAAAATTTATGAATTTTGTAGAAGCTTGCTTAGCATAATTCTGTATTTTTTCAAAACGCGCTTGACCTTGATTATTAACAAGTAATAATTTGGTTTCATTTATAAGAGGATCACATTGGACAATTGCATTATTTAACCTGCCTTTAGGAAAAATAGATACACCTTTATTTTGTTTAGAGACTCTTGAAATTTCAGAAACATTAATTAACCTTACCTTGTTGCTTTGACTAATTAACACAACCAAATCATTTGGTTTTACAACTGTAAATGAGGTCAATTCGTCACCGTTAGCCAAATAACAAGCCTTGTTTCCATTTGATTTTAAACCATAAATAGGTACATCATTTTCTGAATATAATGAAGCAAAATTATTCTTAGTTATAAGCAATACATCTTTTAATCCATTTGAAAGCTTGGCACTAATTAATTCGTCATCATTTTTAAGTCTCATAGCCACAAAAGTTTTGCTGAATCTAGAAACATCAAAGTCTTTAAGTAAAACCTTTTTACCTTGGCCTTTTTTAGTGAACATACATACATAATTAGTAACATCAAAATCTGATACTTTTATAACACTAACTATTTCTTCGCCAGATGATAAATCAACGAAGTCACTAAGGTGAATTCCAAACTCTTTTCATTTTGACTCATTTACCTTAAAAACAGGCAAATAAGCATAATTTCCTAAGTTTGTAAAGAGCAATAATTTATCTAATGAACTAGCACTGTCATAAAATAAAACATTGTCATCTTCTTTAATGCCATAAGTAGTTATCAAATTAGATTCATATGTCTTTTTGGAAACCTTTTTTATGTATCCAAATTTACTAATGCCTAAAAATACTTCTTCATCCTTAACTAAATCTTCTTGATTAACAGATGAATTTATTTGTTCAATTTCAATTGAAGTTCTTCTACTTCTGCCAAATTTATGCTTAAAATCTTTAAATAGAGAAATTAAATAGTTATTAAACTCATCAGGATTAGTTAATAGCAACTCACATTGCTTAATTTTTTCTTCTAATTCTTGCTTTTCAAGCATGAAAGTATGCTCATCTGTCTTACTTAATTTATAAAGCCTAAGTTCTGCAATTGCTGTAGCTTGATTTAAAGTAAAATCAAAAGCTGACATCAAATTGTCAATAACTCCTTGTTTTGAGTTCTCGCTTTTTCTAATTACTTCAATAACTTTATCAGTAATTTTAGCTACCTTTAAAAATCCTATTACAATCTCTAACCTTGCTTTATATTTAATTAAATCAAACTCAATTGTTTTAACTTTTACATCTTTAACATGCTTTAAATATGCGTCTAAAAGAGCAGAAATCCCCATTGTTTTAGGCGTATGATTATCAATAACTACATTATTATAGTTGTAGTAAATTCTCATTTGTGTTTTTAGAAATAGATAATTTATTATTACATTTTCATTCACATTTTTATCTAAAGTTATCAAAATGTTAATACCATTACGGTCGGTTTGATCTTTAACTTCTAGCAATCCTGCAACTTCCTCAGAATCGATGATTAAGTCTATTTCGTGGACTAATTTGGACTTTACAACTCCATAAGGTATTTCAGTTATTTCGATATATTTATGCTTATTATCTGAGTAAACATTGTATCTAGAAGCTAAAGTTATTCTGCCTTTTCCTCTTTCAAAAGCTTCATGAATACCATCAGTTCCATAAATTACCCCGCCAGTTGGAAAATCTGGTCCTTGAATAATTTTAGATAGTTTACTAAGTTCAATGGCTGGATTTTTTATTTTTGCTATAGCAGCGTCTAATATTTCGTTTAAATTATGCGGTGGCATTTCAGTTGCAAAACCAGAAGCAATACCTGTTGAGCCATTAATTAGCAAATTAGGAATAAGAACCGGCATAACAACTGGCTCTTTTTCTGAATCGTCAAAATTAGGTGCAAACTTAACAGTATTTTTCTTAATGTCGCCAATAACATAATCAGCTATTTCTGAAAGTCTAGCTTCAGTATAACGCATAGCAGCAGCAGGGTCATCATCAATAGAGCCTACATTACCATGCATTTCTACTAATGTATGACCCATTTTTCACTCCTGCCCCATTCTTACCATTGCATCATAAATAGAACTATCACCATGCGGGTGATATTTACCAATAACATCACCAACAACACGAGCTGATTTCTTAAATGGCTTATTATGTTGCAATCCTAAATCATACATTGAGTAAAGAATTCTTCTTTGTACAGGTTTAAGACCATCTCTAACATCAGGAAGTGCTCTTTGCTGAATAACATATTTTGAGTACCTACTAAATCTATCGGCTACTACAGTATCAAGGTTTTCCTGAACAATTTTTGATAATAAATCATTTAGCTGTTGCTCTTTTTTCTTATTCATAATTTACCTAAAACTATATTTCAAAGTCATCTTCCATTGTGAAATTAACATTTTTGTTAATTCATTCTTTTCTAGAATCAACATTATCGCCCATTAGTGTTGAAACTCTTCTTTCAGCTAAAGCAGCATCCTGAATCCTTACTTGAATTAATGTTCTAGTTTCAGGATTCATAGTTGTCTCTCATAATTGATCGGCATTCATTTCGCCTAAACCTTTGTATCTCTGAACTTCGGCGCCTTTCATTTTATTTTGCAGAAGTTCTTTCAATTCATCTTCATCTCAAGCATATAAAATTTTCTTTTGTGCCTTGTTTATAGACAATTTAAACAACGGAGGAAGTGCAATATACACCTTACCTTCTTCAATTAACTTACGCATATGTCTAAAGAAAAATGTTAAAAGCAATATTTGAATATGAGCGCCGTCAGTATCAGCATCAGTCATAATTATAACTTTGTCATACTGAATTTTGTTAATGTCAAAATCAACACCAATTCCAGCACCTATTGCATTAATTATTGTGTTTATTTCTTCATTTTTTAATATGTCAATTAATCTAGCTTTTTCAGTGTTTATTACTTTACCTCTAAGAGGTAAAATTGCTTGATATCTTCTATCTCTACCAGATTTAGCTGAACCACCAGCTGAATCTCCTTCGACTAAAAATAATTCTTTTTCTTTTACATTTTTAGTCTGTGCTGGAGTCAGTTTTCCGCTTAAAATTTGTTTTTCTTTAAGAGCACTTTTGGTTTTTCTAGCTTCTAATCTAGCCTTTCTAGCTGATTCGCGAGAATCTGATGCTCTTTTAATTTTGTCTAAGATTTTCTTAGCAATTTGTTTATTTTCAGTTATTCAAGTTTTTAAATTTTTACTTACTGCTTCTTCTACTGCACTTTTAGCTTCAGGTGTACCTAATTTATCTTTAGTTTGGCTAACAAACTCTAAATATTTTTCGGGTATCTTGACTGATAATACTACAGTTAAGCCCTCTCTGACATCTTCTCCATCAAATGTATTTTTACCTTTTAATACTTTTTCATCTAATGCAAAATCGTTAAATGTTTTAGTAATGGCTGACTTAAGTCCAATTTCATGAGTACCGCCATCTCTGGTTTTTACATTATTTACAAATGAAAGTATTGTTTCATTAAAGCCATCTGTATACTGAAAACCACATTCAATTTCTATTTCATTAACTACTGTTTTAAAGGAATGAACATTAAATAATGCAGTCTTAGAATCATTAATAAATTCAACAAAGGCTTTGATGCCATTTGCATATTTAAATTCCTCACTTTTGCCGCTTTGTTCATCAAGCAATTTAATGGATAAATTGCTTATTAAAAAACTGCTCTCTCTTAGTCTTTCTGCTATTGTTTCAAAATTAAATTTCGCTTTTTTAAATATTTCATAATTAGGCCAAAACTGAATTAGAGTTCCTCTTTTGTTAGTTGACCCAATAATATGTGTTTTTTGAACAATATTATCTCCGTTTTCAAAAATGGTTTCATATATATGTTTATCCCTATAAACAAGGCATTTTAGTTTATTACTTAAAGCATTAACAACTGAAGAACCAACGCCATGGAGACCACCAGATGTTTTATATGCTCCTTCATTAAATTTTCCGCCTGCATGAAGCTCAGTAAAAACTAACTCCACAGCGCTTTTGCCACTAGGAGTTTTACCAACAGGAATTCCTCTACCATTATCTGAAACAACAACAGATCCATCATTTTTTAAAATTACCACAATTTCATTTGCTTCGCCTGCTAAAGCTTCGTCAATTGAGTTATCTACAATTTCTCAAATTAAATGATGTAAACCATTGACATCTGTTGAGCCTATGTACATTCCTGGTCTTTTTCTAACTGCTTCTAGACCTTTTAGTTGTTGAATACTACTTGCATCGTAATTAGAATTACTCATATAATAGATTATATATTAATATGAACTGTTGCTGCTTATTAGTGCATAATTAACACAGAATAATCTATGTTTTAATACTATAAAACAGTTCTAAAAGAAAAATAAAAATGTAAACTAATTGCTTACATTTTCAGGGATTACAAATACATTATCTATAACAGATGAAACTATTCAATATATTTTTTGGTGTATGGTTTGGATAGTTACTCAACTTTTCATTTTTTCTTCATTAAGCTCTTCTCTATCATACTTAAACTTGCCACCTGTGTTTTTTTCAAATAGGTCAAATAATATATCTTTCATTCTTTTGACATATTCTCTGTCATAAACTTTTATTCTATAACTAGGATCCATATTGAATTTTAACTGTGCAGCATTTAAAATGTCTCAAACTGGCTCTGTTTGATCTACTAAACTATATATTTCATCAAAACCTTCAGAAGCTTTTGGGTCTTTTAAGCCTAATTTACTTAAATAATCTAATATTCTAAATGATTCAGGAGTTGTTGTATACAGTTGGAAAATATTGCTTATTTTTCCTATGTTTTTTACTTTCAATTGTGTATTTTCACTGTTGTCTGTGTTTATTTCTATCTTTCCAGAGTCTGAATCGTACTTGAATGCGCCAGCTGATGATGTATTAAAGTTGAAATATAGTGTAATTCCGTTCTTTTTAACAGAACTATCACCTAATATAAATGGAATTAGTCCTTGTAAAACTTTTTCTTGCTCTTCTTTTTTGTTAATGTTTTTTAATGCATTTGCACTAATTATTGGTTTTGCTTGTCCATCTTTTGACACAGATAATAACACATAGTTATCAGGCTTTACAAATTGTTGTAAATACCATTCAAAAGCCCCAATTACAGTTTCATCCACTTTTGAATCACTTGGAGCATTTAACAAGTCATTGCCAATTTTGGCACTAGCAATAAGTCCAGGAGTGTATTTCGAAACTCCTTCAGCCCTTTTAAATGATATATAGTTAAGCATTTTATCATTAGCATCAATAACTTTGTTGTTTGTAGTTAATAATCCGGTTACATTGGCAGTTAAAATTGCACAAGGAACTATGCCTGCAGTTGAAAGAACAGCACCTAATGAGCGGCTTCCAACTGATGAAACCTTATTTTCACGCATATTTTTGAGTGGTCTTCTAATTCATTTTCTTAAGAATAATGAAATAATTTCACCAACTATTAAAAACAGTGCCTGAATTACAAACATTGCAATTCCATAAAACATTTTTCTTAATATTTCGGCATCAATTTGTTTATTTCCTGGGAGCGTAATTTTAGTTTTGATTACAATAACATCAACTAATGGTTTAGCAGCAAAAATCCCTATAATTCAGCCTGATAAGCCAAATAACAGAATAATTAGTCCGCCATAAATTCCTCTCTTAAGACCTGAGAATATTGCTAATATAACAATAAAAATAACTAAGATAATAGGAATTAGAATTGATCAAGTGTTGAATGCAACATTTTCAAAACTCTCTATTATTTTCATGCTTTCTCCTTATTAAATAAATTCGCCTTTAGATGAATCTCATGGATCTTTAGGATCTATTCTATCAATAAATAATTTCCCATCTAAATGATCTAATTCATGCTGTGCCACAATTGCAGGATAATCCTTGAGATCATATCTTTTTACTTTCTTTTCAAAATATGAGTAAGCTTCAATAACTATTCTTTTATGCCTATAAACAGCACCTGATTGATTTTTAATATTTCTGCCTACACTTAGACAACCCTCGCCTTGCGAAAGTGCGATTTTTGATTCAGATTTAGCAATAACAACAGGATTAAAAAAAACATCTCTTAATGCATATTTTTTGTCATCAACCATGTCTTCAGTAACATTAATATAGAAAATTCTTTTTAAAATTCCATACTGAACAGCAGCAACACCTACACCTGCTTGAAACTTTGAGCCCTCTTTTTGGCTATCATCTATGTGATAAATCATTTTTTCTGCTAATTCGATGTCTTCATTACTTAATGGAATTGGCACATTAACAGATTTTTGCCTTAAAACTTTCTTTGGCAACTTAACTAATTCTACATCATAAACATTCATGGAAATATTATAATTTAAAAAACAATGTTGCTTTCATAATTAATATACAAGGGCAAAGGAAATAAGATGATAAGAGTTATTTCAGGAAAGTATAGACACAGACATTTAAATTGACCAAAATCTAAGGATATCAGGCCTACTATGGATAAAGTTAGAGAGGCTATTTTTTCCTCAATTAGGATGCAAATAGAAGGAAAAATTATCTTAGATCTTTTTGCCGGCTCAGGTTCAATGGCAATTGAATCTGTTAGCAACTATGCAATGAAAGCAGTTGCGGTTGAAAAAGATAAAGAAGCAGTCAAAATTATTTATGAAAATATTAATTCATTGCAAATAAATAATATTGATGTTTTCAATATGAATACACTTTCGTTTTTAAAGTCAAAAACAGGAAGAATTTTTGACTATATTTTTGTTGATCCGCCTTATGCCGAGTATGACTTATTAAATGAATGTTTAAGATTAATAAAGGCAAATAATTTTTTATCTACTAATGGCTTAATTGTAGTTGAGACTAATAATAGTGACAAAATAGAAATTCCACAAGGGTTAATGATTCAGAAAAATAAAAAATATGGCAAAGTCCATATTCTCTATATTAGTCATATTGAATAACTAAATTAAAACTGAAGTTTTATTCATAATTTCAGTTAGCATTCAAACATGATTTAATAATGTTGAAGCAACATCAACTGATTTTATAATGTTGAATAATTCATTTTGTGACTTAAATCAGATGATTAATTTAGCATCTTTTTCATTGTATATAAATCCAAAGCTGTTTTGTGCTAATCTAAATTCATCAGCAAACTTTTTCAACTCATCAATTAGCGATTGAGAAAGATTATCATTTGTAGCATATAAGTCTAATTCACTGCTTATTTCGACAAAATCAGACTCAACATTTCCAATTAATTTTTCTTTATTATTTAATTGGTTAAAGCCATAAAAACTAGTGTGATTTGATTTATCTAAATATTCTTGGCTAATAGCACACTCTAGTAATAAAACATTTTCTTTGATGTTGTTATTTTTAAATACATGGACTTCATTAATAGTTCACTGATTTTTGTTATCAATGTCTTTGGCAACAAATGTTTTTGCAACATTAGCACTTTCTACCATATCTTCTTTTCTATATAACTCTAAAGCTAAAGCAGAAGCATTGTCAGAAACATCAGTTTGTGAAAAGTCCAAATTTGCATGTGTAAAGATTTTAGAAATTACTGGGTTAAAATCAATACTTTTGTATGCTTGTTGTTTTGTTTTAAATTTATTAGAAAAATATAAAGAAAGAATATAAGAGCCTGCTAGCATAAAAATTATTATAAGAGCAAATAAAGCTCAGCTTACGTTTTTTGCAGTATCAGATAATTGAGCTTTTGGTGCTACTGCATTTTCAATTGCTTCCTTGGTTTGTCAAGGATCTAGCTTATTAAATAATATTAGTGGTATTAATAGCAAGAGTGCAAGAGATAAAAATGAAATTGAAAGAATAAAGAAAAAGAAAGTTTTCTTAGCTTCAGTTGTGTTTCTTTCTTTAAGCATTTGCTTAAATTCGTTTTTTGATAGGGAATTAAGTTCCTTTTGAACTTCATCATATTTTTGGTGCATATTTGAGGTTATTGATGTCATTAAAGCCTCCTGTGTGTTTTTTTAATTATAAATTGAATATGCTAATGTGTAGTATTTTATTTATTTTAAATTTTAAGTAATGCAAAATCACTATTAATTTATTATTTTTTCAAAAATATCACTGAATAAATAATATCACTAATACGGCACATCAATCAGCTCAGCCTTTTGAGCCATTTCGAAAAATTTATGTTCAATTTTTCTACTTCAATTTAGTTTTGTCTGGTCAATTTTTTCCAATTTTTTAAATACAAATCAGTATGAAAAGCCCATTAGAACTAATGATGACAGTAAGCAATTAAACACAAATGCCCCCACTATAATTCAGTTAGCCATTTCTTTGTTTCCGGTTGTTTTATAGACACCATAGGCAATTCCGTATGATATCGGAATAACAATTACAAATGATATAAAATTCTCGAAAGCTGATGAGAATATCGTTTTTTCAACATCATTTGCTCCTTGGAAAGCAAGGAGTGAGTTAATAACTAATGAAACGGCTAAAATTCTAAGTGAAATAACTCTTATAAAGGTTGCAGTTCCTTCAATTTTATCACTGTCAACATTCAGAGTTCACACTCACAAATTATTAGCAGTAGATGCAACAAAAACATAAACAATTATTGAATAAAGAAGCGCGATAAGCATTATCCATAAATAAACTTTTTTACACCTATCAAACTTTCTAAGAGTGTAATTGTATGAAAATAGACTTCTTGCACCATCGCTTATTCCAAAAATAGATATTAAAAATAAACTTACAATTGGTTGTCCTTTGGCTCAGAAAAACTGAAAGTATTCTGGCATAGCAAAGTGTGAGTTAGCTATTAATAGATTCATTACAATAAATGAAAAGCCTATGCCAAATGTTCTTAAAAAGCCACCTAAACCAAGTGAGAAGATTGGACCTAGTAATTTTTTGTTAAATTTAAATTTAAATAAACTTTTGATTGATAACCACGTCTTCTGCTTTTTGTCTTTTACTGCTATATAAATAATGTATGCAGATGTATTAAAAAATCACCCAATCACAGTTGCAACAACGCCACCAAGCACACCCATTTTAAAATTTATGATAAATAAAGCGTCTAAAGCGATGTTAATTAAGTTTGCAACAATCCCGCAAACCATAACATAAGTGTTGTATCCTTCAGAACGTATAAAATAAGATAAATATAGCGTTAAGCATTGTAAAACAGTCGCACTGGCATAAATATAAATGTAATGTTTTGCTCATTGAACGCTTAATTTATGCGCAGCATTGTAAAAATCTTGCAACCTTTCTGCACTAATATTGGCATTTTTAGCTACTATAGGATCAATCTTTGTAATTCCAGCTATCTTATCTAATAATCCTGACCATATTGCAGTAAAAGTTATAAGAGACGAAAGAACAGAAAGCATAACACTTACTCAAAACATAGTAGCTCATAAGTTTTTGCCTGTTTTTTCCAACTTTTTTCCAATACATTTTGTGTAATAAATTGATGAACCAACTGGCACTAAATAAACAATTGCATTAGAAAAAATAATTAATGGAGTAAATGAAGCGGTTGTGGTTGATACTATCGTGTTTGAATTTATGACAGTTAACTTTGAAACATTCGCTATAGTTGCCTGCTCATTATATGCATTAAGCATTTCGTTATAACTTTTGAATAATTCACTATTGCTTACATTATGCAGGCTAAGTGTCAAATAACTAACGATTTCGCTATCACTTTTGCCAAACACATTACTATACTTTGGAACAAATTGTAAAATGAAAACTTGATCTATAAATGAATATAGACCAACCATCATTGAGGCTAATAAACTAGGAATAGCAACTATTCATATAGCTTTAGAAATAGGCATTTCACCAAATAATTTTCTGGCTCTTTCCTGTTTTTCACTAACTGATTTATGAATAAGCACCTCCCTATTTATAAAGTAATAACTTACTTATAAGCCTATAAAACAACCAAATTATTTATGATACTTGCTATTGTTTAAGATCATAAAAGCCCTGTAAACTTGCTCAATTAACATAATTCTAAATAACTGATGAGGGAATGTCATTTGTGAAAATGATAGCTTAAGTGCATTATCAAAATAATTTTCACAAACTCCGTCAGAACCGCCAATTACAAATGTTATGCTTTGGTTTGTATGTGATTCAATTAATTTAGAAAAACTAACTGAATCAACCTGCCTGCCTTTTAATGAAAGCAAGATAACTTTAGAGTTAGGCAAAATTGACTCAAATATTAATTTGGTCTCTTTTTCTTTTTTAACTACTGTGTTCTTTTCTTCGCTAAATTCTTTAATCTCGGAAAATGACAAAGAACAAAAGTGCCCAACTTGCTTAACATACTCATCATAAAGGCTTTTAAATTTAGGGCTTAATGATCCAACAGCTATTATTTTAATTTTGGTCATAGTTCTTCTTATGTCTTGATTCTAAATGGAACATAAGCATTTGAATATCCGCAGGATTAATTCCACTTATTCTGCTAGCTTGTCCTATGGTTGCAGGTCTAATTTTTTCAAATTTTTGTCTAGCCTCTATAGCTATATTTTTTACTTCAAAGTAGTTTAAATCTTCAGGTATTCTTAAGTTTTCTAACCTTACCGCTTTATTTGCATCAGATTTTTGCTTTTCAATGTAGCCATGCAAGCGTACCATTGTCGTTATTTCTTCAATGTATGGGAAATTAGGAATAATGTCATTAGGATCTACATCAGGCCGAGAAATTACATTTAATAATGTTGAGCCATTTGTAATATTGTACTTTAGGGCAACTTCGCTTTTTCCTGATAAATGTGTTGAGTTTAATCTTTGGATTTCATCATCAATTAACTTATATTTGTCAATAACTTTTTGATATTCATCCTTGCTAATCATCCCTGATTTATAGGCATATTCGCTTAATCTATCATCAGCATTATCATTTCTTAATAATAATCTATATTCAGCTCTTGATGTTAGCATTCTATATGGCTCTTTTGTGCCTTTAGTTACTAAATCATCAATTAAAACACCTATATAACCATGGTTTCTTAAAATAACAATTGGTTCTTTATCTTCCAATTTTAAAGCTGCATTAATACCTGCCATTAATCCTTGTGCTGCCGCTTCTTCATAGCCACTAGTTCCATTAATTTGACCCGCTGTAAAAAGATTGGGAACAAGTTTGGTTTCAAGCGATTCCTTAAGTTGCAATGGATCTAAAGCGTCATATTCAATTGCATATGCTCATTTTTGGACTCTTGCATTTCTTAATCCTGGAATTGACTTAATCATTAACTCTTGAACATCAATTGGCATAGATGTAGATAAACCATTAACATATGTAATAGCACCATCAGCTGTTTCAGGTTCAAAGAAAATTTGATGTCTTTCCTTATCTGGAAACTTAACAATTTTATCTTCAACAGAAGGACAGTATCTAGGCCCAATTCCTTCTATAACTCCTGAATACATTGGAGAACGATGTATATTTTCTTCAATAATTTTATGAGTTTCTGGGGTTGTATAAGTTAAATAACATGCTATTTGTTTTGGCATCTTTAAATTTGAGCGTGATGAAAATGAAATATTAACATCACTTAATACTTCTTGTTCAACTTCATCAAAGTTTATTGAATCAGAATAAATTCTAGGCGGCGTTCCTGTCTTGAGTCTTTGTAATGTAAAGCCTAATTTTGCTAGTGATGCACTTAACTTAGGTGTGGTTTTTTCATTATCAGGTCCGCTAGTAGTTATATCTTGACCTCTTAAAATTCTAGAGTTCATATAAGTACCAGTAGTTATGACACATACTTTAGCCTCTATTTTGCCAATATTTTCAACCAAAACACCTTTAAAATAGCCATTTTCATCAACTATGACTTCTTCAGCTACCCCTTCTAATAAGTCTAAATTAGGTTGCTTTAAAACATATTCATAAGCTAATTCGGAATACTTTTCTTTATCAATTTGTGCTCTTAATGCTCTAACTGCAGGTCCTTTTGAAAGATTAAGCATTTTTAACTGAATAGTTGCTAAATCAGCTCATAATCCTTGCATTCCACCTAAAGCATCAATTTCTCTAGTGATAATCCCTTTAGCAGGCCCACCAATTGATGGGTTGCATGGCATCATTCCTAATTTTTTAGAGTTAAAGGTTAGTAAAAGTGTTTTATGACCTTTGTGAGAAATTGCGAATGCAGCTTCTAGCCCAGCATGACCACCACCAATAACAATAGCATCGTATTTCTTATTCATAGTTTATAAATTTTAATATATTTATTAATAAATATATCCACATAAATTGCTTAATGTTGGAAAAGCAAGAATATAGTTAGTATCTATGCATTTATGTTGTTGTCAATAAAAACCAATTATTTTGCATACAAGTCTGTTTTATAGCCTTGTAAGTAAATAAAGCATCCAAAATATATGTATCATTAAGAATTGAAATTATTAAAACAATAATTTGAAAAATGATACTTTTAATTATTTATAAGCAATATACATTGTGAATGTATTTTGTCATTATGTTTCAATATAATTTAACTTTATACAATTAGAATATAATCCAAGTATGGGAAAAATAAATATCGGTAAAATCTATAAACTTAAAACTAACAATAATGCGACTTTTGTTATAAAAGGCGATGATATATTAGAACATAAAGCGACTTTTGCTAAGTCTGATAGAGCGTTTGTGTTTTTTGCTAATGCAGACATTGTTTACTTCTTTTCATCTATGCTAGTGAACATAAATGATGAAACACAAACACTAATGGATTTGTTCAATCAAGTTAATAAGGATTCATCAATATACACAGAAGAAACAATAGAATCATTCAAAAAAGCAAGGTGCTCTATAATGTTTGCAATGAGACCCGATGCATTTGATACTTATTTTGAAGTTAGCACAGACGAAAAAGAACAATTCATACCACCTCTAGTTTACGATGCTGCAATGAGATTTATGAATAGTAATATGGATAAAATTAAATATCCTATTGTTGTTCCTGATCTTAATTAAGGTATACAATTTATTAAAGTTTGCCTGTTTAGAAATCGAAAAAGTGACTAGATTATTTCTATCACTTTTTTTATAAATCTTAGTTTATATTTTAAATATCATAATTAGATACACTAACTTATTCCACTCATAAATTTAAATATCCATTAATGTAATTATAATTTTAGCGTTATGAATAAGCTAAATAAGTTAATTTTAAGCCCATTATATTTCACACCAATTTTTTCTGTTTCTGGAATTTTGCCAATAGTTAATGAAAAAGTTAAGCTAAACAAAAATAGCTCTATATCTATTGTGGAGAGTGATTATAATCAATTGATTAAAATGTACATACCTTATTACAATAAATTAGGAGTGCGCGGAAGAGATAGAATCCCTATTGGCTACACAAACAGCAAGTACAATAAAGTTGGAATTGTGGAGGTAAGTGACTTTGATAGTAATTATTTACTTTCACAAAATGATCAGTTCCAATTCATAAAAACACATTCTGGCATATCAAGCAATGAAGGAGATTACAATAACCACGGCTTTGCAGTGACATCAATAATTGGTACAGATTTTGGAATTAATCAAAACGCATCAATTTATTACACATCGTTAAATAATGTTGACACTGTTAATGCTGTCAAGAATTTATATTATAAGTATGGCGTAAAACTCATAAATATGAGTTTAGGCCCAAAAAGTATTTTTGATGAAATTAACAGTAATATTGATGGATCAAATTCACATATTCCAGTCAAGCTATATGATAGTGTAGAAACTGAAAATGAAAAGTCTGTTAATGAAATTTATAAACAACGATACTTCTTTTATCTTTTGACAAAAGCTATTATATATTTTACATATGAAGACAATAAACAAATTTATGGTGCAAGCTATATCGAAAATAAATATAAAAAAATAGGCCAATTTGCACTTCAAAATGATATAAAAATAATTCAATCAAGTGGAAATGATAATGATGAATTATCAAAAGACATGATTAGTAATGATTTTTTAAATAAACCAGAGTTTATAGAAAATGAAAAATTGTCAGCGAAAAAAATTTACGAAACATTTAAGTTATTTTTTAACTCTGTAATGAGTTTTGCAAGCAAATACTGACCAGACAAGAAGAGTCGAGAGTACAACATAAATTTGGTTAACAGAATGCGGCTTGTTTTAGATAATGCTCTTGGTCACTTGAATTGAAAATTCAAGGATATGGATAACTGATTAAAAAACTTTAATTTCGCAGAATTTACAGATATAGAAATAAGAAAAAGGAAATTGTTTGATGCATTATCGAGTTGACAAAGTCTGCACTACCATGACGGAATTATTTCAGTTGGTGCTGTAAATTGAAAAAATGTGGCAACATCATTTAGTTCATATGCAAAAGATAAATATGGAGCCTACCCGCTTGTTTCTGCTTATGGAGATACCCTTGAAAATGATAGAGAAGAACTAACAAAAAACAACTACTATAAGCTTAATTATCATAAAATTAAAAGTTATATAGACTCAAAAAAAGACACAGAAAATTTTAGAGAAAAGATGGCATACTTGTTTAATTTTAATGGAACCAGTAAATCAGCTCCACTAATAACGGGACTTATATCAAGACTTCAAGGGCAATTAGAGAAGGAACTATCTATTGCTGATGTAAAACTGCTGCTTGCTAGTTCAGCGAACTATTCTTCTACAAAGGCTTCAAATTCCGATGATTTTGATTTTGATAAAATGACTTACAACTATGAATATTGGAGATCAAATAGATCTAAAAATAAAACTGGGTTTGGTATTCCTAAGTATTTAAAAATGAAAAGTATATTTGAAGGCGGGGAAATCAAGAGAGTTCGTCCTCATGAGCTTGGCAAAGAATTTATAAAAAACAATACTGTAAAACAACTTTACTATAAAGAAAATCTTAGCGAAAATTGGAGATATTTAAACTTAACGTTTGTTTGAAGACATAAACAATCTTTTTCAGAGTATTGAAAATTACACATTTTAGACAATAATCCGTATGTTAGTTGATTTAGAAACAAATGACTGCCAGATTTATTAAATGCAATAAAACACAAAAAGTCACAAGATACTAGCTGAAATATTAAGAAAATTCCTTTTTATTCTATTGATGTAGAAGCAGGTAAGGTGAATTATATGATACATTACATCCGAATACCTGCTGGCCACATTTACAGCGCTGAACCTAACACAAGCGTGCAGCGTATCTTCGACTACAGACCATATGATGTATCATCTGAGTATTATGACATATATTTAAAACACACTGAATTAGAAGAGTATTTAAAGCTCTACTGAGAATATATTATTTTCAAAAATAATGTTCTGGTAAGCGATAAGTATGATGACAACAGATCATATTATCACGCTACTCATCCATCATTGCAACCATATAAGAAATATATACCGCAAATAAAACAAAAATACTGAGAACATCTCAAGGAGAACGTATGGCTAGTAAGTTACAGAGATTTACATTAAACAAAAATGCCAATATTGCTTCCTGCCTTGGCGGGATAACCATACCAGTGTACTTGTCAATATCAACTGTATCATGTGGCGAGTATTATATTAGCTCTACTGAAGAAAGTTTTGAAAGTCAATTTAAATTGTTTGATTTTAAATTGTATGAGAAAAAGATTCTACAGACTTTAAAATCTACTAATACTATAGAAATATTGGGCAAAAAATACGATTCATTTAATACCGATTCTGAATTTAAAGATAGATTTAAAGAGGTTTTTTACAACTTTGTTAAGTTAATTAATAATTTTACATATGCTGCAAATCAAGAAATTCCAGGGATAGAAAATGAATATATTTCATACCTGATTTACACAATAAACTTATATGATTCGTTTTATTCAAAAGAAATTGATAATTCAAAAGTTGTTAAGGAATACAATCCAAAGCTTACATATACAGCCTTAACTCCCGGTAGCATTATATACTTTAGCGGTTTTAAATATATGAAGCAACTTTGAGATGAAGAAATTAAAAACGATTTGCCTAACTTAAAAAACAGCAGTTTTAAGAATTTATCAGCTTTTCTCTCAAAATATGTCTATGATAATTCAGTTAAACTTGAATCGTTTGTAAAGCGCGAAAAATCTACGAGGCCACGTACAGAAGTCAATACTAGCCACAAAAAATACCATGAA
This sequence comes from Mycoplasmopsis bovis 8790, assembly GCF_005061465.1. GTDB lineage: Bacteria > Bacillota_I > Bacilli_A > Mycoplasmatales > Metamycoplasmataceae > Mycoplasmopsis > Mycoplasmopsis bovis_A. Next base: position 160,636 of record NZ_LAUS01000007.1, read on the forward strand.
ATTTATGACTTTTTTCCAATAAATTATGTGCCAGAAAGAGTAGTATATATTGAAGAACATAAGTATGCTAAAAAATTACCTGAAAACAATAATGCTGCGTTAATAAATAACCATAGAAAATTTGGTATTTTTGATGTAAAAAAAGAATCGCTTATTATTGATTCGAAAAAAGTGAATGCGTTGACATTCAAATTTAACAAACTTTATAACTTAAATGATATTAGTGTAACTGCACACTATAACAAAAATGAATCAGGTAATTTGCTTAACTTTATAGACATTAATTTTGCCTATAGACCTAAATTAATGAGCTTTAAGGAATTTTTTGATTTTGTAAAGAAAATAAAATTTAAAAAAAGTAATCTTTTAGAAAGTGAAATTGGAACATTTTATGTAGACTTAGATAAAATACTACAACCTGTTGACAAAATATCAGCCGAAAAGTTTAGTGTTTTCAATATAAACACTTATGATTTTGGCAAATTTACACGTGGGAATTTGGATAGCACTGCTACTGGGAATTATGGTAGCCAAAACAACAGTAAATATGAAAAAAATGTCTTTTTAGATTACATCAACTTGCTGAAACTAGATTCTAAGTCAAAAAACACCGAGTTGTTTATAACTCCTGAGAGCTGAAACATAAATGATATTCATAAAAAAGATTGAGAACAATTGCTGCCTAATATATTAAAAAGTTTAGAAAAGTCTTAACCATAGTTTTTTACAATAACTATAAAACATTACTTTAGTTATATCCCTGTTTTATAGACCTTTTGGCATTATGTAATATGCAAAAATTGAGCTTTGCTCGATTTTTTGACTGTTGTTTTGCTGTTTTTTAAACATAAACTGATCAGTGTTTGCTTCTACTAAAACTAGAATTAATATTTGTCTGTTACTTGAATTATAATAATTAAAAGTTTCCCAAAAAATTAACTATATAAGATTTTTTCAATGAGCTCTATACTCTTTTTAGGGAGCTCAGTTTCATACTAAATGTCATTTTATATGGCATTTGTATTTTTTTTATATTACTTAAATATTTTCTTTACATCGCGATAGATTTTAGTCTCTAAAATTTTTGAGTCAGCAAATTTATTCTTTATTCTGTTTCCATTATAAGAGTTAGCATATTCAAAAACTCATCACCATAAACACTGTAGTCATTATGTTGTCAAACAGTTTCTAAATCAAATGCATTTTTATAAAAATCGTTAACAAGCTCTATTTCTCATCTTTGCTTGTATAAATTCAACGCATCTTCACAAGTGATATCTTGATCTGAAACATATGCAATTGTTCCGAATTTGTGCTTAATTTTTTCATATATTACAATTGAAAATTTTTTATTTGACATAAAGTCTTGTTCTTCTTTTGATGCTCGCTTTAAATTCCTAAAAGCATAGTAATAAAGACCATTGTAAAATGTCTTCTTGCATCAGGTCGGTTCATCCTTGCTGTTTACTTTATCTTTTATATTGTATGCATCAATTTCTTCTAAAAGTTTTAATGATCTCTTAAGTGGATGTATAAAACCAACATTAGATATTAAAGCACTGCTATTTATGCCTGTTTTTTACAAAAAGTCAGGAAAACTTTAGTAACATTCACACAATTTCCTGCGTAAGGTAGCGACAAATTACATCTCTAGTTGTTACATTAAAAGTAATCAAAATAGAGACTTTTTGCTATTTTTTTAGCTTTGATTTGTATAAAAAATCATTTAATGAATTTAATTTACTATTATTGTTTTTTTAGCATTCCTTCAATTGCAATTTTGTTGTTTTCATCAATTTTGTTAACTCTATTTTGAATAAATTCAAGCATCTTAGAATAGTCTTTTCAAATTCATTTTATTAATGATAAGCCATTATTTTTTAAGTTTAAGTTCAGGACTTTCAACTGACATAAATGATTCATTAAATACTTCATCTAATTTATTATTTGTCATTCTTGAATTTATTGAACGAAGTAAAGCAATAGCATATATAGGAAACTTTTAATTAATTCTATTGTTTTTTCTTTATCGGTTTTAGTTCCCAATAGCTATTATTGGAATATGAAGATAACCCCCTTCCACTCATATATTTTCATACTTATTAACAATATTATAATTATGTAGTTCAATGAATAAGTTGAATAAGTTAATTTTAAGCCCAATATACCTCACCCAATTTTTTTCCGTTTCTGGGCTTTTGAAAATTGTTGATGATAAAGTTAAGCTAAACAAAGATAGCTCTATATCTATTGATGAAAGTGATTATAAGCAATTAATTAGAATGTATGCCCTCACTATAATAAACTAGGGGTCATGGTAGAGACAGAGGACCTACTAATTACTCACTTAGCAAGTATAATAAAATTTGAATTGTGGAAGTAAGTGATTTTGATAGCGATTATTTTCTTTCTCAAAATGATCAGTTTCAACTTATAAAAGCACTTTGCGGCAACCTAATAATGAAAATGTATATAATGGCTATGAAATGTAATGAACATATTGCCGCGCGACACATATATCTTTGCTACCATATAAAAAATACATGCTGCAAATTAAGCAAAAATACTGAGAACATCTTAAGGAGAATGTATGGCTAGAAAGTTACAGAGATTTGCACTAAGTAAAAAAACCAATGCTGGCTCCTGTCTTGGTGCAATTTTTATGCCAATTTTTTCTTCTATACTAACTGTGTCTTGTGATGTGTACTATAATACTGATACAGAAAGAAATTTTGAGGAAAAGTTTAAATTCTTTGACTTTAAATTGTATGAAGGAAAAATTAATCAAATTCTAGGATGAACTGGAACCTTAGAGAGATTAAGCAATAAATATAAAGGATTTGATGCAGATCCTGAATTCAAGAAAAGATTTAAAGATGTTTTTTACAATTTTGTTAAATTAATTAATAGTTTTACTTATGCAGCAAATAAGGAATATCCAAATATTGAAAATGAATACCTTTCATACCTGATTTACACAATAGGATCTTATGACTCGTTTTATTCAAATAAAATTCAAAATTCTAAAGTTGTGAAGGAATATAATTCAAAACTAACATATACAGCTTTAACTCCATGAAATATTAGATATTTTAGTGGGCTTAAATATATGAATCATCTTTGGAACAACAAGTTTAAAAATGATTCAACTAATTTAAAAAGAAGTGAATTTAAGAATTTATCGGCTTTTTTATCAAAAGATGTTTACGAAAATTCAGTTAAACTTATATCTTTTGCAAACCGAGAGAGAGCCACAAGACCTTCTGAATATGCAAATGACAACAATGAAGAAACATATAAAACTTATGACATCCTCCCAAGAAATTATGATCCGTGAAATTTTTATATTGAGAATTATAAATATGCTAAGGATTTGCCTAAAATTAACAACACTGTACTAATAAATAATCACAGAAAATTTGGCATTTTTGACATTAAAAAAGAAGCGCTTATTATTAATTCTAAAAAAATAAACGCATTGACATTTAAGTTTAACAAACTTTATAATTTTGATGATATTAGTGTAATGGCCACTTTAAACAAAAATGAATCTGGTGATTTACTTAACTATATAGACATTGATTTTGCTTACAGGCCTAAATTAATGAGTTTTAGGGAGTTTTTTGAATTTGTAAAGAAAATAAAATTTAATAAAAGAAATCTTTCGGAAAGTGAAATTAGAACAGGCTATATAGATCTAGACAAATTGCTAGAACCTGTAAACAAATTAATGCCAAACAAGTTTAATGTTTTTAAAATAAACACTTTCGATTTTGGTAAATCTGCTTTTGGCAATAAATTAAGCACTGCTAAAGGAGATTACGGCCAACGAAACAATGGCAAATATGACAAAAATATTTTTTTAGATTACATCAATTTGTTTAAATTAGATCCTAATACAAACAACACTGAATTGTTTATAACACCTGATAGCTGAGATATAAATGAAATTTCTAAAAAAGATTGAGATGAAATGTTACCCAATATATTAAAAAGTCTAGAAAGCTTTTTGTCGTAGATTTAAACTATAGTGATAAAACTTATTAATTGACTAATAAGCTTGTTTTATAGGGCTTTTGTGACTATATGAATAAAAAAAGTTTAGCAATGCTCAATTTTTTGTTTATAAATATATTAAGATTTTTTAAATGAAAATTGATCTGTGCCAGTTTCTACAGAAACGGGGATTAAAATCTCTTTATTGTTGCTGTTTGTATGATCTTTTAAATCGCCAACGCCTTGCGCAAAAATTGGTAACTTAATATTAAATGAAAGTCTTAGCTTATCACTATCATTATTTATTAATTCTAGTTTTAAGTCAAATATTGATTCAGAACCAATTCAGGTGAAAAAAGGGTATAGAAGAAAATTATTACTTAATGAAGCTAAATCACGAACCTTAATTGATTGATTAAAGCCGTCTTTGTATGTATTGGAATTGTCAGATATAAAAACATTGAGCTCACTTATAATTCTTTGCTTTAAGAAATCAGCCCTATTTTTATCAATATCTTTTAAAATATTTTGACCTGTTTTTATGCTTTCTTTTGTTATTTTGGAAAGAATGCCTTTAATAACATGAAGGTTTTTAAATGACATTGGAGTTAAGGAAAAACCTATTACATTGTTAGCTGGATTTTTCAAATCAGCCTTTTTAAAACCAGCAAAAGAAAAAGTCTTGGTAATTATTGGCTCAGCATTATTCTTCTCTGGATTGTTTTTGATTTCAACTTCCAATTGCAATGTTCCTGCACTGTCATCATATCCAGCAGCAATTATTTTGTCAATATATTCTTCTCTTAAGCTTTCATTATATTTGAATAAAGCTTCCTTAGTGCCTGGTCCAAATGGGATTGTTTCACTGCTAAAATATTTTCCATTTGCATTTAGTAACGATTCATAATTTATTGTGTTGTTGTTATTAACAATATCACTATATGTTTCTTTATTGTCAATATAAAGTAGCATTCTAGCAATTAAAGATGGGTAGAGATTCTTTATTCCTTCATCAGGCTCTTTAGCACTAATATAGTCTTCCTTCTTATTATTATTGTTTATTATTTGTTCAGCTTTTTTAAATCCTTGTACTGTGAAGACAAAATCCTTAGTAACATTTTGCTTTGTAAAGCTAATTGTAAGATTAATTAGCAAGCCATTATCAAAATCGTATTTCACAAATTCAGGTTTTATTTTTAATGCATAGTTATCTATTAATTGCTTGTCAAAAACGTCCTTAAAAAAGGTGTTTTCGCTTTTTTGTATTTCAGCAAAAGCAGTTTTTGGATCATACTTTTTATATGAATAATTTGTTATTTTTAAATTTTTATTTAATGATTCTACATCGCTAAAATCAACGTTTTTAGTATTTGTGTTTTCGTTATTGTCAGGCTCAGTGCGTTCAACATCTGGTCTCCTTGGTTCAATTGTCTCTGATGGAGCAATAGGTTTTGTTGTAGGCGGTTCCTGATTATTTATATTGTTGTTTTCTTCATTATTGCACTTAGCAGCTATAGTAATACTCAATAACGGAATAGTAGATAATAAAATATTTTTCCTTTTCTTCATAATAAACCTCTGACAGAATAATTTTATCTTTTTATATGGAATAATAAAAAATAATTCAGTACTCTGAACCAATAATCCTGTTTTAAAGGTTTTTTTGGAATTATTCAATTAAGTTGATAATGTTGCATAATTGCTATGGCCTTCAGCTTTGTTGCTACAAAATTATTTATTTTTAATAAATAATATGGCTTGATGCTTTCTCTAATTTGCTAATAAAATATAATAATCATATGAATGAATTTATAGATTTATACAACACAACTGAATATTCATTTTTAGAATCATTAATCAAAGTTAAAGACCTAGTTAGATTATCGAAAGAAAATGGCAAAAAGGCCGTTGTTTTAAGTGACCATAACAATATGTTTGCATTGGGTGAATTTTTAAAGCAATGCAATATTTATGACATTAAGCCAATAATTGGAATTGATCTAGATGTTGAGGATTCTAGATTCATTTTGCTTGCTAAAAACTATGATGGGTTTAAATTAATTAATTCCTTGATTTTAAAAAAATCAAGTCAAGAAATAACTATAGATGATGTAGTTAATGACAATATTTTTATAATTGATCACCCTTCAAATGGATTATATGCAAAAAATGAGCACCACAAACTTAGCGATAATAAAAATTACTATATTTCTTCTCCTGATTCATCATTACCTAACTCAATTTATGTAAAAGAAAACAGACTTATTGATATAGAAGATAATGAAACACTAAACATTGTTTTGAAATTAGGAAACAACAAAGAAGCTAATTATAATTTCAATTACTTTGATGACTATACAACTGATCCTGTTTTTTTAGACAGAATAAATTTTATTGTTGACAACTGTAACGTTGTTTTTCCAAAAAAGGAACTCAAATTAGCATCTTTTTGCAAAACTGATGATGAAAATTATGAACTTTTTATTAACAAAATAAAGCAAGGTCTTCTAAAGCACAAAAAGGCTTTATCACCCTATAAAACAGTGATTAATGACAGAATAAATTATGAATGTTCTGTAATTAAAGAGCTAGGTTTTGTAAACTATTTTCTAATAATATCAGATATGATTGAGTATGCTGATGCTAATGGCATTTCTATAGGCCCAGGTAGAGGAAGTGCATCTGGCTCACTAATTAGTTTTCTGCTTGGAATTACAAAAATAAATCCATTAAAGTACAATCTTTTATTCGAAAGATTTTTAAACGTTGATAAAGTATCATGACCTGATATTGACATTGATATTCAAGATGATAGACGTGATGAAATTTTTACATATTTACAAAGTAAATATGGTCATAATAGAGTAGCTGTTATTTCAACTTTTCAAACAATGGGAGTTAAACAAGCTATACGTGATGTAGGTAGAATGCTTGATGTTCCGCTTGCTGATATTAACAGAATAAGTAAATCTATAAATACATTTGCAAATTATTCATCAATAGAAGAGGAATTCGCAAAAAACCTTGCCTTTAATAAAGAAGTTTCATTAATTAAAGAGCACGAAAAATTTGTAAATCATGTTTCTAAGCTCCAAGGTCTTCCACGTCAATATGGAATTCATGCTGCAGGATTAATAATTTCTGATAAAGACTTAACTGAATATGTTCCAGTATTTGAAAATACAAACTCATTCTTACAAGTTCAAGTCCCAATGGAATTTGTTGAAGACTTTGGCTTATTAAAAATTGATCTATTGGGGCTTAAGACTCTAACAGAAATTAAGCATATTGAAAAAAGAATTAGCAAGAACAAACTTTTTGACGAATTAGTCTATGAAAATGACCTAGAATTACAAGACCCTATGGCCATAAATCTGCTTAATAATGGCAATACTGAAGGCCTTTTTCAAATAGAATCTTCAGGCATGAAAAACACAATCAAAAAAGTTGGCATTCAAAACTTTGAAGATCTTTTTGCTATTATTTCACTTTATCGTCCTGGACCTAAAGAATATATAAAAGATTATGCAAATAATAGAAAAAATCCTAGCTTAATTGAAAAAATAGATCCAGCTTATGATGAAATTGTGGCTCCTACACATGGAATTATTATTTACCAAGAGCAGATAATGGAAATAGCTCAAGCGGTTGCCAAAATGTCATTTGCTCAAGCTGATTTATTAAGGCGTGCAATAAGTAAGAAAAATGAGACTGAACTTCATAAATATAGAAACACATTTTTCCAAGGCGGACTAAAAAATAACTTTAGTTTAGAATCTCTTGAAAAGATCTATGACAAAATTGAAAAGTTTGCTCAATATGGCTTCAATAAATCACATGCCGTGTCATATGCATACTTAACAATGAAAATGGCTTACTATAAAGCAAGATATCCACAAGTTTACTTTAGTGCCTTAATTTCAAACTCATATGGTGACCAAGCTAAAATTGCTTCGTTTGTTAATGAGTTAAAAAATATGAATTTTAGTGTATATTCTCCAAATATTACTCACTTTACCAATTCGGCTATAGTGGATAATGGCGATATTTACCTTCCTTTTAACATGATTAAAGGTTTAGGAACTGAAAGTATTAGAAAAATTGCTTTAGACATAAAAGAAAATGGTCAATACAAAGACTTATCTCTTTTTGAAATATTACTACGCCTAAGATTTGCTGGCTTAAAAAATTCAATAATAAATACACTTATAAGAGCAAATGTTTTTCGAGACTTTGGCTTTCAGGATTATATTTCAGGCGTGGATTTGCTTATGCAAGAAGAATATAATCTACTTAGCAAGGGAGCAACTTCATTTAAAGAAATATCACATAATTTGGACTTTGAAGGCTATAAACAAGCCTCAGAGAACATAGAGATGCAGTCTATGTTTAATCTAGAAGAAGAATCGCGAAATGAGATAGAACTGCTGGGAGGCGTCTATAATGCCTATAAAACAGTGCAATACGAAAAAAAATACAAATACAGATTAGCTGATTTACTAAAAATACAGGGCAATTATAGTGTTGCCATTGAAATTGTTGTTAAAAAAGAACCTAAAGATAAGCCATATGTAATTTTAGAAGTATGTGACAGAAGTTTAAATTACACATTTTTTGTTAATAAAAATAATTTATCAAAATATAGACCACTTAATAAAGGCGACATAGTTGAAGCTCATATTCGCTCAAATGGTAATAAAATGTATCTAGATTCGTGACAAGGAATTGAATAATATGAATAGCGATAATAATCTTATGTTACTAGTCGATGGTAACTTTCTAGTTTTCCAGTCTTTCTATGCATCATACAACAAATATAATCCAAATAGTGTTCTAGTAGCCAAAGATGGCACAACTACTAATGGAGTACATGTGTTTTTTCAAACTTTATTTAAGCTAATGAAGCTTTATAATCCGACTCATATGTTTATCGCTTTTGATGCTAAAGGTAAAACTAAGAGACATGAAGAGTATGATAACTATAAAGCTGGCAGGGAAAAAGCACCGGAAATAATATTTGAGCAATTTGACCTTACTAAAAAAATTCTTAGTGCAATGAACATAAAATGATTTGAAAAAGTTGGCTATGAAGCTGATGACTTAATAGCAACAATAGCAAAACACAATAATCAATTTAAAAACTACATTTATTCTAAAGATAAGGACTTACTTCAATTGGTTAATGAGAATAACAGTATCATAAAAGTTGTTAGAAATCCAGGAAATTTTACTGAATATAGTCTAGAAACAATAAATGAATTTGTTGACATATATGGCATTAATCCTAATCAAATTCCTGATTATAAAGGACTAGCTGGTGATACATCCGATAGACTAAAGGGAGTAGCTGGTATTGGGCCTAAAAAGGCTGTGAGCTTGCTTAATGAATTTGGATCTTTGGAAGCTATTTATGAGAACATTGGCAAAATTAGTGGCAAAACTAAGGAATACTTAGAAAATGACTATGAATCAGCTCACTTTTGCAAAAAATTAGCTATTTTAAACTCTGATGTTGAGATGAATACTGACATTAATAGCTATAAAATAGCGCTAAATAAAAATGAAGCAGAAGAAATATTGAGCGAATTTGGCTTTTATAATGTTTTAGATACATACATTAATGTATTTTTACCCAAATACAAGTCTGCCTAAACCTATAAAACAGACTTATAAATAAAACACCGCATTGAAATAATTTGCGATGTTTTTTATTTCGGCGTTTGTTCGCTTCATTGAATTTGTTAGCTAAAATGATGTAGCTAAGCCTTCTTTCTGAATTTAAATGTAACTATTGCTATCGTAACAAAAACTATTGATAGCACAAGTGATATGAGTATGAACACTCAAATAGGAGAATCAAATAATAATGGTAATCCTTGATTCCAGCCATAATTAATTATTGCTACTGGATAACTAAAAGGTAAGCACATCGCAATTATTTTTAATGCACTTGATTTAGTTATAACACTAATAGGTAAATACATACCCGAAACTCAAGCAGGTGGTAGGTAAAATAGCATTGAAAGAGCATTTGCCATTTTATAATCTCTTGCAATAACTGCAACTATAACGCCAATTGAAGAGCAAATAATTGAGAGAAAAATCATTCCTAGAATAATAAAACCAAAATTAATGCTTGCTAATTATAATTTTGAGTGTCAAAACATCAATGAAAATATAAAAACTCACAGTGCGCTTAGTCAAATTAATATTGTATAAAATGAAATTATGCTTGCTACAAACACTCAAGGCTTTAAAGGTAAAACTGATGTTCTTTTGTATATTACTGTCTCTTTTAGATCACTAAAAGACATTGAAAGTGAAACAATTCCAACAACTGGGCAAGCCGAAGCAATTATGCCGGGGATTAAGTCATTAACATTAAATGTTGGAATAGCACTTAAAATTAGCAAAAACATTACTGGAAAAACAAAAGCAAAAAATACGTTATGAAATGACTTTTTTCAATAATTAAATAATAAAGCATACATTGCTTTAAATTGTCTATGCATTGTCGCCTTCTTTCTCACTATTTGAGATTTTTTCTAAGTAATAATCTAGTAATGTTTTGTGATTTTCTAGTATTTTATCTATTTTTGTATCTTCAATAATTAGGCCTTTATCGATGAAAATAATTCTGTCGCATAACTCTTTAATTTCGTTTAAATTATGGCTTACTAAGATCAAAGTCATTCCTTTATCTTTTATTTCTTGCTTGAGCAAGTTAATCATTTCTAACTGACTTTCAATGTCTAGCCCTGTGGTGATTTCATCACCTATATAAATTTCGGGTTTGTTAAATAAAGATACAAATAAATTTACTCTTTGGCGCTGACCCCCTGATAGAGTATTAACTTTTTGCTTATAGAGCTCTTTAAGCTTGAATTTATCAATCATTTTTTCAAAGTATTCTTTGTCCAAAATGCCTGTGTACAAGGTCTTATAGAAATTTATTAGCTCTTTTACATTAATAAAATTAGGGTATGCCTGTGATTGGAAATTTATGCCAATTTTATAAGGGATTTTCTTTCTATCAAAAGCATATTCTACTTCCCCTGAACTTTGCTTTTTAGTATTAGCAATAATTTCACACAAAGTAGACTTTCCGGCGCCATTAGCACCAAATATGGCAACACTAGTGCCTTTTTCAATTTTTAAATTTATTGGCCCTAATACGACTTTGTTGCCATATTTTTTAGTTACATTTTTAACTTCTATTAAACTCATAATATTAACAACCTTTGTCTATATTTATATATTTTAGTACTATTAAAAGCCGTTGTAATAATAAACAGCATAATAAAAACAAACATTAGATTTTATTTTTATACAAAATGATTTAATTTGCAATTTATGTAACTAAATAAACATAATTTTAATTTAAGTCTCTTAAAAGATTGTAACTATTTGAAACATAAATTTGTGTGTAATTATTTTCACTTTTTTATTTATAAAAAAGCGCAAATATCTAGTTATATATAATTTTATTAGTATGAAAAGATTAAATAAATTTATTTTAAGTCCATTATTTTTTGCTCCAGTTTTTTCTGTTTCTGCAGTGTTGCCAACAGCAAATAATCAAGTTAAATTAAATAAAGACAGTTCTGAATTGATCAACTGAGATGACTATAAACGTTTAGTTAAAATGTATACTCCATACTACAACAAACTGGGAGTATGAGATAGAGAGTGAGTGCCGACAAACTACTCATCCAGCAAATATGATAAAGTAAGAATTATTGAAGTTTATGATTTTGATAGAAGTCATCTCCTTTCTCAAAACAGTAGCTTTGTTTTTAAAAGGACTAATTCCAAAGAAATATACAGGAAAAGTAATCACGGATATGCCGTTACTTCTATAATAGGAACAGATTTTAGTATAAATCCAAATGCTTCAATATACTATGAAGCATCCGATAACTTAATTGAGAGTATTAAAAATTTGTACAATAATTATGGCGTTAGACTTATAAACATGAGTCTAGGACCAGCTGATCCTTACTATCAAGTTAAAAAGGCTGTTCAGAATTTAAATGATAGTTACTTTGGTAGTATTGGTAGCAAATATTATGATTTTGATGTGAAAATTAAATTTACCATAGAGATATAAAAGAATTGATGCATTCATTCAAAATTTTAGCAAAAGCAATCATTTACTACACATATGAAAATAATAAGCAAATTTATGGAGCTTCCGGCACACAAAATTTGTATAAAACTATTGGTGAATATGCCCTCCAGAATGGCATAAAAATAATTCAGTCAAGTGGCAATAATAATGATGAAGTAAATGAACATATGGCAAATAATGAATTTTTAAATAAGCCACAATTTCTAGAAAATGGAAGAATCTCAAAGGATAAAATTTACAGAGCTTTTAAATCTTTTTTTAATTTAGTTAAAAACTGACAAAATGATTTATGACCTACTGAAGAAGAAAGAAATTATAATATTAAATTACTATATCTGATAAGAGTAATCTTGGATAAAACATTTGATGATGTAAGGTGAATATACGAAAATAAGGATACAAATTGATTAAGAAAATTTGATTTTGATGTTTTTTTAGATGCTAATTTCAGAAAAAGTGCGTTATTTGACGCTATAAATGATTGACAGAGTCTTATTTATCACGATGGGATTATTTCAGTTGGGGCTGTTAACTGAAAAAATATTGCAACCAATTTTAGTTCCTATGCAAAAAGCTATTATGGAAGCTATCCGCTTGTTTCTGCATATGGCGATACACTTAATAATGATAAGGCTGGATTATTAAAAAGTTATTTTCACAAGAACAATTATAATGAGATAGAAAAATATATTGAATCATCAAAGAATAATAAAGAATTTATAGACAAGATGTCTTATATGATTAATTTCAATGGTACTAGCAAATCTGCGCCGATGATAACCAGAATCATTTCGCGCATACAGAGCAAATTGCAACAAGAATTGTCAATTGAAGATGTTAAATTAATGTTGGTTAGTTCTGCAACATATTCAAAAACTAAAGCATCTGGATATAATAGCTCTTCATTTAGTGAAATAACATCTGCTCACGAACATTGAAGAAGAAATCATTCTAAAAATAAGACTGGTTTCGGCATTCCAAAATACTTCAAGATGAAACAAATTTGAGATAGTGGAAATATTAGAAGAGTTAGGCCACATGAGCTTGGCAAAAATTTTATAGATAGTGCTAGTGTATTGCAAATTTATGATAGTAAATCCATAACTGAAAAATGAAAATATTGAACATCAACATTTGTTTGGAAACATAAGAGATCATTTGCTGAATATTGAAAACTATATGAATTAAACAATAATCCTTATGTTAGTTGGTTCAGAAATAAATGACTGCCACATTTGTTGAAAGCAATAGAATTCAAAAAATCAAAGGATCCCGACTGAAACTTTGACAATATTCCTATTTATGCAATTGAAAACGATATGTATAAATCTAAAAATAATTTTACGAAAAGATGAATTCTTGGCAGTCAAGAACCACGGACAAGCGTACAACATGTTTATTTCTATAAAAAAGATCCAGAGGCTGCTTATTCATATACAAACTATTTAAAATATGCAGAGTTAGAAGAATATTTAATACTTTTACTAGATTATCTTGCTTATAAAAACAATATTAAGCTTGATGAAAACAAAGTCAAGGATCTTTACTACTATCTAACACACCCATCATTAGAAGAGTACAAAAATTATGTGACTGATATTAAACAAAAATAGTGAAAACATCTTAAGGAAAACGTATGATTAGAAAGTTATACAAATCTATTTTAAAAAATGGTAAAAAAATAGATGTTTATCCCTTTTTAATAGGGTCATCCGTCATTATGTCTAGTGCATTAATTGTACCATCATGTGAAGTTCATGAACAGACCTCTTTTGAGAGAGAACACAATAAATTTTTTGATTTTAATTTATATGAAGAACGAATAAAAAAGTCATTGAAATCTACTGATCCAATTTCTTTAATGTGTTCTTCTTTAGAAGCATTTAAAGACAAACCTATATTTTACAAAAAGCTATCAGAAAACTTTCATAGTTTCATTAAACTGATAAATAGTTTTTCTTATTTCCCAAATCAAGAATATTCTGACATTGAAAATGAATACATTGCATACTTGGTTTATACAGCCAAAAACTATTCCACCTTTTATTCTAAAAGTGTTACAAGAACAAAAATTGTTAAGGAATACGAGCCAAAAACGACTTTAAGCGCTTTAACAACAGGCAATTCTGTTAATTTTAATGGCATTAAATATTTAAATGAAATTTCAAAAGGCTTTAACAATAAAAATAAAAATGATATTAAACTAAGCAATTTAAACAACTTATCTCTTAAAATTTCAAATGACGTTTATAAAAACTTGCTTAAGTTAGAATCACATTATAATCGCTACTTAAAAAATTTTTCGATATTTAATACACTAGTTCCACATTCTGACACATCTCATAAATTCACAAATTCGAAAGTTGATGAATATGTAGAAAATTTTGTATTCATTAACAATGTTGCTGATCTTTTGCCAACTATTAATAATCAGTCAATAATTAACAACTATCGGAAATTTGGAATTTTTGATGTCAAAAGAGAAACGTTGCTCATAAACTCAAATAAAATAAATGCCTTGACATTTAAATTTAATAAGTTATATTCTGCTAATGATATTACTGTAACAGCATCTTATAATCGTTCAGAATCTCGCGATTTAATGAACTACATCAAGATAGATTTGTCATACAGGCCTGATTTAATGAGTTTTAAGGAGTTCATAAATTTTAAAAAGAAAACTAAATTTTCTAAAACAAACTTGCAAAAAGAACAAATTGTTTCTGGATATATAGACTTAGATAAATTGATTGGAAACTATATTGCTATTGCCCCAGATAAATTCAATGTTTTGGAAATAAATACACAAGGCTTTGGAAGCGAAGTTACTTCATGAAAAGAAAATGTAGATTCTGGATATTATGGCAATAGAATTAATAGCGATTCTGAGAAAAATATTTATCTAGATTACATTAACTTTTTGAAAATAGATCCTAACACAAACAATACTAACTTGCTTATAACTCCTGATAGTTGAAATTCAAATGAGATTCCTAAAGATGATTGGGAAAAATTATTACCAGTTATAAATGAATCTATTTCTTAAACATAAATAAAAAACATACTAAATATATTAAATACATAAATTTAGAACACAAGATATAAAATTGGCATGAAAATAGACTTTTAAAAAGAGCATGAGCTCTTTCCATAAATGAAAATTCAAGTGCAACACAAATTGAAATAAAATTTAATTGTGAGCACTTGAATTTTTAATCATGCAACCATAGAAAACTATGATTTTTAATGTATTTTGTTAGCTTAATATAAATATTAAACATTAGAGCAATAACTTACAGTATATTACTTTGTGGTAGAGTTTGTAAATTCACAAACTATCATGTTATTTTTTATTTTTATTTCCTAGTCTCTGCAGCTAATCAGTCGATCACTTTTTGAAACTTATCGCCAATGTTGTTTGTAGGGAGCTGATCTTTTAATTCTTTCTTAACTGTCTCTTCTTGATTTTTTAATCTTTCTTGAATCTCAGATTTATGACTTTCATAATATGCAATTGCATTTTTTAAAGATCTATTTGCCAATTCATCACTAATTTCATCTAATAAACCTGATGTTGCAACACCTACATATTTTTCAGTTTCACTGTCGCCATAACCATAAGGTAAAGGGGTTCCATTTTTCTTACCAATTTCAAATCCTGGCTGAAGAGTTATATTACTTTCTCCTTTAGTATATAAGTCAGCTAAAATGTTGTAAACTGCCTGGCCGATTAATTTCATAACTGATGTAAAAATTCGATGGCCTCTTAATTTGTACCTTTGATCTTGATCAACACCAATGATGAATTTTTCTTTATCACCTAACTTCTTAATCTCTTTAGCTGTGTCAGATGATAATGAACCAGCAACTGGGTATGAAGCAGTAGCTTTGATTACAGAGTTAATAGCTGTAGTAGCTCGTGGTGCTCCTGAGGTAAATAAAGTATTTAACTCAATAGTTTCATTTAATGACTTAGTCTTAGTTTCTGGGTGTTCTTTATTTCAGTCAATAATTCCTTGGAATGTACCAGCTATAAAGTCTGAAACTGCTGGAAAAGGAATACCGCCGAAGGCACCTATTGTGCGTTTTTCAGGTTGGTCTTTATAAACTTGTGAGAAGTAATCTGCAAGCGCACGACCAGCTATATAAGCAGCTTGTTTAGTGTCAAATATTACAGGAATTAAGTGTCCTTCGCCTATCTTTTGAGTAAATGCTTTAGATTTATCATCGTTTAATTGCAAAAGATCAAAATCAACAGTGATAAACACAATGTTATTATCTTTAATCTTCTTAATGTAATTATCATCTAAATCAACAAGTGGAGTTTGGTGTGTGAATCCATAAAGAACAATGTACTTAAATCCAGCATCAATGGCTTCCATTAATTGACCTCATCCAGGTTCAAAAGCTTTGTTTCGTAATTCCTTATTTCCAATTGCTTTTGCACTATCCAGACCTAGCTCATATGAAATTTTATGAACTCCTTCCCATGCTGATTGGTTAAAAGATTCATCATACACTGAGCCTACATCAGCTATAAATGCTGTTTTAGGCGCATTTCCAGTATTTAAGCCTGATCTTAATTTAAGATTCTTTTGAGACTTAATATTTGCAAGTGTTGTTATAGTTTTCGTGTTGCCATCATAAGATATCTTAAAGTGCTTATCATAGTCAATAGATTCTTTTACTTTACCCAAAATGTCTGTTATAACATTTAACTGGTCTCTGACCTTTCAATTCAAATCATTTATATTGTTACTGTGTCATCTATTGAAATCTTCACCAAAATGACTATTAAATCCATAATCCTTTTTAGCAATTTCAACCATTAAGGAAGTAAGATAATCAAGTGTCTTTTCTAATTTTTTAGGCTGATAAATTGATGACATTATTTCATCTAATTCTCTTGTCTTTGGATTATTTCCATGTGTCTTTTTAAGAATCTGAACGGCATCATGAACATGATTTAATATTTTGAAGTATTCCTTTTCAAGAACCGGAGCAATCAAATTGGATGATTCTTGATTGCCATTTTTAGGTTCTTCTGCCCTGTCATTTGGATGATTTGTCTTTACATTATCGCTTTTGTTATCACATTTTGCAGCTATTAAAGGAAGAAGTGATATAGATGTAATACCCCCCCCCCCAAAGCAAAAAAGATCTTTTTGTTTTTCATCTTTTACCCCCAATTTATAAAGTTATTGGTTGAATTATACAAGAAAGAAAATTGCATTTATTCTTGCCTGTAAATATTTCCACAAGATACAATCACTATTAAACTTTTCCTCTTAGTAATAATCATTGTGATTTTGCATATACTAAAAAACCTGCACTAGAATGCAAACTTTTTTTAAAGCTTTAGTCATAATTAAATAATTGATTTGTTGACTAATCAATATTATTTCTCAATAGCCACTTCAAAAATTTCATCTGAAGCTAATGGCAAGTCTGTTGATCCTTCTAATAGAGAGCCAATTTGAAACTCTAATGTTAGTTTTCCATTTTTTAGTTTTATGTTTATGCCTGAAGCATGATTTGATTTAACACCTTTAAAGTCATTTGGATGAACAGTAACAAGATCTAAAATCTTGTTGCTATGAAGTGCAAAAAACATCTTTTCAAAACTATCTGAATATTTTTCGATAGCTATATAAATATTTCCGCCAATATAGTTTCTGTCTTTGTAAACTTTTATAAATATTCCTTTATTCTTGACAAATTCTTTAAGAATATAAAGGCTCTTCGGAACTTTCGTTGGCACAAAGCTATTAGGTTTTTGGATTTCTTCAGCAAGTAAACTGGTTAATAATTTAAAAGCTTGTTTTAACTTATATGGCTGTTTTACAGTAATAGATGCTATTATTTTGTCTATTTTATTTACCTTTTCATTGTCTTTGTGTGACACTTTTAAAAGTTTTAGGAATTTTGAAACTTCTCTAAAAGTTGAGCATATTTTTCACTAAAAATAGGAGAAATAGAGTTTTCGCTATCTTTAGTGTCTTTATCTTCCTTATTTTTATTAGTGTCTTCAGAAACTAGAATTTTAAACTTTGCAGTGTTGCTTGTTTCATTTATTTCATCTTTACTACCACATTTTGCAGATAAAACTGAAAATGAACTTAGTGCACTAATTGTGCTACTGAATGTAAAAATTATTCTTTTATCTTCATACATAGTCCTTACTTTTGAATGACTATAATATATAGAAAAACAGAATATTGATAATGCATTTTTACCAATATTGCTGATTTATAGGAGAATTAGTTTCATATACATAATATTAAATAAGTATATAAAATAGTTCAATGTTTTTTTAATACTTGCAGTATTTTTATTTCATAGTGCTGAAACTATAGGTTTATATAATAAAATTCGCTTACAAAATTTCAAAATTTTATAAGTCATAAATTATCAAAGTAACTATCACCTTATTTAGTGTTAGTGAGCAATATTACTTTTAGCTCCTTAATATGTAAAAAATGTTTTTCACAACCATAATTATGTTGTTAATTAGAATTATGTTGCTTTTATGAAAAACTTTTTTGATTTGGATATAAGATACTATCAGAGTAAACAAAAAACCACAAGCTGTGGTCTTTTTGACTAATTATTTATTTTTCTAATGCAACTTCAAAAATTTCATCTGAAACTAATGGCAAGTCAGTTGAATCTTCTAACATTGAACCAATTTGGAATTCTAAGAATAATTTTCCTTCTTTTAGCTTAACATTAGTTCCGCTAGCATGCTTTGATTTAACATTTTTGTGTTCATTTGGATGAACAGTTACTAAGTCTAAAAGTTTATTGTTGTTAAGCGCTATAAATAGTTTTGCAAAGTTGTCTGAATACTCTGCTGCTTTGTAAACATTTCCACCAATATGCTTTTTATTATTTGAAGCATAAGCTTTTACATAAATTCTTTTATTAGCAATAAAACCTCTTAGAAGTTTGTGATAATCCCTGTTTGTTGTCGGCTTAAAGCTTCCTTCTTTTTTAATTTCCTCAGCAAAAAGCTTAATCAGTTTTTTAAAGGCTTCTTCTAATTTTTCAGGTTGCTCGCCTTGAATTGATGAAATAATGCTACTAATTTCTTTTACACTAGCATTATCAAAATCTTTAAGAGAATCTAATGCCTTTTGGAATCTACCAAAAATTACTGCATATTTTTCTTTAAATATTGGGGAAGCGATTTTTTGCGAATTTTCTCCAGTTTTCTTAGTTTCATCTTTATCTGAATTAGTTATTTTTTCAGTCGCTTCTTTGGCCTTTGGTTTATCGTCTTTAGTAGTTTCTTCGTCGCCGCATTTAGCAGCAATTATTGGAAGAAGAGCTATAGAACTAATACCCCCCCCCCAAAGCAAAAAAGATCTTTTTGTTTTTCATAATTAACTTTGTTTCCTGTTCTAATGTTCAAAAATAACTGAAAATACTATATTACAAATTCTTATAAATTTGCCAAATTAACCTTAAAAACAGGTTAAAAATGAAAATAACCATATTGGTTATTTCTTATTTAGCTTTTTGACAAAATCATTAACTTCAGATCTTATGTCTCCATAACTCTTGTTTAGTTTATATAAATGATCGCGTGTTTCAGAATCTTTAAACCTTTCTTGTAACGAATCTTTACCATTTGGATTTAGTGTTACTGACTGAATTATTTGGTCAATAATTTTTCATAGTTCAAAGTGTTTTTGATATTTTCTAAGTAGTTCTTGATCCTTTGATTTTGAAACTGCAGTAATAAATTTTTTTAATTCATTTCAAAAAGTATATGTTTCCGTTAAGTACTTTTTGAATTCAGGATTAAACGATGAGAATGAGACCTTATTTGTTTCATTTGTAATTCTTGATGGTGCGTCAGTTTGATTATTTTTATCATGTTTTTTAAAATTAGGAGAATTAGGGTCAAATTTATAAATGTCACGACCTCATTTTTCATAAAGATATATCGAAGCTTCTAACTCTTTTGATATTTTTGTATCTTTCATATCTTTGTTTGAGTCATTGCTTGCTGTATTGCTGTTGCTATTTTCTGCTGTTTCTGACTTTGCACCACTTTCATTCATAGAAGCGGATGCAGATGTTGAATCTTTGTTGTTATCTACATTGTTATTGTTACTGTCATCATTTGGTAAATCATCAATGTTATTTTTAGGTTGTTCATTTTTTGTTTTATTGTTACATGAAGCTGCCACAATTGGTAGCGCTAGGGAAGTTATAATTCCCCCCCCATCGCAGTTAAAAATTTCTTATTTACTTTGTTCATAGTGCGACTAATATATCATAAAAAATGTCTAATGTTTCAAATCGTACATTTAACAATATGTTAAAAGCGCTTTCAAGCAGTATTTCTGTAATTATGTTTTTAGAGTTTATAAAAAGTAAAATTTTAAAATTTGCAAAAAATTATTTGGCATATCAGTTTTTTGGTCTATAATAAATTTGATGCATTCCTAGTGAATGAGTACTGTATCCACAGGAACAGTTGCTTAAGAGTATATTACTCCTTTCCCACGATAATATGTAAAGTTCTGCGCGCGGAAACTTTTTCAATTTGAATTGTCTTATGAATTAAAGAAGGGGAGCAATCTCCTTTTTTAAATTCCTTAACCACTTTTATAAACAAACTGTATTTTTATATTAAAATTGATAATATTAAAATAACATCTTATTATTATGAGATTTAAAATAATTTTTATACTACCATAGGGAGATATATGAGTGCTAAATCAATAGAACTAAACAAAGAAAAAGGTTCTGTAGTTGTTGAATATGAGTTTTCAGGCGAAAAATGAACAAACATTTTTAACAAAACCAAAACTAATAAAATAAAGAAATTAAAAGTAGATGGTTTTAGACCTGGTAAAGCTCCTAAACACATAGTAGATAAATATGTAACACCTGTTGCTGTAGCAAGCGATTCAATTAATGAAGCATACAATGTTTTTGCTGACGAAATTTTTGAAGAAGTTAAAAAACAACATGAAAATGTGTTACAAAATGCAGTTTTATTAGAATTGCCAGTTTTAGCTGAAGAATCTTCAGTTATTAAAATTGAATTTCCATTGTTACCAGATTTATCTAACATTAAATTAGATGAATCAATTAAGACAAAAGTTAGCAAATTAAAAGTAACTGAAGCTGATATTGATGAATACCTTAATCAATTGTTAAGCAAAAATGCTTTAGTATTGCCTTTAGATAAAAAAGACAAAACAAAATTAGGTGATGTTGTTACACTTAAGTACAAAGGTTTTGTCAACAATGAACCATTTGAAGGCGGAGAAGCTGATTCATTCGATCTTAAATTAGGAAGTAAAACATTTATTGACACATTTGAAGACCAATTAATTGGTAAAACAATTGGCTGAAAAGGCGAAGTTAATGTTACTTTCCCAGAAAACTATGCTGTTCCTACACTTAAAGGTCAACCAGCAGTTTTTGAATGCGAAATTCTAGATGCTAAAAGATTAGAAGAAATTAAGCCAAATGATGATAACATTAAGGAATTACACCTTCCAAATGTTTCTAATTTAGAAGAAGCTAAGTCATATGCAAAAGAAATTTTGACTGTTAAAAAATACTCAGAAATTCACAGACAAGTTATCGATTCATTAGTTGTTGAATTAGTTGAAAAACACCAATTTGCAGTTTCAGACATTTTAGTTGCTCAAGGCGCACAAAAAAGATTAGAAGAAATTAAAGCAAACTTAAAACAACAAGGCATTAAATTTAACGAATACCTAGACTTAATTAAAACTTCGGAAGCTGATTTTAATAAGTTAGTTTTAAATGAAGAAAAAGCACTTACAAAGAGACTTTTAGTTCATGAAGAATTAATGAAGCAATTTAAGGATAAAGCTGAAATTTCTGAAGATAACAAGAATCTATGAGCAATTAATGTTGCATTTGGCCAACAATTTGTACCGCTTCCATTTGTGATTCAATACATGAAACAAAATCCATTAAGTGATGAAGAAGGAAAAGAAAATCAATTTACTGAAGCAGTTAAAGAAGTTGCTATTACTAGATTAATTCTAGCACACTTAGACAAAAAGACTGCTGACCACAATGACAAGGTTGCTTTAGAATTAGCTAAAAAACTAATTGAACAAGCTGAAAAAGATGTTCAACAATACGAAGAAAAAGCTAAGCAAATTCACGAAGAAGAATTAGCTGAAGAAGAAGCTAAAAAAGTTGAATCTAAAGAAGAAGAGAAATAACAAAATACCAAGACATCTGCTAATTATGCAGATGTTTTTATTTTCAATTATTGTACCTATGACAAATTCATAATTTATAATTTATATACAAATAATAAATATATCAGTAACTATTTGTATTATAAGGATGACGATGAATACTATAAAACAGGATTATATAGAAAAAGCTAATGCCTTAAGCCTTAGTAATGAACTAAATCAAGATCAAAAAGATCTTATTATTTCAATCATTGATAAATTTGATGACAATGACCCAGCCATACATAATGTTTATCAACTTTTGATCAAAAGAATTAAATTAGGCTTCGTATTTGATGTTGCTCCTTCAGTTAATTCTTCTGAAATAGCTTTATTAAAAAAGAATGAAAAATTATCGTTTAAAAATGATAATAATAAGCCTACTAATACACTAATAATTGGCGAAAACTATGATGCTCTTAAAAATCTTATAGTGATCGAGAGAGAGAGAGAGAGAGAGAGAGTCACAGTCAGAGACTGTTAATTACGATGTAATTTATATTGATCCTCCTTATAATACCGAAAGTTCACTAACTGATGGAAATAACCTAAGTGAAAAAGATGAGGTTAGTTCATCAAAATTTATCTATCGTGATAAATTTAGTCGCACTGGTTGACTAAATATGCTAAACGAACGTTTAAGACTATCACACCAACTTTTAAAAGAAGATGGTGTTATTTTTGTTTCAATTGATGACAGCGAAAATGCCTATTTGAAAGTGTTAATGGATGAAATTTTTGGTGAAGAAAATTTCATAGCCAATATTGTTTGACAAAAGAAAAATGAAGGGTCTGGTGAAGATAGTAAATTCTTAAAAATTCTTACTGAATATGTTTTAGTATATGCAAATAATATTGATAAATTTAAAACTAATAACTATGTTAGAGATACTGATGATGCCTCATATAAATATTCTGACGAATTTGTAAAAACAAGAGGAATGTATAAATTAAATCAACTAGATAGAGCTTCATTGACTTGGTCTGAGTCACTAGATTTTCCTATTTCTCATAATGGAAAAATTTATTATCCAGGCAGTTCTGAAAAAAATTGGCAAAGTAGACATTCTGGCAATCATGCAACTAAAGATTGGCAGTGAAGATGAAGCAAGGAGAAAATTAATTGAGGGATAGAAAATAATTTTATTGTTTTCAAAAACAGCAAAGTTTATTCAAAACAATATCAATTTGTTGATAATAACAACCAATTAGTGAATAGAGATTCCAAATTTTCAAATTTAATTTATTCAGTCCATGGTTCAGTAGGGACATCTGAACAAAAAGAAATTTTTACTAACAAAATTTTTGACCACCCTAAGCCTGTTGGTTTGCTTAAATTTCTCATAAACCTTCACCCTAACAAAAATGCACGTATTTTAGACTTCTATGCAGGTTCTGGAACAACTGGCCATGCAGTAATGGAATTAAACAAAGAAGATGGGGGAAATAGAACCTTCACTTTAGTTACTAATAATGAAAACAACATAGCTACAAATGTTTGCTATGAAAGACTATATCGCATTAATAATGGAATTTCTACAAATAATGAATCTAATTTTGATTGAATTAAGAAAAATCAGCCCTACACATCAAATTTAAATGTTTATAACATTGAATATTACTCAACCAAGCTATTTGATGATAACCAAAGCAACATGAATATAAAACAGCAATATCTGCAAATGCTACAAGACTTTAATATTGACGCAGAAAGTAAAGACAGCAATATTGATATTCTAAGAAGTTTAACATCCTTAAAACCTATGACTAAGGATTAACTAAATATATCTAAATAGAAATTATGAATTCACAATTCATTTACAAGGATGACGATGAATACTATAAAACAGGATTATATAGAAAAAGCTAATGCGCTAAGTCTTAGCAATGAACTAAATCAAGATCAAAAAGATCTTATTATTTCAATCATTGATAAATTCGATGACAATGACCCGGCTTTACATAATGTTTATCAACTTTTGATCAAAAGAATTAAATTAGGCTTCGTATTTGATGTTGCTCCTTTAGTTAATTCTTCTGAGATTGCTTTATTAAAAAAGGATGAAAACCTATCATTTAAAAATGATAATAATAAGCCAGCAAATACACTAATAATTGGCGAAAACTATGATGCTCTTAAAAATCTTATAGCAATCGAGAGAGAGTCACAGTCAGAGACTGTTAATTATGATGTAATTTATATTGATCCTCCTTATAATACTGAAAGTTCGCTAACTGATGGAAATAACCTAAGTGAAAAAGATGAGATTAGTTCATCAAAATTTATCTATCGCGATAAATTTAGTCGTACTGGTTGACTAAATATGCTAAATGAACGACTAAGAATGGCAAAGCAACTTTTAAAAGAAGATGGTGTTATTTTTGTTTCGATTGATGATAGCGAACACGCCTATTTGAAAGTGCTAATGGATGAAATTTTTGGTGAAGAAAATTTTGTTTGCAACTTGATATGAATTAAGAAGAGAGGGCCTGGTGGCAACACAAGTTTTAATTACAAAATTGTGCAAAACACAGAATATATTCTTACTTATGCAAAAAATTTAGATGATTGCTCATTTAATTACATCAAACATAACCCAAATAAATTAGAAGAGTTAGGTTATGTTCATAAAGATGAGTTTTTTGAAGAAAGAGGCTATTATAAATTGACAAATTTATACCGACCTTCATCAAGTGGTAGTTTTCAATACGTGAAATCACTAGATTATCCAATCATTGCTCCTGATGGGACAGAATTTATGTTGCATGTTAACAAAACTAAACCAATGTCTGGGCGTTATACTTGAGGTTATAAAACGTATCTAAAAGGCAGAGAATTAGGTTTTATTGAATGCATTAAGAATAATGATGGATATTGAGTCGCAATGAGAAAGCAATATCAATATGTTAAATTTGATCCTAAAAGTCATAGCATTAAAAAAATTGATGCAGGTCAGCCATATGAAAATTTAATAGATGATATTTTCTCATCAAATGGTGGCGATGAAATGAAGAAAATTTTTTCAGACAAGAATGTCTTTGATTTTCCAAAACCATCTGACTTAATCAAACTTATTATTAATCTTCACCCTAACAAAAATGCGCGTATTTTAGACTTTTATGCTGGTTCTGGAACAACTGGCAATGCAGTAATGCAGCTAAACAAAGAAGACGGCGGAAATAGAAGTTATACATTAGTAACAAATAATGAAAATAACATAGCTACAAATGTTTGTTATGAAAGACTATATCGCATTAATAATGGGATTTCTACAAATAATGAATCTAATTTTGACTGAATTAAGAAAAACGAACCATACAAATCAAATTTAAATGTTTATAACATTGAATAT
This sequence comes from Mycoplasmopsis bovis 8790, assembly GCF_005061465.1. Taxonomy (GTDB): domain Bacteria; phylum Bacillota_I; class Bacilli_A; order Mycoplasmatales; family Metamycoplasmataceae; genus Mycoplasmopsis; species Mycoplasmopsis bovis_A. The sequence goes on from NZ_LAUS01000007.1 coordinate 186,360, forward strand.
TACTCAACCAAATTATTTGATGATAATCAAAGTAATGTGAGTATAAAACAGCAATATCTCAAAATGCTACAAGACTTCAATATTGACACTGAAGATAAAGATAGCAATATTGATATTCTAAGAAGTTTAACGTCCTTAAAACCTATATCAAAAGAGGGTACTGATGCAATTAAGTAATACACAAAACAAAGCTGTAAGTAAAATTATTGATAAATATGATCAAGACAAAAAGAAAATATTAGAATTTCAGGCTCCAACAGGCTCAGGCAAAACATTTATGATAATAAATGTTATAGATAAATTGATAACTGAATATCCAGATGAAAAGTTTACTTTTGCTATTGCAACACTTTCATCAGCAGACTTGCCTAAGCAAATGCTCATGAATTTTACTGACTATAAGCAATATTTATATAACTCTCATATTATATCTATTGAACTGCAAGAATCTCCATCTTCAAATTCCAAAAGCAATAAAGCAAAAGACCAACATTTTCAAATTTTAGCTAAGCAAAATAATGTACTAATTTTAGGCACTCAGTCATTTGGTAAGGGTAGAATTTTTACTGAACAAGGTATAATAAACTCTTACTTATCACAAATTGAAAATGAAGGCTACAAACTAGTTTATATAAGGGATGAAGCCCATATCGGTGGTGAAACCAGTAGCAAATATAAATCTAGCTATGTTGACTTGGATGAAGGCATAGATTTTAAGGTTCAATTAGCAAACACAAAAAAAGATGAGCAGAGATTTGAACTGCTTATGCAAAATGCTGCTCATTTTATTATAAAAATGACTGCAACGCCTAAGGGTAAAAATGAACTAGTTCAAATAAGGCCTGATGACTTATTAGAAGATGACCTTATACTACTAAAACATAAGTCCCACTTTAATTATGGATTAGATGATTCTAAAAGTGATGTGTTAGATGATGAACAAATTTTAAAGACAGCAATTAATAAATTTAAATTAATTCAAAAAGAATATCTTAACGATCCTTTTCTTAAGACTATAAATCCTGCTATGCTTATTCAAGTAAAAAGTGAGCAAAATGATAAGTCTGAGGAATTTGCCAAAGATATAAATGACATTATTAACATAATCAAAGAAAGTGGCTTAACTTATGTGAAGTATTTTGGCCAAAATGATGTTGAGACAAACATAAGACTTGCAAATAAGAGTCTAAAATCAATTTCAAAAAATAATTCTGATGTTGATGTTGTTATATTTAAAATTGGGCCTGCTACTGGCTGAAACATACCTAGAGCATGTATGCTAGTGCAGTTAAGAAAAGTATGCTCTCCAAGCCTAAGTACACAAACAATAGGCAGAATAATGCGTAATCCTAACCCTGAATTTATAAAAGATCAAAATCATATAGGTTTGCAATATTACTATTATTCAAACATTGAAAATAAGTCTAATAATAGAATAACTTACAGACTAAAAGATGAGTTTAAAAATGAACAATTTAAAGTGGCTTATATTGATAAAGAGGTTGTTAAAACCAAAATTAAGAATCCTTCATATTGTGAAAATATGATTGAAGCCCTAGATTTTAAGCATATATATCATGAGCTTAAGGAATACCAAAAACACTATAAAACAAATGGATACATCAATTATGGTACTGAGAGATTTGGTTCAAAAACTTATGTTAATTTAAAAATTTTCAACAGCATTGAATTAGAATTAAGAAAAGAATTGTTTCTTGCTAAAAACAAAATGTACTTTAATGCAAAAATAATTGAACAACTAGAACAATTATTCCACAATAACATTATGCGCTTATCTAAAGATGACGAAAATTCTGATGAATTGCACAACTTACTTTCCAAAAATCTATTCTGACTAATAGTAGAGCAAAGCTTTTTAAGTGATATTAAAAAGGGGTATTACAAAGAATTAAGTGAAAATAATATTGATGGGGTTTACAAAGTAAAATTAAAGTCGCTTCCAGAAGTTAATGATTTAGTTTACTCAGAAATTAATCAGAATAGATATTTAGATATAGAAGGCAAAGCATATGCATATGTAAACAGCACAGCAGAGAAAAAAGAGTCTAACTACTTTGATTCTGAAACTGAGGTTGAATTTGCTATATTAGTTAACAAGTATATACATGCATGAAACGAAAATAACAATTACAAAGTGCAGCTTTGAACAAAAAATCCTGTTTTTGATGGAATTTATGTTGAATATTTTAAACAAAACAATGAAGTTGCAAGATCATTCCCAGACTTTATATTCAGAATTGTAGATAGACTAACAAGTAAAACAATTCATGACTTCTACATAGAAGTTAAGAGCGACAATGACATAAATGAAGAAAAAAGCAATCAATTAATTGATGCATATCATAAATATATGTCATACATAGATAGCGAAAATCAAAATAAAGATATGACATTGCTTTTAGTTAAAATAAAAAAAGCTGAATATAAAGGGTCAGCTACAAGAGTTCACTATAGTGGTTATAGTTCTATTAGCGAAATAAATGATATTCTTGCTGAAAATAAACAACACACTGAACTTTCAGTATTAAGTACATTCTTTGAAATTGTAATAAAAAATGCTAAATAATATGTTTTTGATAAAGGTAGCAAAATTTGGCTACTTTTTTTCTTAGCCTGTTTTATAGGTTCATAAGTAAAACAAAAAAGTATTATTTAGTTATTTGCTTGCATAAATTAGCAAAAAATAGAGTTTGACTTTAGCCACTAAATTTATTTATCAGCTACCAATAGAAATTTATATAATTTGAAAAATATGGAAAAATTTGATTTTTTTTATTAGTAATAATAAAATAAGCATAATTAAAAAATCTAAAGTCAAGAAGTAAGAGAAATAACTATGAAAAAGAGCACTAGATTATTATTTGTGTTAGCACCAGCTACAACATTTGCTGTGCCTGCTTTAGCAGCTTCATGTGATAACAATGAACCGGTTAAAACTGATGAAATTAAAGAAAAGAATGAGTTACAATCACAAATAGAAAAGATTGAATCTGAACTAAGTTCTAATACAAATCTAAGCGATAATGTTAAACAAGAATTAAAAAAACTAGTTGAAGAATCAAAAGAACAACTTAAGAACTTAAAAACTTCCGATGAATTTAAACAAGCTACTGAAAAACTAAATAAAAAATTTGAAGAATTAAAGAAGGAAAAGACAGAAAATGAACCTGCCACTCCAACAAATCCTTCAAATAAAGACACAAATGACCAAAGCGATAATGGCGATTCAGGCAAACAAAAGGATGAGACACCAAAGAAAACAGATGATGATAAAAAAGAATCAGATCCAAATAAAGACAAAGTGGAAGAAAATGCTCCTAAAATGCCTGAAAAAAATAGTGAAGAGCCTAAAACTGACAGGGATATGCCCGGCGGGAAAAAGGAACCTAATAAGGACGAATCTAATAAAGAAGAGCTGGTTCCGCCTGTTGCACCCCCTGCAAATATGCCAAATGATGAGCCAAAAAATGAAATGGAAAATAATGATAGTCAAGAATCTAGCGAACTTAACGAGATTGCAAAAAGTTTAAAAGATATCTTAATTTTTGGTGCTGCTGAAGAAGATAAGGAAGACTTAATGAAATTAAAGGCTGACAGCTCAAAATATTCTCTTTGATATGATAAGACTAAACGAAATATATTGTTAGTTGAAGGAAAAAAATCTCCCTTTGATAAGGAAAATACTGATGTTAATAAATTTGTTTTATTTGAATTAAAAGGCTCGGATAAAATTAAAGACCCAGTGCAACTTGTAAATGATGAAAAGCCTACAGTTAAAGTAAAAGAAGATGATGGTGAACATATTGGCTTGTCAAACAAATTAAATTTTGAAATCTCAAAAAAAGGAAATGAAGAGAAGTTTGAAATTACAGTCAAATACAAGGTTGGTAAATTCATTAATAAAGATGAAAAGCCAGAAGTATCACGAATATCAAATCAATCAACATTAACAATAGACTTGAAAAAATAAGATAAAACAAATTTCTAGATCAATAAATTAAATTAATGAAATTAAATAAATATGCTGCTAAAATATTCTTTTATCATAGGTAGCATACTTTTTAAACTTTGACAGCTACCTGTAAATTTAGAATTGAGTAAAATCAATAATTAATGCGCTAAAAAACATATATTAATCTCATTTAACCCTGTTTTATAGCAGTATAAACATAATTAGATAAACAATTTTTTCTATTGTGCCCAAGCATTAATTTTTAAAGCATTTACAAGTAAATCTATAAAATATAATTAATGTCTAAATCAGAAATTATTTATGACTACCCATATTACTTTAAAGACAATAAGAGTGAGCAAAATATTATATTTTGCCATGGTTTTAATTCTAAATATACAGCTCTAGAATTATTTTCTAGCCAGCATCAAAAATTTAATTATTATGCTCTGCAGTTCCCGGGTTCTAATTTGACTAAGCCTGTTAAAAATCATAAAATTTCAGTGATTTATTATGCTAAATTATTAATAGATTTTATTACCAAAAATAATATTAAAAATATTACTCTTATAGGTAAATCAATGGGAGCAGCAACTGCTGTATTAGCCTATAAAACAAAGCCAGAGTTATTTGAAAAATTAATTTTAATAACTCCAATCAATAAAACACAATTCAATTTGGATGTATGAAAAGATAAAAAATATTTGCCTTCAAATTTTAAAGAATATCTAAATAACTTTGTCCCTTTAATTTACTATAACTGAGAATCGTTACAAAACGATAGTAACTGAGTCTCTATGGCTAAGTCAAAATTTAATATAAATTATTACAATAATGAGTGGGTTAAAACTCTAGATAAAGAATTAACAAGCACTAAAATCCACAATAAAATAGAGCAAGCATACTTGTTGGTAAAAATTCCGACTTTAATAGTTTTAGCTGATAGTGACAAGCTTATAGATTGCCAAATGAGTAAAATTTATTTTAATGAAATTATCTCTAGTGCCAAAATAGAAGTAATAAAAGATTCTGCACATATGGTGTATAAGGAAAAAAGTTATTTGCTTAATAGCATAATTGAAAAATTCATAAATGAATAAATGGTAAGGTTATTTAGCACTCAAGTAAGCAAAATTAATTACTTGTTTTATTTTGGAGCCTCTAATAACTTAATTTTTTGCTTAGTTATTTAAAACATTTTATCTATGAAATAAATATGGCAAAAATGCTGACTTTTTCACATAATTAACATAATTTATTGAGAATATTGTTTCTTACAACTGCAATTTTATAAAGCATCATTAATACTTTTGACATTATAAAACAGCCATATTCATTTATTTTATATTTTATTGATAACCATTTATAAATCAAATTTTCCTTGCTTTCTATAAGTCCTATAGTGCCCGTAAATTAATAAAAGGTATAATTTAATTGATAAGAAATTATCAATTTGTCTATTTATTTTTAGTTAGAAGCCTTATTAGGTTACTAACACCAGGGAGTTATATGAACGTTATATTTTTTGGCATTAAAGAAGTAGAATTTCCTATTTTTGAAAAAGTCAAAGAAAAATATAAAGACCTAAAACTTACAGCTGTTACCGAAGTTATTTCTAAAGAACGTATACACTTAGTTGATGGCATGGACTGTGTTGTTGTTAGAGAAAACGATGTTGTAAACCGTGAAATTTTAGAATTGCTTAAAGCAAAAGGAATCAACTATGTATTCACTAGAACAGCAGGCTTTGACCACATGGACTTAGCTGCTGGTCATGAATTAGGAATTAAAATGGCTCGTGTACCATCATACTCTCCAACAGCTATAGCTGAATTAGCATTCTCATATGCACATCAATTATCAAGAAGATCACTTCACTTTGGCTACAAAGCACACAAAAAAGACTTTACAGTGGATGACTTTGGTTTTGCAAAAGAATTAAGATCAAGTACAGTACTTATTATGGGTACAGGTAAAATTGGTTATGAATCAGCTAAAATGTTTAAGAGCTTTGGTGCCAAAGTATTAGGTTATGACCTTATGCCTAATAAAGCATTAACAGATGTTATTGAATATGTTTCACTTGATGAAGGACTAAAACAAGCTGACATTGTGACCTTACATATGCCATATATCAAGGGACAAAATGACAAATTAGTTAATGCTGAATTGCTAAGCAAGATGAAAGATGGTGCTATCTTAGTTAATACTTCTAGAGGCCAAATTCAAGATGAAAAAGCAATTTTAGATGCAGTTAAGAGTGGCAAACTTGCTGGTGCCGCTATTGATGTTTTCAACAATGAAAAAGCATACTTATTTAAAACTTTTGACAAAATTGAAGACCCTGTTATTGCTGAATTACTAGACCTATGACCACGTGTTATTATGTCTCCACACATTGGTTGATATACACAAGAAGCTGCAACCAATATGCTTGAAATTTCATTAGATAACTTAAAAGAATACGTTGAAACTGGTGATTGCAAGAACAAACTATAATTTGTTAAAGCAATTAATTTCCTAGCATTTTGCTAGGAAATTTTAAAATGACTTAATAAAAACTATTTTGATGACATTTAAAAAAATAAAAAATGATCCTGTGAATCATCTGTCAGATTAGGATCATTTAATATTGTTGCTATTGTTGTTTTTTGAATTTAATAAATGTAACAATTGTTACTACTGCAGATAAAACTCCAAACACTAATCCTGAAGCTGCTGTTCCTTTAATCACAACTGTTGGGTCGCTAGCTAGATCACCTAAGCCTGGATTTACGTTTTTGCTAATAGCAACTGCTGCTAGTATTATTCCTAGTAAACCAAGTAAATATCCTACTGCAGGAAATACAATATTCACCTTATTAGAAAATCTGTCTTTGAACTTTAATACTACAACTGTTAATAAGATAACACTTAGTAGTGCTAATACTAAACCTACAGCGCCTAAAGCTGTCATGCCAGCTCCAGCAACAGTTGAACTGCTACTTTCACCAAAAACTGAAGAACCTAATAATTTTGACATTTATGTAATAAAATCTCCTATTAATAAATTACCTTAATTAGTATATACAATAGGTTAATATATGGAATATTGTGGAAATTTTTTACACACTTTTCTGACTTTTAAGCCTGTTTTATACTATTAATAGCAAATAGTGTGGAATTTATCAAGGAGTATGAATGAAAAAAATTAGAGTTATTGGGGCAGGAATTTCAGGTTCCGAAGTGTGTTATCAATTACTTAAACGCGATTATTTAGTTGAGCTATTTGAAATTAAATCAATTAAAAAGAATCCTATCCAAACTAATGATTTATTTGCAAATCTAGCCTACTCCGACTCTTTTCACTCTAATGAAATAACTACTGCCAAAGGGACACTAAAACAAGAAATGAGACTGCTAGATTCACTCATAATAAAAGCAGCGGATTATACTAGTGTTGCTAATGAGCCATTATTAGTTGATAGGAATAAATTTCAAGAATATATTACTAATTATTTAAAAAGCCAAGGAAATCTTAAAATAATAGAAAAAGAATATATAGAAATTGATGATTCAATTCCTACTATTATAACAACGGGGCCGTTAAGTAGCCCAGCATTAGAAAAAGAAATTAAAAGATTAGTTGGGGAATCTAACTTTAATTATTTTGATCAAGTTCAACCTATAATTCTTAAAAGCACCATAAATTGGGATTATGTGCAAAAAAGCAATAATGATGACAAGTTATTTTATTGCCTTTTAAACAAAGCTGAATTTGAACATTTATATAGCCTAATTATTAATGCTGAGATCTTCATTTCGCCTTTGCCAAATGAAATTAAATTAGTGCATAATTATGGTTTTAGGTCAATTGAAACTGTTGCACATAAAGGCAAAAATGAGCTTAAAAATCTTCTTTCAGCAGATGAATTAATTGAAAATAATGATTTTTATGCAGTAATTTCGCTAAAACAAGATGAATACAACAAAAATTTACTAAGAATTGTAAATTTTCAAACAAGTATAAAAATTCCTTGGCAAAATGAAATTATAAAATCTATACCAGCACTAAAGAATTCATCAATACTAAGATATGGAGTCATGCATAAAAATGACTATATAAATTCTGCAAATGTATTAGATGATGATTTTAAGCTAAAATCTAACCCAAACATATTTTTTGCTGGACAACTTACTGGAACTGATGGATATGTAGAAGCTAGCGCTAGTGCTATCATATGTGCAATTAATGTTGATAGATACTTAAGGAATTTGCCTGAGGCAATTCCAAATAACAAAACTGTTATTGGTAGCTTATGCAATTATGTATTAAGAGCAAATAAAACAGATTTTCAACCTATGGAAGCTAATTGAGGACTAGTTGAAGGCATAAATTTAGTCCCATATGATAAGGAAGGCAAAAAGAAACTTTCTGATAGAGCAATCTCTGAAATAAAAGACTTTATTAAGCAAAATTTATGGTAAAGATCAATTTACTACATATCCTGTTTTATAGCATTATTAGAAAAAATAGCACTTTGTTTGTGCTATTTTTTACTTTCTTATTCGAATGTTTCTTCATCACTATTTGATGAATTATTATTTGATGAATCGTCTTTATTGGCACTTGCTGCTGCACTCTTTGCCATATTGTAAGCAGCATTTAGTTCATCAATTTTCTTTTTAAGTTGTTCAACATCTTTATTGTTGATTAATTCTTTAACTTCTTTTATATACTCTGCAATCTTTGTTTTTTCTTCTTCAGGAATAACAATGTTGCCTTCGTTCATTTCTTTTTCTAAACTATTAACTAGGTTTTCAGCTTGAATAATTGTGCTAATTTCTTCAGCCCTTTTAGCATCAGCTTCACGGTTTTTCTCAGCATCTTTAATCATCTCTTCGATTTCAGCATCACTTAGTTTAGATGAGTTTTTGATTGTAATAGATTGCTCTTTATTAGTGTCTTTGTCTTTAGCTAAAACAGTTGTGATTCCGTTTGCATCTATTTTAAAGCTTACTTCGATTTGTGGAACACCTCTAGGTGCTATACGAATACCACCAAGGTTAAATTGACCAAGTAATTTATTTTCACTAGCTAACGGTCTTTCACCTTGAACTATTCTTATAGTAACTTCGCTTTGGTTATCTTCAAATGTTGTAAACACTTCACTCTTAGTAATAGGAATACGTGTGTTTCTAGGAATTAATGGTGTTGCAATTCCACCAGCAGTTTCAATACCTAGTGTTAAAGGTGTAACATCTACTAATAAAACATCATCAATTTCGCCAGCTAATACAGCTCCTTGAATAGCAGCACCCATAGCCACAACTTCATCTGGGTTAACTGAACGGTTGGCTTTTCTATTTAAAATTGTTTCTACTAATTGTTGAACAGCAGGAATTCTTGTTGAACCACCAACTAAAATAACATCATCTAAGTCTGAAATCTTAATCTTAGCATCAGTTAAAGCAGTTTCAATAGGTTTTCTGCAACGCTCAACTAAGTGTGATGTCATTTCCTCAAATTGACTTCTTCTTAAAGTTGCTTCAACACTAATAGGTTCTGAACCTTGTTGCATAACTAAGAATGGAAGCATAATAGTAGCTTGTTGTGAACTAGATAAGTCAATTTTTGCTTTTTCAGCAGCAGCTTTTAAACGAGCCATTGCCATTTTATTGTTGGTAACGTCTGTTTTATAGTCTTTTTTGATTAAGTCAATTAATCATTTTACAATTTCATTGTCTCAGTCATCACCGCCAAGTCTGTTATCGCCTGATGTCGATAATACTTCAAATGTGCCTTCAGCTAATTCTAAAATTGAAACGTCAAATGTTCCACCACCAAGGTCAAATACTAAAATTTTTTGTTCTTTTTTAACTTTGTCTAATCCAAAAGCTAAAGCAGCAGCTGTAGGTTCATTAATAATACGTAAAACTTCTAAGCCAGCAATTTTACCTGCTATTTTTGTAGCTTCACGTTGTGCATTATCAAAATATGCAGGAACAGTAATAACTGCTTTTTGAACTTTGTGTCCAATTTTTTCTTCAGCATATTTCTTAAGATGTTCTAGTATCATCGCTGAAATTTCTTCAGGCTTGTAATCTTTATTATTTACATTTACAGTTTTGCTAGTACCCATTAATCTTTTAATAGATGCTACTGTATCTGGATTAGTTTCAATTTGATTCTTAGCATTGTCACCCACTATTATTTCGCCATCTTTAAAACTTACAACAGATGGAGTTGTTCTTTTACCATTTAAATTTTCTAGAACAACTGGTGTTCCGTTATCAACTATTGAAACAACAGAGTTTGTAGTACCTAGGTCAATACCAATAATAACTTCTTTTGCCATATTAAAGTCCTTTCAATATGTGTAATACATTCATAACATAATTATTTTAGCATACAATTTAGCACTCTAACTCTTTTTTTGCTAAATTTTTATTTTGTAATTGCCTTTTGTCTCATAGGGAATCGAAAGTATAAAGAGTATTTATTATCACAACAATCTTATATGTTTAGCTAATATGCTTATCTATAATTATTGTTTATTTATATATAGAACATAAATAAATAATTCGAAAGAATATATGGAATTATTTCCTTAATTTTGCTGAGAAAATATGATTTTTTTATAATTTTTGCATTAATAAATATAGAGGTGTGATATGAAAAAATCTAAGCTTATATTAATAGGGGGAGGGTTGCTTTCTAGCATAACACTTCCTCTTGTTGCAGCAAGATGTATTGATACTAATGACAAAAAAGAAGAAAAGAAGGAAGATAAAAGTAAAGATAAAAAGAATCAAAAACAAGATTTAAGCGCAGTTATTAAAACTACTAATCTTGGTGAACTTCCTAAAAAAGATGTTGAGAGTATTAAAAGTGCATTAAGCGCTACGCATCCAGATTTAAAATTGGATGAATTATCCTTTAAAATAAGTGAAAAAGAAAATAAGGCTACTGTAAGTGCAACTGAAAAAAATTCTATATATTCCGGAGAAATAACACTTACATTTAGTGTTAAAAATACAGAAAAAAAAGACAACGAAGAAGCAAGAAAAGCACTACGAAAGCAAGAACTAGAAAAAGTAAGAAAATATCTTTGAAAAAAAGAAAAGCTCGTAAAAGCAGCCAGCATTCTAAAAGAAGCCAAAAAAAGCGACAAGCTG
>NZ_LAUS01000008.1 GCF_005061465.1 Mycoplasmopsis bovis 8790
CATTAAGAAACCAGTTGTGCCATCAAAGCCTGTTACAAAGTGAAGAAGCCTACTAACTGAAATAAATAAAATCTTAGAAGAAGCTAAAAAAAGCGACAAGCTTGACTTAAATAAATTGTCTAAATCTGAAAAAGAAAATTATGACGCATTTAATGCAGAAATAGAATTATTAAATGATGAATCTTGAAAAGAACACTTTATTAAGAAACCTGTTGTGCCATCAAAGCCTAATTTAAAGGATAAAACAGAATTTGAATCAAAATTAAAAAGCATATCTGAAATAATAAGTAAATCTCAACATGACATCGAATCAACTGTCACAGGTGATGACGCTGATGCCGTAATTGACAAAGAGCAATTTGACAAAATTTACCCAACTGTTAAAAATGCACTTGAGCAAGTAGAATTAGATTTAAAAGAATTAAAAAGTAAATTAGAATCGTTTGAAAGCAACACAAAAGAGGAGCTATCAAAATTGCTTAATAAAACAGAATCTGAATTAAAATTTGCTAAGCTGATAATTGATGATATTGTGGAAAAGTCTAAGCATTCTAATGATTCATCTCAGCCTATGCAACCTTCTGATAATATTAATTCTCAAGATGCTCTAGCAGTTTTAAATAGAGTATGATATAAAGAATTTGCTGAAGGATTAGAACGCGGCACAACATTCAAAGAAGTCTTTAAAAAGGTTATTGGACACAATGAACTTAAGAAATATGCATCTATATTATCACTAGAACCAAGCACAAAACAAGATAACAAACTTAATTATAATGACAAAGTAAAATTTAAAGTTGGGGATCTAAAATTTGAAGGTCCTGTAAGAGGCTTTGCATAATTTTAACTTAAACCATAAAAATTATTTTTACATCTATTTTATAGACTTATCTGTAAAATAATTTTTTTGTTTTTATAAATATCTTATACAAAAATAAGTTTATTGTGCTTACTGTATTGCTTATTAAGTTCACAAAATTTATGTAATTAAGTATAGTAAATTTCAATTTGCTCATATCGTTTATAATAGCTACGTTTTCGAGATAACTGAATTATTTCCTTTTTTGAATTAATAAAGCATTGTTTTTTATAATTTTTATATTAATAGATATAGAGGTTAATATGAAAAAAATTAGTTTAATTCCAATAGGAAGTGGCTTAGCTTCTATTGCATTTCTTCCACTTATAGCAGCTAAGTGCGTAGATAATAATAGTCAAAGTAAAGAAAATACTAAACAATCTCTTCACTCTGCTATTAAGACAACTGAATTAGGGGAATTACCTAGAAAAGATTTAGATAGCATTAAAAGTGCACTAAGTATTAAAAATCCTAATTTGAAAATTGATGAATTAGCCTTTAAAATAGATGAGAAGGAAAATAAAGTTATTGTAAAAGCTAATGAAAATAGCACGATATATACTGGAGAAATAGTTATTAACTATAGTATTAAAGCGCAAAATGAATTTACTCCTAGCTTGGATAATAAAACATATTTTGAATCGAAACTAAAAGAGCTAACAGAAAAAATAAACAATGCAAAAAAAGATGTTCAATCAACTGTTGATATTAATTCCGGTGCTAAAATAAACAAAGAAAAATTCAATATGGTTTATCATGATGTAACCATGAAGATGGAAGAATATGGCAAAGAAATTAGCAATTTAGAAAAAAGTTTGGAAATCTTTGATGAAGAAGTTAGAAGAGAACTTTCTAATTTATTATTAAAATTGAGCAGTCTGTATAGGGATACAAAGCTTGAAATCGAAAATATTGCTGAAAAATCTGAAAATCCAAATCGTTCTAATGCTCCTGTGCGCCCGCTGGTGTTTGATTCTGACACACTTGATGCTAAAACAGGATGAAATGCTTTACAAGCTTTATGGGACATTATAAAAAATTACTTCTATAAAGGGCAAACCTATGAAGATGTTCTTGAATTTATTAAAAACCACGATTATTACAAAAAGTTTGCATCCTTTATTTCATTATCACCACAAAGCAACAAAAATGAACATCCTGAATCAGGAAAAAGGATGATTATAATTGTTAAAGACAGCAATAGTTCAATTCCATTTAACGCTAACTTTGGCACAGTAAAATAGCGAAACATAAAGCAAAAAAAGCAAACGGCATAGTTTGCTTTTTATGTCTGTTTTATAGTGTTATAAGACTAATTGTATTGCTTTTCAACAATGCTTTCGTTTTCAACAACAATAATTCTGTCGCCTTTATTTATTCCATAAGGCATTAATATTTCTAGTGCTTTATCACTGTTTTCTTTAATTAAGTCAAAATATTCAACTGAATCCAATGAAGTTCAAACGCTAGAAGTTATACCAAACCCGCCAATCATGTTTGCGTCTTTTAATATACCTATAATTATTGTATTTGGTCTAAATTTTGCTACTTCTTTAAGTAATTCGCCTGTTCTAGATAAAACAACTGCGAATTTGTAGTCACCATAACGAGTTCTATTAGCAACTTCATATGCAATTCTAGAACGTTTGTTCTCTCTTAAGTTCGATTTTCTTCTTACTTCTTCTAATTGCACATCGTAGTATGTGTTGTCATAAAATTCATTTTCAGCTCTTTTATTAATATTAGACATTGTGATAACAGCTTCTAATGGGTGAGCACCGGATGCTGTTTCGCCTGAAAGCATTGTGGCATCAGAACCTAATTCAATTGCATAGTAAACATCAGTAACTTCAGCTCTAGTAGGATGTGGATTAGTTTCCATTGAATCAAGCATTTGAGTAGCAATAATAACTGGCTTGCCAGCTTCACGGCACTTACGAATCATTAGCTTTTCAAAGTATGGAACATCATAATAAGGTATCTCTAGTCCTAAATCTCCTCTTGCAACCATAATACCGTCTGAAGCTGCAATAATTTCGTCAATATTATCAATTCCTAAATGACTTTCTATTTTAGAAATTATTTGTATATGTTTAGCATTATTATCGTGCAACAACTTTCTTAAGTCATGCACATTCTTAGCTGAATTAACAAATGAAGCTGCTATATAATTAACACCTTGAGAAATGCCAAATTTAACATCATTAATGTCTTTTTCAGATAAAAATGGTAAGCTAAAATCAACACCAGGAAGATTAATTCTCTTGTTAGTTTTTAAATTATGTGAATTAAGTGTTTTGACAAAAACAATTCCCTTAGAAACCTTAGTTACAACAGCAGAAAGCTTGCCGTCATCAAAAAGAACAAAATCACCGTCTTTTAGGTCTTTTGACATATCATATGAAACAGATAGCTCTTTTGCATCGCCTTCTAATTCTTTATATTTGCTTTCAGTTGTATGAATTTTTATCTCGCTATCTGCTGGAATAAATTGAGCACCGCCTTTTATTTTACCAACTCTTATTTCTGGGCCTTTAGTGTCAAGAATTAATGACACCGGTAAATGCATATCCTCAGATATTTTTTTAGCTATTTTAAATTTATTTAAATGCTCTTCATGGCTTCCGTGACTAAAATTAACTCTAATACATGTAGCTCCTGCCTCGATTAAAGAACGCATTGTATTATAGTTATCACTAGATGGGCCAATAGTAGCAACTAATTTACTTCTTTTATCTGTTAAATTCATAATTTATTCCTTTATTAATATAACTATAGTTATATTTATATCTATTTTAATTTTACTTGCATTTGCAATTTGTTTTTTATTTTTGTATATTTTCTTATTGAATTTTTATCAAATATAAAAAAGCACGTTTGTGCTTTTATTGTGATGTTGCTAATGATGTAGAAGATGAGCTTTTCTTTAACCCAGTTAGTTTAACTGTGCCGATTATACTTTCAGTATAGCCATTTTCTAATTTTGCAGTTATTTTAACTGCAATAAGAGCTTCACCTTTAGAATCATCTAAGTTAACAAATGGTTCTGTTTCATCTTTCTTTTGGTCTTTATCAAAATATTGCTTAAGATTGCTAAATTCTTTGATTACGCCATCATTTTCACTTATTTTATGATATGAAACAGTATATTCATTAGATAAAAACTTGTTTTTTATTTCTTGTTTAGCCGAATCTTTTCATAATAAATCAATTAACTCAATGTAGCCATTTGTTGTATTATGGTAATTTTCATTCGGTGCTGATGATGAAGTATTGTACTTCAAGCTAGAAGGAATAATATCGCTTAATGACTTATTATCGCCTTTTAAGTCTTTAATTTCTATTTGGTTGAGCGCTTCAGTAAGCTCAGAATGTTTAACCTGCAATTTAGCTGTAAATTCTTTTGAAATATCAACTTTTTTAGCATTATTTAGCTGACCTTCATCGCTAAATTGAGCGTTTGGAATATATGTGAATAAACTATAATGAATTTTATATTCATTATCGCTAGACTTAGTTATATAAATTGGCTTTTTACTATCAATGCTAAAGTTTAGCGCATTAGCATCGTCGATGCTTTTGACAGTGTGATTATAATTTAATAAATCTGAAAATATCTTATGTGCTTTTTCGATTGATTCAGACGAATCTTGCTTTTTCATAGGTAATTTAGAAAAATCACTGCCCGAGCTATCTAAAATATCTTCAAATGAAGGAATTTCTTTTTTGAGTAATTTATTTTTTAGTTTAGAGCTAACTCTAAAACCGTGTTTGTAGTCTGAATAATTTTTTAGTAATTCAGCTTGGTTTTTTGAGGTATCAACTTTTTTAAAACCGCTGATTTGATAATCAACTCATTTCCAGTTGACCTTTCTTTTTGCATACTCTTCTGAATCAGAAACTAAAGAAGCATTTTTTGAAGGTTTCTTCTCAAAGTAAACTCTAAGATATAATGTTCCATCATAATCATCAGCATAAGAGTGATAGTAGATAAAATGATCTTTTGTTAAGTCTTCTAATGTGTAGTTGACATCTTTGCTAAAAAGAAGAAATGGAGTTTTGTTTTTGCTAAATATTTTGGTTTCTAATGACTTTCAGTACTCTTTATCAGTTTTTAATGTTGGTTCTTCATTATCTTTTTTTGAATAACCAAAAAATGATATGTAAGCAAATTCACTAGCATATCTAGATGAAATATCAAAATCTTTATGATTTGGATTAATTTTAAATTCAAGCTTCTTTGCTCTGTTTAAAACTGCTTCTGTCTCATTGGAATTAGCTTTTTTAAGATAATGAAATGTTAGCGCTGTACCAATTACAGCTCCAGCAGCAATTCCAAAACCTATTGCTCCTATAAGAACTTTCTTTCTAAATTTCTCCATATTTGCCTCTCTTGCAAATGTATTGTATTAATTGAAAATATTATTTTCAATAAAATCTACTAACTCATTTATGCCAATTTTGTTTGTGCTTGAAACTAAAAATGAATGTGTAGAATCATCTAACAATTTAGATTCTAAATATTCATTGTGCTTTTTAACTAAAGCGGATTTTTCTTTCTGGTTTAATTTATCAATTTTGGTGTAAATCAGATGAATTGGTAAATTTAATGACCTTAAAAAACTTATTTTTTCTGCATCTATTTTGGTTATTCCAGTGCGCGAATCAATTAATAAAAAAACTGTTTTAGGATTTTTATCTTGGCTTAAAAAAGCATTAATCCAGTTATTCATTTCTGCTATTTTTTCTTTAGATAACTGAGCATAACCATAACCAGGTAAATCAACTATAAAGCGATTTTCTTCTTGAAAATAATTAATAAATTGCGTTCTGCCAGGTTGCTTAGAAACATATGATATTTTTTGATTAACTAATGCATTAAGCAAAGAGCTCTTGCCAACATTTGAGCGCCCTCAAAAACATATTTGTTTACAATCATCACATTGTATTCATGTCTCTTTTTTTAAGGCAGATTTAACAAATTTTCACATTATTTTCCTAACTTTTGTTTGTGCCTTATAACCGTTGAAGAATATTCAATCATATTATAATCAGGCATTATCAAAATAGTTTCTAAATCATTATTAATGCTATTGTGTCCAGCAGCTAGAGTTAGCTCATATTTAAAATCTGTATCGTTTCTAGCTGAACGGATTAAAAAATTAGCCCCTAGTTTTTTTGCCATTTCAGCAATTAATTCATTTTTGTTAACCAAAACTTCTACATTTTCAAAGTCTTTTAACTTCATTTTTGCTTCAGCAAATCTTGTATCAATATCATTAATTCTTTCTTTATCAGGATTAACTGAAACTATAACAAAAAGCTTGTCAAAAATTTTCAAAGCTTTTTTGACAATTGCAATATGCCCTTCATGAAGCGGGTCGAATGAACCAGGATAAATTGCTGCTTTCATAATATATTTAATTATTTATATAACTCAATTGCATGCTTTGCAATTAATAATTCTTCGTTTGTTCTTATAACATAAACTTTAACATCTGAATCTGGAGTTGAGATTAATTCATATTCACCAATTTTGCCAAAGTTCTTTTCTTTGTCTAATTTAATATTAGCAAAGTGTAAGCTATTAATAACTTGTTCTCTTAATTCAGGTGTATTTTCACCAACGCCGGCTGTGAAAACTAATGCATCAATCTTGTTTTCTAATTTATTTGCATAGTTTGCAACGAAATCAACTATTTTTTGGCAGTATAGGTCAAATGCAAATTGTGCTCTTTGATCTTTTTTCTCCATTGCTGCTAGTATGTCTCTAAGGTCGTTTGAGATTCCTGAAACACCTAACATACCTGATTTTTTATTTAATATGTCAGTGAACTCATCAATTGAAAGGTTCATATTTTTCATAACAAATTGATGAATAGAAGGGTCGATATCACCTGAACGAGAACCCATCATAATTCCTGCTAATGGTGTAAGTCCCATTGTTGTATCAATTGACTTGCTCTCTTTAATAGCACATAATGATGCACCATTACCAATGTGAAGGTTAATGATGTTTACTTTATCTTTGTTTAATAACTCTTGCACTTTAAGTGTTATGTATTCGTGACTAATACCATGAGCGCCATAACGTTTAATTTTAAGTTTTTCACTTATTTCATATGGAATTGGATATGTTGAATATAAAGCTGGAATGCTTGTGTGAAATGCTGTATCAAAATCAGCAGAAAGTTTTGCGTGTGGCATAACTTTTTTAAATGCTCTAATAGCTTGTAGTGCGCCTGGGTTGTGTAATGGAGCACACATTTTTACTTCATCAATTAATTCGATTTCTTTTTCGCCCAATTTTACAGAGCTATTGAAATATTCACCGCCTTGTACAACTCTAAAGCCAATTAGTTCAATTTCTTTAGGATCTGAAATAATTTTGTTTTCTTCAAAGATTTCTAAAATGTGCTCAACAGCTTTAGCATGGTCTTCTAATTTAACGCTTCTTTCAAATTTTTGACCATTGAATTTAATAGCAATATTGCCATTTCCGCCTTCGCCAATTCTTTCAGCTAGCCCACTAGCAATGACATTTAATTTTTCTTTATCTAATAATTGAAGTTTAATTGAGCTACTTCCTGCGTTAATAACTAAAACTTTATTACTCATATACTACTCCTTGTTATTCGCTTGAATTGCAGTAATTAATACAGTATTTACAACGTCATCAGTCAAGCTTCCTCTAGATAGGTCATTAACTGGTTTTTTAACACCAGTAATAATAGGGCCAATAGCTCCAAAACCACCAAATCTTTGAGCTATTTTGTAGCCAATATTCCCTGCACCTAAGTCTGGGAATACTAAAACATTAGCTTCGCCAGTAAATGTTTCGCCTTTGTATTTACTCTTTCTAACACCTTCATTAACTGCAGCATCTAATTGCACTTCACCAATAGCTTTTGTGCCTTGATATACTTTGTTAAATTCAACTGTTGCATCAGCTACTAATTTGGTTTCTGGTGTTACAGCTGAACCGCTAGTTGAAAAGCTTAGGAATGCTACTTTAGGCTCTTCAATAAATGCTTTTGCAAATTCAGCAGCATTGCTTGCTATATCAACTAAACCATTTAAATCAGGTTTTGGATTCACTGAAATGTCACTGAAGAAGTAAAGTTTTTCTTCTTTGTGCATAATCATAACTGATGAAATTGTTTTAATTCCTGGTTTAGGGCCAATTGCTTTAAAAGCAGCTCTTAGGATATCTGCTGTTGAATAATTTAGTCCCCCAACAACTCCATCAACTTCGCCTGTTGCTAAAAGCATCATTGCATAAAAAGGACGTGTACTAAGTGCCTTTCTTGCTGCTTCAATATCTTCTTTTCCTTTACGTAATTCAACATACTTTTGAGCCAATAACTCTAATTTATTGGTATCTTTGTTCATATTAACTACATTAGCTTTAGTATCAATTTTGTCATCATTTTCAACTAAAAGTGTGATTTCTAAGTTGTTAAATTCTGCTAATTTATTAGCTGCTTCAATACTTCTTTGGTCACTACCGTCAATTAGTAATATTTTTGTTTTTGGAAGTGTATTAACAATGCCTTTTAGGCGTTTTTCAAAATCCATATAAATGCTCCTTGGGAATAATTAATTATTATTAATTATGTCTAAAAAAATAATGCTTTTATTATATAAAAAAATGAACCTATTTCTAGAATTCAATTTCTTAAATTTGAAACTCGTATCTTATAGCTTTAGCTAAGTTTTTAAATAGCCAGATAACAGTTAGTGGGCCAACCCCACCTGGTGTAGGTGTATAGCCTTCTAATTGTTCATATTCTTCAGGTGATAATGATGCATCACCAACAAAGCATTTCTTGCCTTCTCTTTCAATCATTGTTGTCCCTGCATCAATTAACCAAGCGCCATCTTTTATATTTTCTTTTTTAACTAAGTCAGGTTGGCCAGCAGCTGTTACTAATAAATCAGCTGATTCAACACCTTTAATACCTGTATTTTTGTTATATGTTGATACTAATGCACCAAGCTTTTTAAGCAAAAATGCTGTTGGTTTGCCAACTAAATAGCTACGTCCAATAACAGCAGCCTTTTTGCCTTCTAAGTCTATTTTATAGTACTTAATTAAATCTATGATAGCTGCTGCAGTAGCGGGAGTAAAACATAATTCATCAAATTTATCGTTGTAAAAGTTAAAAGTGCTTTTTTCGCATAAGCCATCAACGTCTTTTTCCAAACGTATTCCGTTCATTATAACTTTAGGCGAAATATGCTCAGGCAATGGTAATTGCACAATAATGCCATCTGATTCTTCATTTAGTACATCAAGTTTTTTAAGCAAAGAATTTTGGCTAATGTCTTCATCAAATTTATAAAGTGTTGCAACAACGCCTAGTTCCTCAGCTTTTTTAAGTTTATTTTTAATATAAAGTGAAGAGGCAGGATTGTCTCCGACTTGAATTATTGACAAAACAGGCTGTCTGCCAATTAATTTAGTAATTTCTTCAAATTCTTTTTTTAACTCAGCTGTTCTTTGCTCTGCGATTATTTTTCCATTTAATATTGTCACAATTACACCTCCTTTTCATACTCAGCTAACTGTTTTTTATACTTCTCTAATTTTTCTTGTTCTAATGCAATTTTTTCTTTAGGTGCTTTATTAATAAAATTTGGGTTATTGAGCATATTTTGTGCTCTACTAATTTCGAATTTTACTTGCTCTATTTTTTTATTAAGATCGGCTAATCTATCTTTTCTTAATGTTTCATTTTCTTCAATTCAGACTTTTAAATTGCCGTCAGTAAATAAAATATGGTTATTTTCCTTTAATGAAGCATTAGCCATTCTGTTTATTGCGCTTATTGTTTCGTTTGAAAACTCTTCACTAATATAATAGTTAATTATTTCCTTCTTGCTTATTGATTTCTCTTCTCTAAATTTTCTTAAAATTTTAACTACATTAATAATATGCTCTATTTCCTTAACTTTAGATGATCTGCTTAATTTCATAATCGGGAATTGTTCATCCAATAAGTCTTTTTTATAGATGCTTTGGTATAAATAATCAGTTACAAAAGGCAAGAATGGATGAGCTATTATTAATAGCTTTCTAAGATTTTCTAATGCTTGTTTTTTATTAGGATATATCCTTAATAGTTCAATGTATCATGATGAAAAATCATTAAAAATGAAATTAGATAATTCAGTGCCAGCAATAGTTAACTCATATTTATTCATTGCTCTGCTAATTTTATTTTGTAGGTTTTTAAACTTATTATTAATTCAAATATCAGCAGCACTAGGTTTTGAAACATTATCATCTTCTAACATATTAATATAGCGGGCTATGTTTCATAGCTTGTTACATAAACCTCATGCTGATCTGATTTTCTCAATTGAAAATCTTGTATCTAGCCCAGGCGATGAGCTTGTTACTAAGAAAAATCTTAATGAATCAGAACCATATTCTTCAATAACTTTAACAGGATCTACACCGTTATTTAATGACTTTGACATTTTGCGGTTTAGCTCATCACGAACTAATCCATGCAATAAAACAGTCTCAAAAGGTTTTTTATTAGTAAATTCAAGACTGAAGAAATACATACGCACAACTCAGAAAAAGATTATGTCATATCCGGTTACTAATAAGTTAGTAGGATAATATCTTTTTAACAATTCATCACTAGCAGGCCAACCTAAAAAAGAAAAAGGAGCTATTCCACTGCTAAATCAGGTATCAAGCACATCTGAATCTTGTACTCAGCCATCGCCAGGGCACTCAACTTGAACTTTTACTTCATTATCTTTGTATCAAGCAGGAATTCTATGACCTCATCATAGTTGGCGGCTTATTGTCCAGTCGTGCATATTAGCAAGTCAATTATTTACTGTTTTTATAAAACGTTTAGGATAGAACTTTACATGATCTGCAGACTTTAAATGGTCAATTACTTTTTTCGCTAAAGTTTCCATTTTAACAAATCACTGTGGCATAACTAAAGTTTCAATTGGGGCATTGCTTCGCTCTGAATAGCCAACATTCGAGACTGTTTTCTCTTCTTTAACAATTAAGTCATTAACTTTTAAGTATTTTGCTATAGCTTCTCTAGCTTCTTCTCTAGTTAAGCCATGAAATTGACTGCTAGGGCAGTTAATTTTGCCTTCTTGATCAATTGTTTCTCTAATTTGCAAATTATGCTGTTTTATAATATCAATATCAACTTCAGCATGAGCTGAAAGCTTCATCAAACCAGAAGCAAACTTTTTATCAACATATTCATCTTTAATAATTGGAATTATTTCATTAGTTAAAGGGTGAATAATATTCATATTTTCTAAGTGCTTATATCTGACATCAGTGGGGTTAAATACAACTGCAACATCACTTAGCAATGTTTCTAATCTAACAGTTGCAACTGTTAAAAAGTCATTGCTTCCTTCAATTCTGTACTTAATATAGTACATAATTTGTTCAGTTGGTTTATTAATTACTTCAATGTTAGATAAAGCTGTTTTTAAAACAGGATCTCAATTAATTGCTTTTGTGTCTTTATAAATTAAACCTTTATTATAAAGTTCTATAAACACCTTGTTTACAGCATCATTGGACAACTTATCTAGTGTAAAGCGTTCGCGCTCAAAGTCTAACCCAATGCCTAATGTTAGCCATTGTTCTCTAAATTTATTGGCATAAGTTTCTTTTCACTCTCATACTTTTTCAATAAATTTTTCGCGCCCTAAGTCATGTCTGCTTAAGCCTTCAGTTTGTAACAAAACGCTTTCCACTTTACTTTGAGTTGCAATACCAGCATGATCCATTCCAGCAATATAAAATGTGTCATAACCTTCTAATTTTTTGTATCTTAAAATTGTATCTTGGATATATTGATCTAAAGCATGCCCTATATGAAGTACACCAGTAACATTAGGCGGAGGTAAAAGCAATGAAAAAGGTTTTTTAGTCAAATCGTGCTGACTAAAAAACTTTTTATTTACTCATTTTTTTGATATTGCTTTTTCAAAATTTTGAGGAGCATATGTTTTATCAATTACATCCATAGATAACTCCTTAAGAAATTATTGTATGAAAGAGACTATTTTGTTACATAAAAAACAAAAAGAATTATACCATAATGTACATATTTTATATATGTTTAAGAATTGGGCAAATCCAAAAAGTTAAAATACAGCATTAAAAATATGTGTTTTATTGCTTTTTTCTTTTTGTGAGCAATGTTTCATCTGTGCTGCTCCTAAGGTCTAAATATCTCTTAAATTGTTCATAAAGCACTCCTGTAGAGCCGCCATTATCATTGTGTAATAAACTTGGCTTAATATCAACAATAATACTTTCTGTATCGATGAATGCAGAATTTAATTCGTTTATTTTTAATTCTAAAGTCTGTTCGTCTTTAGGGTTATCTTGATCATTTTCATCAGAAACATTTCAGGTTTTATAATCACTAAAAGATGAAACAATGTAGTGATCTTTGCCTACTTTTATTTCTTCGCTGAATATAAATTCATCATCATTTATTTCAAAAGACTCATTGCCTATTGTATCTTGCAAATTTGCTTTGATTATAGGGTTAAATGGCTTATTTAATATTTCTTTTATGCTTCCATGTTCAACTGCTTTATTATTTACAATCATAAATGCAAAGTCAAAATATGCAGACTTTAATACCTTTTTATCATTAGTAATAAACATAAAGCTATTGTTATTTAATTTAGATAATTCATCAATAACTCTAATAAGCTCTAATTTTTGGTTAATATCTTCAATGCTTGAATCATCTTCAATTATTACCAATCTAGGTTTACTTAACAACTCACTAATAAATGAAAGCTTGATTTTATTTGTATAAGAGATTTTGTCAGCTGATTTAACTAAGTTGGATATATGAATGGATGATTTTTCGAATATCTCTATAAAATGGACAAATAAGTAAAAATTATTTATTGTTTTTTTGTCAAAAAAACGCTTGTCAAAAATAATTGATTTAAGGGTTAAAAGTTTGTTAAAAACAACTGCAAAGGTAGAGTGGAATTTTTTAAGATTGCTTAAACTATTGGCAAAATAAGCAAAACTAGGATTTTTAATTTCAGAATGATATACAATCCCTAAACGAAAATAGCTTCATAATGAGCCTATTTTCTTCATATTAGCAGTTACTTTAGAAAACCTATCAGATACTCTCTTAACATCAATAAAGAACTTTTTACTATTTTTAGTTGTGTGATTAAAAGTATTTTTTATTATGCCTAATCTTCAGTCTATCTCACCACTTAATTGTTCAATTCTGTTTTTTAAGTCATTTTTAATCTGGTCAAATTTAAAATCATCTTTAACTTTGTAAAACTTGTCTTTTGTGTCTTTAATAATTTTTAAATTATTAGCTATATTTTTCTTGATATCTTTTTCTCTATTGCTAGATAATTCAACATAAAAGTCTAAATTGAAGTCAAAATTCTCTTCAATTTCCTGATAAATCTTGTAAGGCTTATCAACATCAGGTAAATTTTTATGATTTATTATGCTATTGTCAATAAAAAGCTTCAGTTCAGCTTTGAATTTATTAATAAGCTTTTGAATTTCTTCTGAATCTAGATATAAAAGCTTGTTTTTCTTTTCTTTTAGTTTGTCATAAATATATTTTTCGGCATATGACTTTCTAATTAAAAACTGATATTGAATTGAATCTTTAGAATATTTGCTAGCTTTAAGCATATCAATATTGCTTATATGTTTGTACTTGTCACAAAGATATCTCAATTCTTCACTAGCATTAGCTTTTAATTCATTAGCTAATTTATGCAGTATCTTGATGCCATTTTCATTGTCTCTTATGATAAGTTCCTTTTTTACATCGATCATAGTTGGATTATTTAACTTTTTCATAAAGTTATATTGATTTTGTAATAAAGTAAGCTCACTATCTCCTAAATAATCAACATTATTTTCGATGGCATCACTTAAAAAAATGAATTTTTCTAAAAATGTTGATCCGGCTTCTGAAATATGACTTAAAATGTCGAAAATGCCTTTTTCATATACGTCTCTGTACTTTTCTAATAATTTATTGGCAGCACTATAATCCTTTATTCTAAGTGCTTGCTTAATTAAATCGGTGTAATAATTTTGCCATCTTTCGATTTCAACCAGCGCTGAATAAAATAGGCCAATTTTTGACTTAAATAAATCAAATATATTGCCTTTGACAATATACTCATATTTTCTTAAAGTCTTCATAATTAAATCAAGTATGCTCTCACTTACATATTGTTTTTTGGAAATAGTTACAAACTTAAGAAATGAGGGAATATCTTTAAAAGCATCTATTGCTTTTGAAATACTAAAATAGTTAACTCCAGATAAAGCTTTTTTGCCTCTAACATATTTGTATGATAAATCAGTTTTTACATCTGGCAAAAAGCATGAAACCATTTGATTAGGATTATTATTAAGAATTTTTCAAAAATTGCCATCAAAAAATGTTTTTGAATCATCATTAACTAAAAAAACTAATCTTTCATTGTTAAAGATTTTAATTTTTCTAATATCGACATCATATTTATACTGACTGCCAGTAATATAGCAATTATCAAAGTTTAGTGCTGTTTTAACTCTTTTATTTTCCATTTTCATGAGTGCTCCTAACTTTGATTATTTCTGTCAATTAAATATACTAGTTAATCAATTAAAATATATAATAAAATTATAACCTATCATATGGGGATGTAATGGCTTCGACATGCATTGGGTTTTATAACAATTAGTGGTCTTGCAAACCTAAAGGCAACTAGGTTTAATACGTGCAAACGATAAAAAGTCAGAAGAAGTTCGTGTTGAACTTCCAGCATTTGCTATTGCAAATGCAAACGCAAACCTTGCTTTTGCTTAAGAATTAGCAGCAAGTGATTTATGCAAAGTGTCCAATTTGCATAAATCGGTTTTCTGGACTAGTTTTATCTAGCGTGTCAATGGATAAAATGAATTTTAGACACAATACTAATTTAAGTTTGTTTGTTTTTCTTAACTTAGTATTACTGAAAATAAACTAAACTATGAAAAGTTGTTATATAAGCTTGGTGTGTGGACTCGGGTTCGACTCCCGACATCTCCACCATTTGCATTTAATTTATGCACCAAAAACAGCATTTTTTGCTGTTTTTTCATATTTTTTACCACTTTTTCAAAAAATTCATTATTGACAAGAGTCTTTATTTGATATATTGTTGAAAAATTTTTTTACATCTTAATTACAAATAAAGGAACAACAAAATATGAATAAGAAAAAACTAATATTAATTAGGGGGGGGGTACTTTTTGCTAGTTCACTTCCTTTAATTGCAGCTTCATGTAAAAATAATGAAACTAAGGAACCCAAAAAGGAACCTGAAATGGATGCCCCAATTGCTCCGCCTGCTGATCCCGGAAAATCTGAACCTATGCACAGTGGTGAACCTAAAGTTTTAAAAACCGATATATCTAGTTTAAAGCTTGAATTTAGTCCAACAAATAATACGAATAAAAGTGAAGTTTTAGAACTACTAAAAAAACAACCTAAACTAGAGAATTTGACTGAAAGTGATTTTGACCTCAAATTAGAGCAAAAAGCTCTATTAAATAGGGAAGGAAGAATAACCATAAAGGCAAATCAAAACTCTGAAATAATTGAAGGTCAATTTCAAATAAAAATTGAAAAGCTTAAGTCTGTTATTGCAAAGGAACATATTTATAGTAAGGATAAAACCGAAGTTTTAGAAATTGGTTACGACTCTAGAGGAATCATAAAAAGATTTGACACAAAAGTTAAAAAAGTTTCGGCAAAACTACCAGAAGAGGTTATTAGTTTATATAGAGCTTTTGAAAACAACGAAAATGAAATTATTGAAAATTTAGGTAAATGAGACACTTCAAATATTGAAAATATGAGTCAAGTGTTTTTTAGAGCCAAAAACTTCAACACAGATATATCAAGCTGGAAGACTGATAAAGTAGAAGACATGAGTTATATGTTTTATGCTACTGAAAAGTTCAATATAAATCTAGATAAATGAAACACTGCAAGTGTTAAAAACATGAATAGAATGTTTCAAGAAGCTAAGATGTTCAATGGCAACGTTTCAAGCTGAAAAACACAAAATGTTACAAATATGGAACATATGTTTGAAAAAGCTACTGCTTTCAATCAAGACTTATCATCATGAAATGTTGAGAATGTTTCGAAAATGAAAAATATGTTTAGTGGTGCCAAGGAATTTAATAAACCATTATTTAAGTTAATTAATCCTAAAGTAAGTGATATGTCATATATGTTTTATGGTGCCGAAAAATTTAATGATTCGTCTGTTTCACAGTGAAATACGTTAGGCGTTACTAAGATGAATGCAATGTTTAGGGACGCTAAAGCATTTAATCAAAACCTAAGTAACTGAAAAACTGACAATGTAACATTAATGTCTGATATGTTTTCAGGGGCAGATATTTTCAACAGTGATATAAGCGGGTGAAAAACATCTAAAGTTACAGATATGAGACAAATGTTTAAAGATGCTAAAGCATTTAATCAAAATATATCGAATTGAGATGTTAAAAATGTAACCGATGTGTCAAGCATGTTTGCAAATGCTTTCTCTTTCAAACAAGACTTAGATAAATGAACATTCAACAGTAAAGAAGTTAAATATGAAAACTTTAAAAAGGGAGCACATATTAGTAAACTTCCTAATTTTAATAATAAAACAAAATAAACTAGATTTATTAACACATAGCAAAATACAGATGTGCTACAGATTTTCTGTTGCACTTTTTTATTACATTTTTTAGTGACTAAACTCTTATTTTTAGCTATTCTTCATTCTTATTCCAAACAATCTTTTTTGATATACTAATTAAAAATTTTTTATACATATAAATCAAATAAAGGAATTAAGAAATATGAATAAGAAAAAACTAATATTAATTAGGGGGGGGTTACTTTTTGCTAATTCGCTTCCTTTAATTGCAGCTTCATGTAAAAATAATGAAACTAAGGAACCCAAAAAGGAACCTGAAATGGATGCCCCAATTGCTCCGCCTGCTGATCCCGGAAAATCTGAACCTATGCACAGTGGTGAACCTAAAGTTTTAAAAACCGATATATCTAGTTTAAAGCTTGAATTTAGTCCAACAAATAATACGAATAAAAGTGAAGTTTTAGAACTACTAAAAAAACAACCTAAACTAGAGAATTTGACTGAAAGTGATTTTGACCTCAAATTAGAGAAGAAAGCACTTTTAAATAGAGAAGGGCTGATAGTTGTTGTTGCAAATCCTGAATCTCAGTTAGTTTCAGGAACGCTTAATATTACTATAAAAAAGCTTGATAAGTTAATTCCAAGAGAACATAAATACAGCAATGATAAAACACGGGTTCTTGAAATTGGATATGATGAAAAAGGAAGAATCAAAACATTTGACAAAAACGTAAAAGAAGTTCCGGCAGATCTTCCTGAAGAAATTATTAGCCTTAACTGAGCATTTGATAGAAATTTAAATGAGAAGATTGTTAATTTAGAAAAATGAGACACTTCAAATGTTGAAAGCATGAATAAAACTTTCTTTGAAGCCAAAAAATTTAATACTGATATTTCTAGTTGAAAAACAAACAATGTCAAAGATATGTCATATATGTTTGCATCAGCTGAATCATTTAATCAAAATTTAGATAAATGAGACACATCTAATGTTACAACTATGAATAGAATGTTTCAACAAGCAAAAACTTTTAATGGTGATGTCTCAAAATGGGATACAAAGAATGTAAAAGATATGTCCTATATGTTTGATAAAGCAGAATCATTTAACAATGATATTTCATTATGAAATGTAGACAATGTAACTACAATGGAAAGAATGTTTAGTGGCGCTAAATCATTTAATAAACCTATTTTTAAATTGGTTAATCCTAAGGTTACAAATTTAGAATATATGTTTTATGGTGCATCTAAATTTAATGATTCTAATATTTCACAATGAAACACATCTTCAGTTACTACAATAAATGCTATGTTTAAAGATGCCATTGAATTTAACCAAGATCTTTCAAAGTGAAAAACTGACAAAATTACAATAATGTCTAGCACTTTTTCAAATGCAGCCAAATTTAACGGCAATATAAAAAACTGAAACACATCAAATGTTACAACAATGAAGGAAATGTTTTGGCGTGCTCAAACATTTAACCAAGATATTGGCAATTGAGATGTCAAAAATGTAAAAGATGTAACATCAATGTTTTTTGGAGCAGGACACTTTGATAAATCGCTGAAAAATTGAAAGTTCAACACTGAGCCAGAGCATCAAAATTTCAACAATGGTTCAAAACCAAAAGACCTTCCAACATTTAAGCAACCTAATGCTAAGTAATTTTATAAGATGATAATTAAAAAAATGAAAAACACGGCAGACAACCATATGTTGTCTGCTCTCATTCTTTAAGATGTGCTACAGATCTTCTGTAGTACTTTTATTTTTTTCTTTTAACCCTATTTATAGTAAGAAAACATTCTTATTCCGGATAATCTTTTTTGATATACTTATCAAAATTTTTTTGTATATGTAAATCAAATAAAGGAATAAAGAAATATGAATAAGAAAAAATTAATATTATTAGGGGGGGGGGTACTTTTTGCTAGTTCGCTTCCTGTAATTGCGGCTTCATGTAAAAATAATGAAACTAAGGAGCCTGAAATGGATGCTCCAATTGCTCCGCCTGCTGACCCCGGAAAAGATAATCCAGAAAAAACTGATCCTAGTCAAAATGAAGAACCTAAAAAGGAGCCTGAAATGGATGCTCCAATTGCTCCGCCTACTGATCCTGGAAAAGATAATACAGAAAAAACTGATCCTAATCAAAATGAAGAACCTAAGATTTTAAAAACTGATATTTCGAAATTAAAGCTTCGAACTAATCTCACAAATAATACATCTAAAAAAGATATTTTAGATTTGCTTAAAAAACAAGATAAATTAGACAATTTAACAGAGAGTGATTTTGACTTCAAGTTAGAGAAAAAAGCTCTTTTAAACAGAGAAGGGGAATTTAGCATAACATCAAAGCCAGAGTCTAAACTAATTTCCGGAACCCTAAAACTCACAATTGACTATCTTCAAGAAGTAACACCAAGAAAACATAAATATAATGCTGATAAGACTGAAGTATTAGAAATTGGCTACGACAAATATGGACAAATTGAGCAGTTTGCCAGAAATGTTAAGAAAGTCCCCGAAGTTCTTCCAGAAGAAGTTATAAGTTTAGAGAGTGCATTTGATAGAAATTGAAGTGGCACTATTCAAGGATTAGATAAATGGGACACATCAAATGTTGAAAATATGCGGAAGCTTTTCTTTGGCGCAGTTAATTTCAACACAGATATTTCTAACTGAAAAACTGATAAAGTAAATGCTATGGATTATATGTTTTCAGGCGCTAAAAAATTCAACCATGACTTGAATAAGTGAAAGACTTCAAATGTTAGAAATATGAATAGAATGTTTCAAGAAGCCGAAGCCTTTGATGGAAATATTTCAACATGAGACACTAAAAATGTAAGTGATATGGCTTATATGTTTTCTGGCGCTACAACATTTAACAAAGACATATCAAGCTGAAATGTTGATAATGTTTCAACAATGGAAAGAATGTTTGAAAATGCATCGAAATTTAACAGTCCAATATTTAAGTTGGTAAATCCAAAAGTTAAAAATATGCAATATATGTTCTACAATGCAAAAGAATTTAATAATTCAAATATTTCAAATTGAAATACATCATCAGTCACTGATATAAGATCAATGTTTAGAGGTGCAATTGAGTTTAACCAAAATTTAAATTGAAAAACAGAAAATATCACTAATATGTCTAACCTGTTTGCAGAAGCTAGCAAATTCAATGGTGACATAACTAAATGAAACACTGGTAATGTTATCGATATGAAAGGGATGTTTCAAAAAGCCATTGCTTTTAACAAGGACATATCAGGCTGAAACATTAAAAAAGTTAAAGATGTAAGCTTTATGTTTGATTATGCCTATAAATTTGACCATTCACTAAAGAAATGAGAATTTGAACAAGGAACAGCCAATAATCACTTTGCTAATGCAAATGAATTACATAATAATTCCGATAAACTCCCAA
Organism: Mycoplasmopsis bovis 8790; assembly: GCF_005061465.1. Classification (GTDB taxonomy): domain Bacteria; phylum Bacillota_I; class Bacilli_A; order Mycoplasmatales; family Metamycoplasmataceae; genus Mycoplasmopsis; species Mycoplasmopsis bovis_A. The sequence continues at coordinate 20,017 of NZ_LAUS01000008.1, forward strand.
TATTTAAGCCTATTAAAGCCAAATAATTTTGCAAGCACTATTTTTTATGTTTAATGTAAAATTTACATATGAATAATTTAGATAAAGAACAAGAAAAATCTCGCTTTACTACTTTTGAAGAAATTAAAGACATAAAAATATTGTCTACTGAAGAAATAAGCAAGCTAAGTGAAGCTGACAGAGATACTCTTGTACAAGATGCTGTCCAAAATTTAGATGAGTATACTAGATCTAAATATATTGAAAACAGGAAGAAAATTATTATTTCTTCCTTGCTGGTTATTGCTTTATTTATTTTAATTGTAGCCACAATAGCAATTGTGATTTACAAAATTCTTCACACATAATAATCACTTTAAAAAAGCAGGTTATAGTCACAAACCTGCTTTTTTATTCAATTACTAAATGCTCAATGCCGCTTTCTAAGAGTTCTTCTTCTAAATTATTAAGATTAGATAATTCACTTTCTAATCTAATTGAAGTTGACAAATTAGGCTTGGTTACAGGGCTTTTTGGCGCAAAAAGCTCACATGTTTCCTTGGCTTTTTCTATGGAAATATCATAAGTTCCAATGTGTTTTGCAATATTAATAGTTTCTACTTTATCATTAGCCAGAATTGGTCTTAAAATTAATAAATCACTAGCATTAGCAATGGTTGATAGACTTTCAATTGTTTGGCTAGCAACTTGACCTAAATTTTCACCATTTGATAAGACTATAATGTTTTGCTTTTTAGCAAATTTAGAAGCAATTCTGTAAAAACTGCGACGCATTAAATTAATTTTGTATGCTTCATTTGAAGTAAAAGAAATATAGTTCATTAGTTTTGAATAGTTAGCCAAGTAGAGATTGCTTTTGCCTTGGTATTTTGATAAAACCGAAACTAAAGATTTGATTTTATTAATAGTTTTTTCATCTGTTTGTGGAGGTGAAACAAATGAAATAAAATGAACTCTTAAGCCTCTTTTCATAAGTTCAAAGGCAGCAACAGGACTATCTATTCCTCCAGACATTAAATGAAGAGTAGAACCACTTATTCCTACAGGTAAACCACCTAGTGCACTATAGATTTTACTGAATAAATATGTTTTATCTGAGCGCACTTCTATATTTACATTACAATCAGGATTATGCACGTCTACTTTAACTCATGGGCAATACTTTAGTACGGCTGCTCCAACTTTTTGGTTTATTTCAGCACTAGTAAAGTCAAACTTTTTATTATTTCTTCTTGCTGATATCTTAAAGGCTTTATCTTCCTTATCAACTAGTTTTATAGCATTATTAGTAATTTGTTCAATATCATTTTCACAAAAAATAACTGGACTATAACTAGTGATACCAAAAACATATTGTAGCTTTTTTATATTATATTCAGAATATGAAAGAAACATTCTGTCATACTTAATTTCAGGATATTCGCCAGTAATAACTTTGATATTTCTAGCTAGCTGAGTAATAAATGAATCTCTATTTTTACCTTTAAGTGTTAGTTCACCATATCTTATTAAAATCTTTTCGTACATATTATTTTCCTTTAATAGCAGCAGCTAGTAATTCAAAAGCCTCTTTGAATTTAAAAGAGACAATGTTACTGTCAATATATAGCATATACTCTTCAATTTCAGAGCTATTTATACTGCTCAACTGTGCCATTTTCTCCATAAGAGCGTCAATCATAGCTTTATAAGCATATTGTGTATATACTTTTTTATAAATTGTACATAGTAATGAAGTTCATTTAGTTCATAATTCAGAACTTAAATCTATATATTGCTTTTCGCTAAAATCGTTGTTAATTTCTTTATTTAGCAAAATTAATTTTCTAAATAATTCATTATTTTCAAATAACTTTTCTAGAATATCTCTTAAATTCAGTAGTCTATGACACCACTGATTGTTTATATCTAAATATACTTTGTCATATATTCTCTTGATATTTAAATAATCGTATTTTGAAATTATTTGATTTAGTAATTTTAATAATTCACTATATTCTTCTAAAAATGTTTGTAATTCTAAAAGCCCTATTTCTTTATTATTATCAGCTTTATTTTTTAGCACTTCAAAATCTTTAATGAGATTTTCTCAAAAAATTATAGTTGACAAATTGTCCTGTTTTATAGTATTCTTGTAAAAAGATTCTTCTTTTGTTTTACTAATGAATGAGTCAATATAATTATTTATTTTTTCAATTTCTTCTTTTAGAAGACTAAATTTATTTTTGATAAAACTTTTAAACTCAGAATTAAGTTTATTGTGTTTTATCAAAGTAAAATATTTAAAATATATTGCTTTAGTTTCTCTTAATAATTCCTGATATGGACTAGTTGTAAAGTTGTTTTGTAGTTTTTTTAAGTTGTTTTTCAATTCTGTCAGCGAACTCTCAAATTTATAGTCAAAACTTTGGTTTTCTAGCATTTTGGGAATAAGTTCAAAAATAGCTTTTTCTAACTTAACCATTACATCAACTTTTTTACAAAATGAATAAACTCTCTTTTCATATTCATTTATTTCAGCTGAAACATTTGTTATTTCAACATTAATTTTCTTATCTTCGAAAGCAAAATTATTTTTTTGCAATTCATCAAGCTCTTGGAGTAATAGGTTATATGTGTGCATTAAGTTATTTTTGTTTTTGTATATATATTTCTCTAATTCTAAAAGGACTGACGATAGTTTTGAGCTTATTGAATCAACTATTCCTCAATGTATGTTAAGCTTTTCAGACTTTTGATTAAATTTATCTCATAATTTTTTGTACTCTGCGTATAAGTCATTTAACCTATCAAATTCAAGTTTTAAATCGCTGAATCGTTTTTTTGAATTAGCTCTTATTTGGTTACATACTGCAAATAATGGCTTGTATATTTTTTTCATCTCGTCATTTAAGTTTACTAGTTCACTAAGATGTTTCTTATAATCACCTTGTGACTGCGCAACACTTTTAAATCTAGAAATTGTTACAGAGCCATTAGTGGTTTTAGAACTAAGAAATTTATATACTGAATCAGCTTGCTTTTTTATTTTTTTAATTTTGTTATTTCTGACTAAAAAAAACACAATAACTATCGCAATTATTGAGCAAATAACTAAAAAAATAATTAATGATATTAAAGCTATTTTGGCTTCTGAAGAAGATAATGTTTTATTCATATAATTAAAAATTATAATAAAAGATAAAATAAAAAACCAAGTAAAGTTGGTTTTAAAATATTATTATTGAGCGCGCAAGTTTAAACTTTTATATCCTTCAACTTTTTTACCTTTGTAAAAGCCACAGTGTTCACATACACGGTGTTGTTGAATCATATTAGAGCAGTTTTTGCATGAAATTAAATTTTGTACTGGTAAAGCATCATGAGTACGTCTTTTGTGCTTACGTTGCTTAGATGTTTTACGCTTTGGAACTATAGCCATTGCACCCTCCTCACTGTTAAAATAGTTGTTGAAAAATAAGTATTTAAATTATAGTAAAAAATTAATTTTTTTTATTTATTTATTAATTTTTTATACACTCATAACTAGAATTATAAAATATTACTTATCATGCTGTTTTATAGAGCAATTAGTAAAATAGTAGTTAAAATATTTATGCATATATAATATGGAATAAAAAAATTTAGCATATTAGCTAAACTTTTTTAAGATTTTAATTTATTGTCATAATAAATGTTAATTTCAGTCTGAACTTCATGTGTTACAGGGCTAATTGGAATATGCTTAACATGATATTTAAAGCCTTTTAAATCATCTAGTTTTTTCTCTGGATCAGTTGATTTAAAGTCTTTAAAAGTGTATTCACTTTCTATTTTGTATAAGTTTTTAAGATAATCTCTTTGGTATTCATTAAATGTATCGCCATATCCAGGGAATTTATCTTCTGAAAACTCATTATCAAGAACATATTGATATAAACTTTGAATAGCTGGAGTATATCTAATGTAATCAAATGCAAAGTATGCTCCATATTTTTCGTATCATTCGTCTTTATCTTTGTTAGAAGATACATTTTTTCTAGCTTTTTCAATATTATCAGAATTTCAAAATTCATCAGGCTGGTCATATCCAGCAAATACTGTTTTATGCATTGCATCAATCATATCCTGTGCAACATTTTCTTCAGTTGAATTAGCTATGACAAAGCCATCAACTAATAATAAGTTAACTGAAGGACGAATAAATCTTACAACACCATCTGGCACTTCTGAATTTTTAACATTGTCTAATGAATAAAAGGCATCAACTGCATCACCATTATAGATAATAGCAACATTTGAGCTTTTTGATGGATCTATTAATGTGTTAAGTAACTCTAGTCCATTTCCATTAGTTCTTACTCTTTCAGTGTCAGTGATTTTGAAACCGGTTGAATCTTCAAACATATCAACAAACTGATCAATTAAATCTCTATAGATTTCTGTCCTTATCTTTTTATTAGTGATGTTTGTTTCTTCAATTAAAACAGCTTCTCCAGTAGGTTGCGACACTCTTTTGCCTGTTTTAGTATCTAGTCTATATGAAGAACCATAAATCATATTATCACGAACAGCATTTGTATATTGGTAATACTTAAAGGAATCTTGTTCAGAATCTGCCCCATAAGGATTTCTAAGTAATTTTAGAGCTTCAGACATTGGCAAGTGCGAGTGCTCTTCAATCTTTTCTTGTCCTGTTTGCTTATCAACAACTTTTTCCTTGTACTTGTTGTTTGGATTATTAAGAATTTCAATTATTTTTGAATTTATTTGTTTTTCAATGCCATTGTGAACTCCTGCAAAGTAGTCGCTAATGGCATTTTTATATTTAGCATCATAATCTTTTTTGGCTATTTCATAGTCTTTTTGGGCTTGCTCGTCTTCGCTATCATCAGGTTCTTCAGGAGCTTCCATATGAAATGGCTTAAATAACTTATTATACTTTGCTAATTTTTGTGGGTTATATGCAATAACCATATCTTGCATAAAGTAAGGAATGAAATAATCATATAAATGAAGTCTTTCTTCATCTGGCAAGTCTTTTTGTTTTTTATTAGGAATAATTGTTCCACTTTCATCAAAAACAGGAACATTATCTAATAAAGCATCATAAGATTTAATGTGCTCAAAAACAACGGGATTATATATAACTTTTAGATTTTCTTCAGTAGATTTAGAATCGTCTCATTTTGCATTAAATATTTTCTTAAAGTCAGATCTTTTGAACTTTCTTAAAAGTGGTTTGCCTTGGTTACTGTTAATAATTAATTTTGTAGCCTGACTATCGCTACCAATACCACCTGCTGTCTTGTTAGTTAGAATATCCCTAGTAAATTCATCTAATACAGCAAATTGCTTGTATTCAAATCTTTTACTTAATTTTTCTAAGTTATATTCATCAATATAGGCTTGATAGTTTGAGAAAACAGGTTTGAATGCGCTTTTTGTATATTTGTATGAAACAGCGCCAATTGCAACAGATGCAGCTGTGATAGCAGCTAAAGAGAATCCAACTTTTTTAGTTAGCACTTTAGACTTAAGAAACTGTGTAAATTTATTGCTTTTCATCACTGCCTCCAATGTCAAATAGAGCAGTTTTTGCTGATAGCTCTTCCTTATTTTCCTGTTCTATTGCCTTTTTCGCTTTTTTGCTACTTTTATTAATTTTGATTCATTTGTAACTAATGTATATAACATTGAATGCTAATACAATAATTAATAATGACGCTCCAACAACTAATCCTCATGCTCTAAATTCACCTTCATATAATTTAGTGCCTAATGTAGAAGTGTTAGAAACTGTTCTTAAAATAATAAAGTCATCAAAACTTAGAAATGCAGCAACTATAGCAGCAAAAAAGCTAGAAGGCAACATATATACAAAATATGTTTTAAATCATGCTCTAGTTTTGCTATATCCTAAGTCTTGAGCAGCTTCAAAAAGCGAAGCATTAAATTTATCGCTTCTAGGAAACATTAGTGTAATAGCATATGGAAGCGCCATTACTGTGTGACCAACAATACCACGAAATAGACCTTCACGTGTATTTACTAGTGCGCCAAACAAGGCAGAAAATAATAATGCAAGGCCAATAGCACTAATGTTATCAGGGTTAATCAAAGGCACGTTATTAGTTCCTAAAATTAGCTTGCTATATGCTCTATTTTTTTGTCTTCACATACCATAGCAAGTAAATAGCGAGATAGAAACAACTAAAGCAGAAACTGCAAAAGCTATTATTATTGAGTTAAGCAAAGCAACTCCTCTACCTTCATTAAAAAATGTAGATCAGTTGTTTGTTGTAAAGCCATTTCAGCTTGTTCTAACAAACCCTTTGCTACTTGGGTTGTTAAAACTAAAAATTGCAGCATACAAAAGTGGGATATAGAAAGCTAATAGAATTATGTGAATGTAAAAGCTTTTTAGTACTCTAATTAACTTACTCATATCTTGCTCTCCTTCTTCTTTTGAATACTCTTGGCAAGAAGCTTATTAATGCGAATGTACCTATAAATATGACTGATACTACAATAACTAATGTAGTGCCAATAGCTACTTCATATTGGTTTGCAGGGTTAGTGTAGTTATTGATTACAGTACCGATTAGCTGATGTTGTGAGCCATCTGGAAGTAATTTATCACTTATAACAAAGTTAGTAGCACTAGATAAGAAAATAATACCTAGACCACTTAATATTGCTTTGCTACTGTATGGCAAAATTACTCTAAATAATGTTCTAACTGGCCCATTACCTAAGTCATGAGAAGCTTCAACAATATTTTCTGGCATATCTCTAAAGACTGAATAAAGTGGCATTATCATATATGGCAAGTTTAAGTAGGTTAAACCAAAAATCATAAACCAAACTGCATTAAGATCGTTTTCTTTCGAAACAATAGTTAAGAAAAAGCCACGTACTGCATAAATTTTTGCAATAGTAAATATTACTAATGGACTTAAAATAAGGCTCATAGCATAAATTGGCATAATTTTGTTTTTGCTTCTAGCTACAAAATATGCATATGGCAATCCTATAATTAAACATAATAAAGCAGATATGATTCCAATAAATAAGCTTCTTCAAATTTTAGTTCAAGTTTTTGAATCTTTAACCAATTTAAATGAATCAAAAGTTGGATCAGCTATATGAATAACTGAGTTAACAATAATTAAAATAATTGGTAAGAACACTAAAAGAATAGCTATAAAAATGTAAGGAAGAAGGAATAATAATCTTCTGTTAAGACCTAAAGATGCTTTAATTCCTGAATTCATTAGATGTATAGTCTCACTTGCTATCTTTATTCATTAAATGAATACTGTCAATTGTTCAACTAATATCTACAATATCATTTAGCTCAAATTTCTTAGCAGTCTCAACATAAATATATTCACCCATATTTAGCTTCACTTTTAGATAGTAATAGCTACCACGATAGGCAATATCTTGAATACTTCCTCTTAACTTTTCTTTAGTTTTCTTACTTTCTTTACTCTTTTCAACTTCTTCATCTTCATCAACTAAGATAATGTCAATGTCCTCAGGACGAATAAGAACATCAACTTCTTGTTCATCATTGAACTCATCTTCATCATGAACTGTTTTAAAGGTTTTGCCCAAAAGGTCTACTGTACAGTCTTCTTTGTTAAAAGTACCATTGAAAATATTTGAATCTCCAATAAATGAAGCAACTCATTTATTAACTGGATAGTCATAAATATTTTTAGGGCTATCGTATTGTTCAATTCTGCCACCACGCATAACAGCAACCATGTCTGATAATTCTAATGCTTCGTCTTGATCGTGGGTAACAAAGATAAATGTTAGACCTAATTTTTGCTGCAAGCTTCTAAGAAGCACTTGCATTTTTTGTCTAATTTTAGCATCAAGCGCACTTAATGGCTCATCTAAAAGCAAAATACTTGGTTTGATAATTAAACTTCTAGCCAATGCAACTCTTTGACGCATACCACCAGAAAGCTCACTAATTGATTTCTTTTCATTTCCTTCTAGTCCAACTAACTTAACAAAGTCCTTTACTAATTGATCAATTTCATTTTTAGTAAGCTTTCTTTTTAAAAATTTATTTTCAAAAGATTCAGTTTGCTGTTGAACATAATTTTCTCAATATGAGTAGTTAAAGTCTGATCTATCCAATCACTTTTGTCTTCTTCTGTAAGTGATTGTATTAGGCTTTAGTGTTTCCATTTCTTCAATGTACTTATCTTGTAAATCATCTAATTCTTGCATTTTCTTTTGAGCTAATTCAGTTCACTTAATTTTCTTTTCAGCAAGAATTCTTTCATATCTAGGATTTATAGTTTCTTTAGGAACTCTTTTAAGTGGTAATCCAAATTTAATGTTACCTTCAACGTTTAAATGCGGAAACAATGCATAATCTTGAAAAATAGTTGATAGATCTCTTTTGTGAGGTGGTAAGTCCTTAATATCTAGACCATTAAATTGAATTTCACCACGAGTGGTTTTTTCAAAGCCCGCGATTAGTCTTAAAATAGTGGTTTTACCACTGCCAGATGGGCCTAGTAATGTGACAAAGTCACCTTTTTTAATATTTAATTCGATGTTATCTAAAACAATTTTGCCATCGAATTCTTTGACAACTTCCTTAAGCTTAATAATGTAAGGAAGTTTTTCTTTTTTTTGTATCACAAATCCTCCTTAATATTTTTTAAAAATTAAAAAAATACAAAAGGGGAGACTGTATCATATAAATTTTGACTATATTCAGTGACAAAAAAAGGCAATGAAGGGTTTAGATCTTCATTGAATATCATAAGTGCTATTTTTAATCAATAACGGCTCTCTTGTATTACTTTTATTGTCATTAGTTTAATTATTTTATAATATATTTTATTTTTATCAAAAGTTTAATTTTTATAGTTTTTTTATTTTTTAAAAGGAAATAAATATGAAGCAATATCCTAGTTATGACAATGTAAATAATGAGTACAAATGAGACTTAGAATCTATTTTAGAAGGACAAAGTTTTGATTATTGATTAGATAAATATGTAAGCGTTTTTAAACAACTAATTGAAATTAAAGATTCAAAATACAATAGTATTGAATCATTTATTGCTGGCCTAAAAATGAATGAACAAATGGAAATTGTGGCTAATAAATTACACAATTATATTTCTAATAAAACTAATATAAATCTAACTGATCCAAAAGCACAAGAAATGGCGCTTAAGTTTGATTCAGCTAATGAAGAATTAAATAAGCAATATGGATCTGAAATCAATAGATTTTTCAAAAACGCTGATAAATTAAAGTCTTGAGTTAATGATGAAAGATTAAAATCATATAAAAAAATGATTACTGATACGCTAGATTCATTTAATCATAAGCTACCCAATGATGTTGAAGAGTACTTAACTGAAGTTGCTTTTGGTGAGCCAAACTTAGAAGATGTTTTTAGCATCCTTACTGATGCAGAGCTTAGATATGATGATGTTTTAGATTCAAAAAATAAAAAGCATAAATTAGATCCTATTTCGTATTCTAAGATGCTTAAATCTGATGATGCAACTTTGCGTAAAAATGCTGTTTTACAGTATAGAAAGGCAAAATTGCATCATAAAGAATCGCTAGCAAATATGCTTATCCAGACATTTAAAAATATTTCTGTAAATGCAAAAGTTAGAAAATATAAAGACTCAATCAATATGCTTACTTATGATGATAAAGTAAATGATGAAATGTTGCTAAAGCTATTTAGTAATATTGCATCACTAAAAAATGACATTGCTAAATATTGAAAACATTATAAAAAGTACTATGAAGCACACTTTAGTGAAAAATTCAGGCCTTTATATGATGCCAATAGAGATATTTTTAAAGTTAAAAGCAAATACAGTGTTGAAGAAGCAAAGGATATAGTTTATAATGCACTATTACCATTTGGTTCTGAGTATTCTGACATTATAAAACAGGCTTATAGGGAAAAATGAGTTGACTTTATGAGTGTAAAAAATAAGCTTTCTGGAGCTTATTCAATTGGCAATAGTTATGGAATTGATAAAAAATTTATACTAATGAATTTTGACGGAGAACTTAATTCAGTTGAAACACTAGCTCATGAATTAGGTCACTCAATGCATTCTTATTTTTCAGACAAAAATAATGATATAACCAATGCTAGTTACCCTATATTTTTAGCTGAAATAGCTTCGATTTTTAATGAATTAATGCTTTATGACTATTTAATTGAAAAATCAAGTAGCAAAATTGAAAAATTCACTATTTATGGCCACATAATATCGGGTTTTTTTGGGACAACTGTTACTCAAGCTAAATGAGCTAACTATGAATATGAACTTTATAAAAAAGTTGATTTAAATGAAGTTGCTCCAAATTATGAAGAGGTTTCAAAAATCTACTATGAAACACTCAAAAAGTACTATAAAAAACCTAGAAAATACAAAAAAGAAGAACAAATTGCTGCTGTAACAATTCCTCATTTTTATATGGGATTCTATGTTTATAAATATGCAATAGGTCAGCTTGTAGCAAACTATTTCTACACTCAATATAAGATGTATGGAAAAGAATTTTTAAGCAAGTATATAAATGATTTTCTTTCAGCAGGCAATAGGGATTATCCGCTTAATACTTTAAAAAATATGGGAATTGATCTTACTAGTGATGAGTTTTATAAGTCGGGCTTTGCCCACTTTCATGAGTGTTTAAACCAATGAATTAAATTAGGGGATGAGATTTTTTCTAAAAAGAATAAGAAGCAAAAATAGACGGATTTGCTTATAAAGCAGGTATAAAAAATATTGGTCAATGCCAATATTTATTTTTATTTATATGGTGTTCACTCTCAAGCCTTAACTTCAGGCAAGTCAGTGCCATATTCTTTAATATATGCTCTATGTTCTTTGATTTTATCTTCCATTATTTTTGCTAATTCATTTGCTTTAGCTTCACCTACAACTGGAGCTATTTTTCTAGCAACATTTGCTGTCATATGGAATCTGTCCATTTCACTAAGTAAACGAATGTCAAATGAAGTAGTTATATCACCATTTTCTCTATAACCGTGAGTTATAAGATTGTGGTTAGAACGTAGGAAGAATATGTCTCTTAAAATTGCTTCATAGCCATGGAAGGCAAATAAGATAGGCTTATCTTTTGTAAATATTTTGTCAAACTCTTCGTCGCTTAATCCTCTAGGATCAATACTTGGATGTCTTAATTTTAGTAAGTCTAAAACATTAACAAATCTAATTTTAAGTTCTGGGAAGTATTCACGAAGATAGGTTATTGTAGCTAGCGATTCAATTGTTGATTCAGTACCCGAAGCGGCTACAACTAAATCTGGCTCTTCATTTGGTTTAATATTTGAAGCTCAGTCAATGATTTTAACACCTTGTTCAACTAATTCAATAGCTTCTTCTTTGCTAAAGAATTGATGTCTTGGTTGCTTAGATGAAATAATTAAGTTTATAACATTTCTCTCTTTAAGAGCTTTAGCCATTGTTGCAAGTAGTGTGTTTGTATCTGCTGGAAGATATTCTCTAATTAATTCAGGTCTTTTATCTGCTAAGTGGCCTATTAAACCAGGGTCTTGGTGTGTGTAACCATTATGATCTTGTTGAAAAGCATTTGAAGTTGCTATCACATTAAGTGATGGATAGTCATTTCTTCAAGGAATATCTAAGGCTTTTTTAACTCATTTCATATGTTGAGTAAGCATTGAATCAACTACTCTTAGAAATGATTCATATGAAGCAAAGACACCGTGTCTTCCTGTTAAAACATAGCCTTCAAGCATACCTTCAGCTTGGTGTTCTGATAGTTGTGAGTCAATTATTCTTCCTACTGGTGATAAGAACTCATCATACTTTTCATCAATTCTGTCTAATCATTGTCGGTCAGTAACTTTGAACATTTCATAAAGTCTATTTGACTTGTGTTCATCAGGTCCTCAAACTCTAAAATTATCCTTGTTGAGCTTACTTAACTCCCCTAGATATGTACCTAAAGTAACCATGTCTTGGTTAATAATTTTTCCAGGTTGCTTAATATCTAAAGCAAATTTGGTTCAATCTCCTACGTTAATTGCTTTAGGATTTATTCCACCATTAGCAATAGGATTTTTGCCCATTCTTCTATCGCCTTTTGGTGCAATTGCAGCTATTTCAGGCTTCAATTGGGCGTTTTCGTCAAACAATTCTTCTGGCTTGTATGATCTTAGTCAGCTTTCTAATGCATCAATGTGTTCCATTTTTTCTGCTGAAACAGGGACAGGAACTTGGTGTGCTCTAAAACTTCCTTCTATTGCCTCATTATTTCATGATTTAGGACCAGTTCACCCTTTTGGTGACTTAAGAACAATCATAGGTCATTGTGGTCTTTTAGCTTTTTCTGCGCCATTTTTTCTAGCTTCTGCTTGATATTTTTTAATTAATTCAATACTTGCATCTAATGCTTTTGCCATTTCTTGATGCATATGTTCAGGTTCGCTGCCTTCAACAATAAATGGTTTTCAGCCAGCACCAGAAAAGTATGAAGTTAATTCTTCATTGCTTCTTCTAGATCAAATTGTAGGGTTAGAAATCTTGCCGCCATTAACATGAAGAATTGGTAACACAGCCCCATCATTAGCTGGATTAATGAATGAATTAATGAATCATCCTGCAGAAAGAGGGCCAGTTTCTGACTCCCCATCACCAACAACAGTAGCAGCTATTACATCAGGATTATCTAAAATTGCACCCGCTGCATGAGATAATGAATAGCCTAATTCACCACCTTCATGAATTGAACCAGGACATTCAGGAGCAGCATGACTAGCTGTTCCACCTGGGAATGAGAAGTATTTAAATAAATGTGTCATTCCTTTGATGTCTTTAGTTACATGTGGAAATAATTCAGTATATGAACCATCTAAATATGTATTTGAAGCAATAACTTGTCCGCCATGACCTGGGCCACTTATAAAGAACATATTAAGGTCATACTTATTTATTATTCTGTTTAAATGTGCATAAATAAAGTTTTGTCCTGGCACTGTTCCTCAGTGACCAATTGGATAAATTTTTACATCATTATTAGTAAGTGGAGTTTTTAATAATGGATTGTTTCTCAAGTACATTTGACCAACAGATAAATAATTAGCAGCTCTTCATCAAGCATCAACTAAGTTTAAATATTCTTTGCTATCATAATCGTGTGACTTTTTCATAATTCCTCCTTTGAAGTTTTATTGATATACTCACAACAAGACTTTAAATATTTGGTATTAAAAATTATAATGTAAATTAAGGTGTTTAAAATACGGCTAAAAAAATATAAATTTTAATATGGAAATAATGCCTTTTTTAAATCGCATTAAAAAGACGGTCATTGCCGTCTTTTAACATTTTAAGCCATAAAATTTGATCTAGCTTTTTCTTTAATTTCCCGACTAACTGCAAATGGAATTCTGGTTGTGTATCCTTCTTTAGAAGCTACAATTGCCTTAGCTGGTCATTCAAAAATTGATTTGTTTCATAAAGTTACTACATCATTATAAAGATCTCTTGCAGCTGTAATTTCAGCCTGGCTTCTTCTATTATCATCCATAACTTTCTTAAGTAAATCGTGGGCTTTTAGTTCTGGATATCTTTCAAATTGAACATTGACAGATCTTAGTCCTTGAAGTCCTGAGACAACAGAGTTAAATGTTTCATCAATATCTTTAGCAACTAATGAACGATTGCTTTCGTTGATATTAAGTCCGCTTCTGTAAGCTGTGACTTTTTCTAAAACATTTGTTTCAAATTGCACTGCTTCTCTTGCAATTGACACAGCATTAATCATAAGTTGAACTCTGTTTTCTAAGTAATTATCTACTGTTGACGATTGTGCCTGAACTTGTTGTTCTAATTTTTGTAAATAGTTTTTGGCTTTAATTTTTACAAATAAGAAAACTAAGCCTGGAATTATACCCAATAGTCATAGTATAACTTCAAATAGCGTTGATCTTCATGTCACCTTTGCTGGTATTTGTTTTTGAATGACATTAATGTCTCTGCCTTCAACACTAACTGGGCCCGTTAATTCATCTAATTGATTTGCCATATCTCTCCTTAAAACAGTTATTAATATACAAATTATATAGCAATTTTTTATTAATCTTTGGCTTTATATTACAAAGTAATATAAAGATAGCAAACAAGAGAAATCTAATTATCAAAAATTCTGACAGCACTAGAGAGTACGCTAGCTTCAGTTAAAGGTGAATTTTCATCTTTAATTTCTTGTAGTACTTCATCAAACTCACTAATATATGAGCTCTTGTTTTCATAGTTTTTGATTTTTCCAACTTTAATTATGAACTCTTGGTATTCTGGATCATATTTAGTTCAAGGCACAGGAATAGTGTGAAGAGCCCCGTCAGGACCTATTTTTGTAACATAATCGGTTTGCATTGTAGTCGAAAATCCTTGCGCCTCAACGCTAAATTCTTCGCTTTTGTCTGTCACATTTCCAATTTCATTGATATTTACAACAAAATCAGTTTCTGTTCATGATGTATTAACTTTTTTACTAATTGCATCATAAGCAATTCTTTCTAACTCATAATATGACAACCTGCTGTCATTTTCCGCATTAAGAGTTTCATCATCAGATAAAACATAGTCAGGAATACTCAGTAAAGGAGCTATGCTAAAGTAAAATTCTCTAAAAAACTTAGTTAAATTTTGTATAAATAATTCTGCAACTTGATCATAAGAATATGACTCGCATTCAATAGATTTTTTAAATATTTCAGTATCTAATAGTAATTGAGTGTTTTCAATTAAGTTTACATTTCCTTGTTTTGTGAACTTAAAATTATCGCCATAGCCGTTGTTTTTATCTAGTAGTAAATTAACCATATTCTTCTGTGCTATAGGCGTAAACATCATACGGAACTCTTTTTCATCATTTCTGTTTAATGCATTAAATAATACTTCAAACTTTGTATTGTTCATTGCTCTAAATGAATCGTTACTTGCAATTGATTTTTCAGTTAACTTAGCTAGTTCATCACTTTTTTTCTTCACGAATTTTTCTATTTCACGTTCATTCATTGCATTGACATTAGTAGGTCTTCTGAAAAAATTTAGATTTGTGCAAACATTAGTCCCGAAAAGCAGGAAATTATCATCGCTAAATTCTGGAGCTGGTTTTGTAACAGTAGCAGTAAGAACTTCTGATCTAACTCTGCTTTTAGTTTCGTTTCCTGCCGTATAAATTTCAGTTCAAGTTACAACAATTGATCCTTCATATTCTTTATCAACATATTTTCAGCCGCGCTTGCCCACAAAAATAAATGGAGATTTAAACAAGGTTCCACTTAAAATTGAATTGCAATATGTGTTTTCGTCCTTGCCTAAAAGAATTTTTCCGCCATATTCATCAATAAATTCTCTGTGTCACTCAGCCATTAAGTATTTATTTAATTTAACTTCAGGCATCGTTTTTTGCAAAATTTCTTCCTTAATGCCGTGCTTTAGTAATAAATTATTCAATGGCCTAATTGCCTCAATTACAGCATCATATGCCTTTTTTTCGTTAATTCTGTCTCTAATTAATTGCTTTCTATTTTTTAAGTATCTTATTAAAAATAATCCAAGAGAAAGACCTAGCAAAATTGCGCCTAATATTGGTGAAACAATCACGCTAACTAAATCGCTTTTGCTATATGACTTATCATTTATATGAGGCAATATTTGCAGTCATAAAACAAGTGCAAATCAAATAAATAGTAAAACACCAATGACTAAAAAGGCTATAAATAAGCCTAAGAAGGAATTAGTTGCTTTTTGTGTTTTGTTCTTCTTTATTGCGCTATTTTCATATTTTCTAGCTAAAGATTTACACTCATCTTTAGAAATTCCTGACTGTGCAACAGCATTCTCAAAATACTCTTTTGCATTCTCAACAAATATATCTTTTAGTGATAAATAATTCGAATTAGGATCGTAGTTTGCTCAAATTGTTTCAGAAATACTCATACTTTAAGCTCCCTTTTTAAATGGTATTTTTATTATATAAAATTTGTAAAAATTATTCTGCTTAATTACTTGTTATATAAGAAAAGCAAAAGACTTAATCTCTTGCTTTTTGGTGCTAAATAATTGTTTGTTCTTTGTCTAAATAGTAAGCTAAGAACTCATTTACTGCTATTTTGCGATACTTATAGTATGTTGTTTTTGAGTAAAATTCTTCATACCAATAGTTATTTTCTTTTTCTAGAAACTCCTTAGTAATCAAATGCTTGTAATTATCTTCTAAGCACTCTAATGCCCTGTTGAATTTTTCTGAGAAAAAAGAGCGTCCAGTATAATTCATCTTATTTCTGTCACTAGAAAACAGATAACTTTTTTCATCTAATTTAGCACGTGCTTTTTCAATTCTACAAATTGTTGCAACAAACTTATATTTTTCTAAGTCTGTCATTGCATAGTTTAAAACATTATGAAGCGATATACCGTTCATCATAAATTCCTCTTGTCATCATAATTTATGAAAATAAAACCGCTATCAATAGTTAATAACTAATATGCTTTAGCAAAAATTACATACTTATTAGTTTGTGATCCACAACCTTCAAAAATACATTTATTAGATTTTCCAGGTTTTAAATTTTTTCTAGGAATGCATCTAGTAGTTGCGCCTGTTTCATCTTTGATTTGTTTTTCTGCTTCTTCAGCACAGCAAAATGGGGCTAAAACGAACTTATTTTCCTTAATTTTTTCTTTAAATTCTTCATAGTTATCGACAAGGACAGTATTTTCATCTAATTTTTTCTTTGCATTTTCATAAAGATTATTATGAATTTGGGCAAGTAATTCACGAACCTTGCTTTTCACCTCTGATACATCAACTATAGTTTTTTCTAAGGTGTCCCTACGAACTATAGTGACAGTTTCATTTTCGAGATCTTTAGGGCCAACTTCAATCCTAAGTGGCACACCTTGAATTTCAGAATTTGAAGCTTTATATCCAGGAGATTTGTCAGTTGAATCAAGCCTTACTCTGAACTTTCTTTCTAATTGTTTTGCTAATTCTTGACAAAAATCATGAACCTTTGGCTGCTTATTAGCAAATAATTCTAAAATATCAACTTGAACAGGAGCAACTTTAGGAGGAATAATAATTCCCCTGTTATCACCGTGGGTCATTATAATTGCACCTAATAACCTTGTAGAGACACCTCATGATGTTTGGTATACAAATTCATCTTCATTTTTATCATTTTTGAAAGAGATTTCAAACTTCTTAGAAAAGTTTTGCGCTAAATAGTGGCTAGTTCCTGCTTGCAGAGCCTTGCCATCTTTCATCATAGCTTCAACTGTGTATGTAGAGCAAGCACCAGCAAATTTTTCATATGGAGTCTTTTTACCAATAATAGTTGGTATTGCTAAATAATTTTTTAAAAATTTAGCATAAACATTGATCATATCACGAGTTAGTTTTCTAGCTTCAATTGCACTTTTATGACATGTATGACCTTCTTGTCATAAAAATTCTCTGTTTCTTAAAAAAGGGTTTGTTGTCTTTTCTCATCGAACCACATTTGCCCATTGATTGTATAAAATAGGCAGATCCTTATGAGAAACAATCATTTTTTTAAACAAATCAGCAAATAAAACTTCAGATGTTGGTCTTACATAAATTTTTTGATCTAATTCCTTGTCACCTACTTTGGTTATTGTTGCTAATTCGGGATTAAAACCGGCTATATGCTCTTTTTCTTTAGCCAACAACCTGTCTGGAATAAATAAAGGAAGATAAACATTTTGAATTTTTAATGAATTAAAAATTCCATTTAATGCTTTCTGTATTTGTTCTCATATGCCAAATGAATTAGGCTTGAAAATCATTGTTCCTTTAACTGGACCATACTCAATTAAGTTTCCTTGCTTCACAACATCGGTATATCATCTAGCAAAATCTAATTCTAAAGGTGTTATCTTTTCTAGTTCTTTCATAGTGATATGAATTTTATTAAATATTTAGCAAAAAGTTAAAAACTACTTACTATTTAGCAAAAAATTGAGTGCTGTAAATATTATAAAAGAAAGCTTATAATAAACTATGACAACAAAAGTAGACCTTAAATTTTATTTTTTACAAAACTCCGCTCACAACTAATGTGGAGTTTTGTGATTAAATTTCTTGAGCGTTCACTCATTATTATAGCTATATAAGCTTGCTTTCCTCAGTTTTTCAAGTAACTGCTATTTGTTTTAATAAATCTTTCATCATATGCGCCTTTTCAAACATTTTTTTAGTATTAACACCATGTTTTAACTTTCAACTTTTAAGATCTTGCTTAAATTTTGTTGCACTTAGAAATGCATGTTCATAATTATTAATATTTGACACATCTCAATCATTAAGGTTATCAATTTTTTCTGATTCAAGATTATAAAACGTTAAGTTAAGAGAATTAATTTTCTTAGGTAAGTGCTTTGGTACTTTCGATGTGTAATGCGGGAGAGTAGAAAGCTTAATTCCTGTATAGTCTCTACGATATCCTAACTGAGTAACAACAATTTTTTTGCCATTTTTTATATGATTTCAGTCTAAATTTGTTTTAACCTCATTACCATTTTTAAAAATGTTATTCATCACTTGTTTAGTATCTGTGCCTTCATCAATATAATATTTTGTTAAAACAGCGTCTTTTAACACAATACCTAACTGAGTCTCAAATTTTTGTGATCCTAACTGTAATTTTATTTTGTTATTTTTGCCACCATCAGTGTCTACATTAAGTGGTTTGTTTTCATCTTCTTTATTTTGAAGCGCTAGGCCAGTTATCTTTTTATCTTTTGCATAAACATTTATTTGGTCAACAAATTCTTTTTGTGTGTGAAATGAACCAAAAGCATCTTTTTGCTCCTCTATAATCTTTTTAAGTTCTTCAACATTCTTTTTATCTTCTTGCTCTTTTTGTTTTCTTTCTTCCTCTAATTTCTTTTGCTTCTCTTCTTCTATTCTTCTTTGCTTTTCTTCTTCATCAATATTCATTGGGACTGTATAAGTATTGTTTGGATCATCATTAGGCATTTCTGGATTTTTATCGGTTCTTGAGCCTGTATTATCATTTTCGCCAGCTTCAGATCCAGATTCATCAGATTGGTTATTTGGAGTAACAGTTGGCTCCGACTTTTCATTATTGTTTTTAGCATCTGTTGTTTCATCTACATTGCTTGAATCGTCTTTGCCTTGATCACCATGAGAATTAGAGGGGGGGGTCATTTGATGCAAATGATTCGCATCAGGATTCTTGATTATTTCATTATTCTTGTCAGAAATATCTTTTTTCTTGCAAGAGGCTGCAACTAATGGCATAAGCGGTAAAAACGACAGTGAACTAAAATATATTAAGCCTTTAATTTTTTTCTTCATTTTATGACTAACTTCCTTCATTTATATAGTTTATTTATTGTAATATCTGGGAAACGACCATTTTATACCATAAAGCAAAAAACACAATATTTAGTTCATCTTAAATTTTTTAACGATTTTTTTCATTTTTTCATCTTTCATACCACATAGTATTAAGGAATTAATTGATACAATTATTTTATATACACTAACTATGGTTTTACACAGGATATTCTGCATGCAATTAAGTTATTACCTGAAAATACTTAGAACTATCATTCAATTTTTGAGCATAATATTGAATAAATTAGGGCAAAAAGAATGTGATAAATCAATAATTATAAATAGTATGTAAGTGACTTATAAAACTGTTTTATAGCAACATTTGTCGATTATGCCAACTAATTATAATTAGAAAAAAATAGGAGAACTACACTATTACAAAAAAAGTAGACTGCAGCAAATTTGCTGACGTCTACTTTTTTCCTAGTGTATACTGGATTCTTTTGCAATTTTTACATTGCTTCTTCTGGACGCGTTAGAACACGATGACCATCAGCTGTTACTAATACATCATCTTCAATTCTTGCTCCACCTAAACCTGGAATGTAAATTCCTGGCTCAACAGTTATAATCATTCCTTCTTCTAAAATGTAGTCACTGTGTGAACTTACGTTAGGAAGTTCATGTACGTCAATACCTAGTCCATGACCTGTTGAGTGAACAAAGTATGCTCCATATCCTTGATTTTGAATGTAATCTCTACAAATTTTGTCAATATCTGATGCTTTAACGCCAGGTTTAACAGCTTCACGACCTAAACGAGCGGCTTCCTTAACAATTTCTAATATTTTTTCTTGTTCAGGCTTGTCACTTACATTTTGTCTTCCTAAAATAACTGTTCTGGTTATGTCAGCACTAAATCCTTTGTATAATGCACCAAAGTCAATTTTTAGTAACTCACCATTACTAATTCTTCTGTCAGTTGGATGATGGTGAGGTTCAGCTGAGTTAGGGCCTGAAGCAACAATTTCATCGAAACTTTCTTTTTGTGCACCATATACTTTCATTAAGTGATTCAATTTTGTTGCAATTTGCTTTTCAGTCATCCCCGGAGCAATTCAACTTATTAATTTTTCATATGCTTTTAATGAAATATTAATAACTTCTTGCATTGCTTGAATTTCTTCTTCGCTCTTCTTAATTCTTAATTCTTGTCCCTTAATGAATGCAACGGTCTTAGGATTAATTAATTTAACTAATCTGTCAAATTCATCATAAACTATGTAGTCTTTTTCAAAAGCAACTTTTTTATAGGCTTTTTGGTCAAAAAATTCCTTTAGCGATTTTCCGGCTAATAAACGAACCTCTACATTTTTTGCATTCTTTTCACAATATTCAATGTATCTGCTGTCAACAAATAAATATGCTTTATCTTTTTCAATAATAATGTAACCATCAGTGGTTTGAACATTTGAATATCATAATCTAGTTTGTGGAGCTGATGACACTATGCAATCTATGTTTTTTTCAGCAAATATTCTGTCTAACAATTGTCTGTTCATAATAATTCCTTCTATTTAAAAGATCTTTATATTTTAATTATAGCCAAATTTTTTCAGTGCACTTTTGTCATTGATCCATTTATTAGAAACTTTTACCTTTAAATTGAGCGTAACTTTACTATTGAACTGATTGCTCATTTTCATTCTAGCATTGGTGCCAATTTTTTTAATCATTGACGCACCTTTGCCAATTAAAATTCCTTTTTGTGAATCTTTTTTAACATAAATTATGGCATTAATCGTTATTCTATCTTCTTCTTCAATAAAATCTTGTACTTCGACAGCAATTGAATGTGGTAATTCATCAGTTAGAAGATTTATAGCACTTTCACGAATGTATTCTTTAGCCATAAATCTCATTGATTTATCTGTTATATAGTCTTCATCGTAAAATGGAGGAGCTTCATATGAATATTCCTTTAATATCTCAATTAACGAGTCAATTGACTTGTCGTTTTTATTAGAAACAGAAATAATTTTGTGGAAATTAAATTCTTCCAAGCTCTTAATTTTCTTAGCAATATCATCTGGTGACTTTGCTAAATCAATTTTTGATATTACAGCAATTTTATTTTTTGAATTAGCAATTCTTTCTAGAATTAATTTATCGCCTGATTTAATTTCTTCATTTACAGGAGTTAAAAATAAAATGCAGTCTATATCGTTTATTGAACTAAATGCTTCCTTGTTTAGTGACTCACCTAGCAAATTCAATGGCTTATGAATTCCAGGCGTGTCAACAAAAACAAACTGATAATCATTTTCTGTGTACACACCCATTATTTGGTCCCTAGTTGTTTGCGGAACATTAGATACAATGGCAAGATCATATTTAATAATTTTGTTTAATAATGAAGATTTACCAACATTTGGACGTCCTAAAATACTAATAATACATACCTTCATAACTAGACCAACTATGACTTAATTTGTTCAGTTCTTATTGGATAAGGAACTAACTCTATTAACTTATTTACTCTTACTTTATCGCCAGAATTATTATATTGGTAAATTAGCGCATCATCTGCCATAAATTCAGATAGCACTTGTCTGCATCCTGCACATGGGGAAATTATTTCATTACTTGATGAAATGATATGAATTTCCTTAAAAGTCCCCACTTTTGCGCCATGAGCAACTGAACCAAATAAAGCTGATCTTTCAGCACACAAACCAGAAGGGAAAGCTGCATTTTCTACATTAACACCTGGATACTCTTTACCTTCTTCACTAATTGCTATTGCTGCTACTTGAAAGTGAGATCAAGGACAATAAGCATACTTTAATAATTCTTTCAATTTGTCAACCATCATTTTTACTCCTCCCTTGTAATATTTAGCGGATCAAATATTGCATCTACCATCATATTCATTGCAACTCTTTCGTCCTCAAGTTCATGATCATAACCCATTAAGTGAATTAGACCATGCGCATATAAATAACAATATTCTCTGCGTAAAGAATGGCCAAATTCTCTAGCCTGTTCTTCTACCTTTTCATGACTTATTACAAGTTCACCCAATGGTAAAAAAGGCATATCTTTATACAGACTTTTATCACCAAAATCGAACGATAAAATATCTGTAGCATAATCTTTTTGTCTATATTGTTTATTGAGCTTCTTAATTTTTCTGTTGTTCACAATTGATACATCAACAGATATTTCTTTGTTATCTAACTTAAAATAGGTCTGCAAATTGCGTAAAATTTGCTCATATTCATCTTTAAAATTAAAAGAGTTGCCATTTTCGATGTTTATATTAACAATAACCATAATATTATTATAATAAATTCATCTTTTATTACTTGAATAGAAGTTTAAATAGGGTTGTTTCCCCTAAGTGTATAACACCATCAAGATTCATGTCTTTTCTTAATAATTGTCTAAGAGTATCGTTATGGCTAATAAAATCAATTTGAGCACTGTCTTTTAGTATTTTTATGCCTGAAATATTTATGTTATATGCTTTTTCATTAATTTTCAAAATAATTTTCTGCCCTTGTTTTAAAGAATAAAATAATTTGTTGTTGCCTAGCAAGTACATTCTATTTTTGCTATCTATATAAAGATTTATTTTTTCTGTTTTCTCTATTTTATAGTTAAATATAAAAATCAGTAAGACTATTGATGCAACTAGAACTAAGGCAAGTCAGAATCAAATTCATCTAGATATTTTTGTTAATTTCATCGAAATTTACTTCCTTGCCTTGATGCACAAAATTATTACTATGGCTTATCTCAACAAATAGTGCATCTTTTTGATAATCTTTTATAGCATTTTTGATTATTAGACCATTATCAACGCTAATGTTTTCAAACGCTTCATCTAACATCACAACCTTATATTTTTTGGTAAGCAATCTAAACAATAGTATTATTTGCTTTTGACCGCTTGATAAATTAGAAGCATTATTATAAATTTCTGAATTTAAATTTATGTTTGCGTTGCTAATAACATTTATTAATCCATAATCCTTTATATTACTGTTGAGAACAAGTGCTTTTTCCTTATTGTTGTCTGATATAAAGTCAATAACTTTCATATTTGGAATGTAAATATCATTAGATATGTAAGCTATATTATCTAGAAATTCCTCAAAATTAATTTGCTTTTGATTTATTCCATTAATCAAATATAAGCCAGAATAGTTATCAAAATCTCCTTTTATAAGTTTCATTAATGAACTTTTTCCTGAGCCATTTTTGCCCTTAAAACAGACATTTTGGTTAATTATTATATTTTCAAAATCTAGTATGTTGACGCCTTCTTCATAACCAAATTTAACTCCCTTTAATTCAATGCTTTCAACTTTGCTAACAGATAGTCCATTATCTGCAATATGCTTATGTGGTAAGTTAAACACAAAGTTTATTTGATCTATATACTTTTTAATTAATGAGTTAGATGATAACAAGCCAGATATTGACAATAATGGATTTATGAAAAAACTGACACTAGTTAAAAACATCATCATATCACCATTTGTCAACTTGTTTCTTATTATTAAAAAAGTTGATACAAAAATGATGGTATTAGATATATTACCTACAAAAATATTGTTAAATAAATTATTGTTTGAGCCTGTTTTATAGATTTTTTCGTCTGATTGTTTATTTTTAATTGTTTTCTTATATTGAGAAAGTCATATATTGTTAAAATAACTTCTATCGCTAAAATTATCTTTTGAGTTTACATAATCTATATCTGCTTGAATTTTTTTAGTTGCTGCATGAATTGAATAATTATGTAAATTTTCTAACTTACTTTGATAAATAAAGTTGGCAATAATTATCAAAATAACTATGCAAACAACCATAGCAAATAATAAATAGTTCAGTCATATTAGTAGTAGACCTGAAAGTATTAGACTAAGAACTTCGCTTATAAATGTATAAGCAAAATTTGCTTGAAATTCACTTATGTGCTGAATGTATGCTGAGCGCTTAAAATATTCAGAATTGTTAAGCTTATGAAGATTATTTAATGAAGTGTTTTTAAGTTTGAGAAAAAATTCAGTACTTAATTTTATGCTTATTTTATTACTAATTTTATTGACAATATATGACTTAAAATGCTGATTTATAGCCTTTAAAATACTAATTCATACAAAAAGTACAAATACAACAATAATTGTTTTGTTCAGAAAATTTGGAAGTATAAAATCAAACACTATTTTGATAAAAAAAGATGAAGAAAAGGATAACAGCAAGTTTATAAATGTTGAGATTAGTAAAGGATATGCATATTCTTTATTAGAAATTAGACTCTTTATTCTATTGTCAATGGCAAAGTTACTTTTTCCCTTAGTGAATTTCAATGGAGATACTAAAACAACAACATTTGCATATTGCTCTTTTAATTCTGATTCATCCATTTTTATTAATCTGCCATACTCAGGATCTAATATAAAAAACTTTTTATGTCTTATTTTTAATAGTACAACATAATGACTATATCCATTTCGATTAAGAAGTAATATAAGTGGCATATCTTCATTATTTATTGAAGTTAAAGCATTAAAATCACCTGAATATGAATCGAGTTTAATACCATTATCATTAGCTATGCTTTTTAAATTAAACAAGCTTATTCCATCCTTGCCATATGAACAATTAATTTTTAAATAATTTATATCAATGTCTTTATGATGATAATAATTTATTAAATAACTTAATACGTGCAAGCCACAATCTCTTTGATCTTCCTGTTTACTTATTCTCATACCTTTAAATTTTGATATCTTGCTTAAAGATTAATAAACGGAAAAATTCGGGAAAAATAGACTGTTTTTCCCAGAGACCATAATTTTAAGTTGCACAAACAATGCATGCTGTTTTTGTTGTAAAATTTTTCTATAAAAAAATTACTGGAGCTAATAATGAAAAAGGGTAAAGTTGTTTTGGCTAGCGACCATGGCGGTTGCGATTTGAAAAATGAGATCAAAAATTATGTAAATGATCTAGGGTATGAAACAGTTGATTTAGGACCTGAAGACAGTTCAAAGTCTATTTCATATGCTGAACAAGGTCATAAGTTAGCTAATTACTTGTTAGACAATAAAGATGTTTCATTTGGAATTGGTTTATGTGGTACTGGTTTAGGTATTTCTTATGCATTAAATAGACACAATGGTATAAGAGCCGCTAGAGTAACTTCTGTTGAAGATGCCAACCTTGCTAAATTACACAATAATGCTAATGTACTAGTAATGGGCGGTAGACAGGTAAATATTGATCAAGCTAAGGCAATGATTAATGAGTATATAAATACAGATTATGAAGCCGGCAGACACCAAGCTAGAATTGATCAAATTGATAAGTATTAAGAAACAAAAAACACATATGGGAGTTAACATATGTGTTTTAGTTTGCTAATTATGCTGTTTTATAGGCAAATAATAACTATTTAAGTTGCTTGCCGTCATAGGTTTTTGCTATTTCAGGTGGTTCGATATAACTATCTTTAGTTTTATTAAGTTTATGCAACTCATTTGCTAAATATTGATACTTATCAATTGATCTAATCGTAAGCTTTTCGCCTTTTTTGTTATAAATAATTGGACTTTCTAAGACAAATGACCCTTTAATGTTAGAGTGCAATGCTGAAAACTCATCTCATTCTTTATTAAAGTATGTGTATGTAAAAGGTAGTATATGGCCACTATTAAAAACTGTTGTATATGTTTTATCATCTTGAGCATCATCTCAGGTTAAATCAATATACCTTAACTTGCCATCAGTTTTAGAACGATATACATTCCAAGCATGCGGTTCTTTGGTTTCTAATTTTATAAATTTATCAGTTTTGTCATCATATTTATATCTAAATACATCTCCAGTTTGGTAGCCTATATCTATATTTAGAAATAATCCATATAAAGTAAGCAATCTAGCATAGGTTTCACAAACACCTTTTATTTTTTCTTCATATGATTTTACTTTTGATAATACTCCAGGATTGCGCATTGCTAGATTGATCTCGCCTGTTCTAATTTCTTCATTTAAAGCTTCAATGTCATAGTTAATTTTTCAAGTTATAAAATTATGCAATGATCTAAGTTTTTGCTCTTCATTGAAATTTTTTGAAATTAAATAAGGGATAGTAGACAAAACATACTCTTTGAGTTTTTTTCACTCTTCTCTATTGTGACGGTAAACTAATGAATTTGCATAAATAACTTTAGCATTATAATTCTGACCACTAATAAGATTTGGCAAAGTATAATTATATGTAAAAAAGTTCTTATGATCCTGTGAATTAGCTGGATAGGCAAAATATCCTCATGGACCTATTGCTTCAGTTGTTCTAAATGCAGAATAACCTAAAGCCCACTCATCTTCTCTTAAGTTTATCTTACTTGCTTTAAATGCTTCGATAAATTTACTGATATCAAGCTTACTAAGATCAGAATATTCAGAATATTCAAATTTTTTCGCTTCATTAAATTCTGCTGAACTTATGTCGTTTTGATTAGATTTGTGTAAATATAAACCGCCATCAGCAATTAACATAAGCCTTAATTTTTTGATCTTTTCAGTTGGTGAGTTTTTTATAAAATCAATTTTTGTAAGATCTGGAGTATAGCCATCATTTTCAGGATTAAATGCTAGGTCTTTATTCTTGTCTAAAATTGCCAAAAATGTCTTGGTTTCATTTACTATTCATCTGGCAAAATTATAATTTTGAATTTTCTTTTCAGCCCCTGAATAAGCCAGGCAAAATTCTTTGAATTTTTCTCAGCCATTTTCTTTAGTTAGAAAGTTTTCCGCAAAATAACCAAAGTGTATTTTATTTCTGTCATAAACAATTGTTTTGCCTTCAGGAACTGCTTGAAAATTAGCTGAATCATTCTGTAAATCAATTCAATTGGTCAAAATAATTCAATACAACTTATTATGTTTGTATAAATCAATATAGTCATCTATTTTTTTAACAAGAGGTATTATACTTTTGCTTCTTGAGTCTTCAAAAATTTCAATTAACTCATATCATAATTGCTTTAATTCAATATTTTCGCTACTTAAAATTTCTTTGTTTTTTACAGGGATGTTTTTATTCCAGAATCCGTTTTTTAGCTTTTGGCTAGACACCTGGATGCTGTTATGAGAAATTTCGGACTTTATAGGACTAAATTTATAGGTTACATCTTCAATCTTAACATTATCATCATCAGTCTTCCTATTTACAATACTGGAACCTTTATCAACTACTTTTATAGAAGTGTTGTCAGATTTATTGCTAACTAAGTCTTTATTAATTGCTAAATCAATACATGAAGTTAGAAAAATTGGCGTTGTTAATAATGGAGAAAGTAGAAATAATTTACTTATTTTTTTAGCCATTGCATTGCTCCTTGATAACTTACTTAATAATATTGATTTTATTTTTTGTCCTTATTTACAATGCTGGAAGTATAAATTGTACCTTTCATTCTTTTTATGTCAAACATACAAATCATTGCATTAGGATCTACTTCATTAATAATTTTTAAAGCAACAGATGATTCTATATACATTGTGTTTATAATTAGCACTTGCTGCATTTCACCACTATAGCCCCCAGTAAAGTCAGCTATAGTTACTGAAAATCTTTTGTCCTTGAGTGCGAAAATTCTGTCTAAAATTTCTTGAGGTTTTGAAGTGTAGGCTTCTATTTTTACCATTTTATATTTAGGGAACAAAATATCAACAACAATTCCATTAACTAAAATTAAAATAAATGAACTAGCAAAACTGGCATTAAAAAATATTTCTACATTTCAGTTCTTCGATGCTAGTCCAGATGGAATATATGTGCCTATTGCATTGGCTAATAATAAGCACGCAATGTGAATTACTATGTAAATTATTCCAAGGTTTTTAAACTTCTTTTGCGAGTATCAAACCACAAAAATATCAAATCCTGCTGTTGTTGAATTTACAATTAATAACGATGCTGCTAAAGCTCCTTGTATTATTGCCCACAATAAGCCATAAAACATTATAGAAATTGGATTATTGCCATTTTGTCCAGAATAATTCACAGCTCAAGTTGTGATCTGAACAATGTTATTTGGCTGATTTATAGCATTATTAGTAAAATTGCTGTCTATGACTTTACCCAAAATTAATCAATTTTCTGATCCGGGAATGCTACTAAAAGCTATACCAAAAATGGTAGCAAAAAGCATAAAAAGCATAGTTAAAATAGCAAAATTCTTGTTGATTTTTATGCTGGCAAAAATAAATAGTGGAATATTGATGACAAAATTTATCATCCAGAAGCAAATATTAAAAATTAATCTTGCCGTCTGTTCACTTCTGTCATCATAAATTGCTAAAAACGAAGCTAAACGAGCAATACTTTGGCTAAGTGCATCGAGCCCTAAACCATAAAGCCCTGTGTTTTGTACTAATAGCAAGCTTATAAATGAAAATAAAAATGAAATAATCAAAACAACTATTGCTTGCTGTCAAAATTTAGTTAATGTATGTAAAAAAGAAAAATGCAGAACTTTTTCTTCGACTTTAATTCTATTTATTTCGTAAGTAGAATTTTGATCAATAGTTCTTTTGATTTTTTCATGCTGTTTTAGTTTGTCATCATTAATATTTTTCATACCTAATTAAAGTATATATTTTTAGAAGATATGATCCATTTAAAAATGTTATTGTTTGACAATTAGGGCAAATTTTCATATTTAAGCAATGCCTTTTAATATCCAGGCAGTTATTAAGAGAATTATTGATAGTATGAATACAATAACTAATACGAAGTTATAACCATTGGCTTTTGTTGATTCATTCATCCTTTGTCGTTCGAGCTCTAAATCCTCGCGCAAAACCTTAAGTCTTAGCTCTCTTTCTTTAGAAGCAGGCTTCTTTTTTTCCTCTTCTATTTTATTGGCTAATTCGTTTGATTTTTGATTTTTATTTTTTCTAAATGCCCTAAATAAAAAACCTGTTGAAAATATAAATATTAAGCCACTATAAGCCAATAATGTTATTCCAATTATAAAGGTTCAATCTTGTGCAATTCTTTTAGATGTATAAATCCCAGGCTCATTTTTTCACTTAGCAAAATAAAGCGAAAGAGAGAGAACAAGCATAATCAAAGAAACCACTACAAAGTGCATACATTTTTTTCATGAAAAAGATTTTCTAAAGTATTCTGCATTAAACTTTATTTTCATTATTACTAAATTATAAATGCTAATTTAGATAATAAAAGCAAGCCAAAGCCTGCTAATATCAATTTGTGCACTATCAGGTGTATTTATATTCATATTCTTTATCAGAAGTTACTTTAGTTTCCTTGCCTTCAGAATCAAATATACTGGTTTGTAGTTTGAATTTAATTGTAGCTTGCTTGCCACCACCATTTGTAACACTAAGATTAGTTAATATGGTATCACCAGCATTCTTTAAGGAAATATAAGCCGTTGGATCTTTTTGTATTTTTTCAAAAGTTACATCGGTTGCTGATGACTTTTCAATGAACTTATCAGGCTCAAAACTTTCATATCCAGTGAAGCCATCGATTTTGAAATTTTCAATCTTTTTAGCTAGCTTTATTGGAAAGTCATTACCAGTTTCTCTTGTGTTATGCTCAACAGTATAAGTAAATGATAAATTGACAAAGCCCTTTTTGATACCTTCATTATCTTTACCAAAGTCCAATTTTAGATCCTTAGAGATTTTGACACCTGCTTGTGATAGTAGATTATTACTTTGCAAATCTAAAAGAAGTTTGTCATTAAATATTTCAGTTACCAATAGTGTTTTTTTATCAATTGGGGTTCCTAAATTTCTAGTTTTAGAGAAATATAAATTTGAATTAATAGATGATAATTGTTCTTTGACATTAGACTTAAAGTTTTGTAAATAAATAAATTTTTTAGGGGTTATATTCTTTTTGTTATTTTTGTCAAATAATTTATATTCGACAAATAAATATCCATAGTTGTCATTAGGTCTAACGCTAATTAGCTCATAACCATATTTGTCTGTTTTATTGCCTTTTTGGGTAACTTCTAACACTTTTGCATATGATGATTTATTTTCTCTTACAAATTCTGATGGAGATTTTTTAGCAAAATCAGTTTTGCCATCTGAAACTAAAGACAACGAAACATCCTTAAAATCTTTCGGGTTGAAATCTTGCTTTTCATTACATGAAGCTGATAATACTGGTGCAAATAATGCAATAGGCATTGATAACATAACTAATTTAGTTTTCTTATTCATTATTATGCTCCTTTACTTCTTATCATCTTCTTTTGTGTCTATAACATCAGTATTTTTAGGCTTCCCTAAACGAAATGGTTTCACTCATTCATTGACTTGTTTGTCTGTTCCATAGATATAATGGTCATTTTCAACAATGTAGTTTGATGGAATATCAGGGTATTGTTGTTCTTTTAAATAATCCAATTCAAAGTTTATGTTTTCAAACTTTTCATTAGCATTTGAGATCTTAGGAATTGCTTTAAATAAGTTCTTGGTATATGGGTGCAATGGTCTTTTATAAACTGTTGCAGTATCGCCAGATTCAACTATTTTACCAAGGTGCATAATTTGCACATTGTCTGCAATATACTCAATCATTGACAAGTCATGCGCTATAAAAATCATTCCTATGTTTTTCTTTTCACACAAGTCTTTTAATAAGTTAACTACTTGAGCCTGAATTGAAATATCAAGTGATGCAATAGGCTCATCAGCTACTATAACTTTTGGTTCAGTTATTAATGCTCTAGCAATAACAATTCTTTGACGTTGACCACCTGAAAATTCATGAGGATAACGATAAGCAAACTGTTTTAAAAGCCCAACATCTTCTAATGATTTATAAATCATTGATCTTGTTATTAATTTAGTAATCATTTGTTTTGCAAACAGTCTGTTGTAAATGTTAAATAGTGAATTTTCAAATTGCTTAATACCTAGCAATAGGTAAATTGTTCTAACATCTTTAAATAAGTGTTTTACTTCAACTTCAAATGATTTTAAAGTAGATAACTTATTAGAAACTTTTTGTTTATAAATCTTGATAGTTTTGTTAATTTCATGCATTTTTGCATGATCTTTTTTAGCTTTTGCTTCTTTTAAATCACTAGTAAGTTTTTCAAAGAAAGCTTCATTAATCTTTTTAAACTTAACATCGTTAATACCCTGCTGAGTTTTTAAATTTTTATATAAAAGACTTTCGTTAAGAATGTCTTTGTCTAATTGCTTAATTTGTTTTTGAATGTTTTTGTTATATTTATCGTTTTCAGCTTTGAAAACTTTTTCGGCATTAGCTAATTTTTGCTCGGCAGCTTCTAATTCTTTCTTGCCAAAAGCCGGTTTTTCATCTTTTGAATGAATAATTTCTTTTTGAGCTTTGATTGAATCTTCAATTTTTATAAGTGCTGAATTGAATTCTAATTCATTAGAATGGTTTAACTTTAGATATTCACTAACATCAAAGTTATAATCAGATTCAATTATTAATTTAGCAACTGCTTTAAAATCTTTTGAAATTGGAAGCGATTCTAAATGTTCAATATAAAAGCTATTAGTATATTTGTTTAATTCAGCAATAAATTGGCGAATTTGATCTATTGATAAATGGCTTAACTTCGACTTGTATTTTTTGATTACATCTAGCCTTATTTTGTTGGTTAGCTCTTTTTTATAGTTAAAAAAGTAAAAATCTAAGTCATAAGTATTTAATCTTGCATAACGGCAAATTTTTATCTCGTTTTTGTATTCTGAAAGGAAATTATTAAAAGCGTTTTTATTAGTTAATAAGTAATCGCTTTGATTACTTTTTAACTCTTTTAATTCCTTTTCTAATTCACTTAGTTTGTTCAATGCATCATATTGCTTTTGCGAATACTTGCATAATTTTTTAACTACTTCTAGTTCTTTTGCAGCATTTATATAGTCTAATTCGTCAAAAGTGACATCATTATTTCTAAACTGCGCTTGCTTTTCATAATAGAAAGCCATTAATTGATCTGTATTTGAGTACATCTCATTAATAATTGAGCTTTCCATTGTTTG
Organism: Mycoplasmopsis bovis 8790; assembly: GCF_005061465.1. Lineage (GTDB taxonomy): Bacteria > Bacillota_I > Bacilli_A > Mycoplasmatales > Metamycoplasmataceae > Mycoplasmopsis > Mycoplasmopsis bovis_A. Next base: position 52,494 of record NZ_LAUS01000008.1, read on the forward strand.
TTTTTCTTCTAAATAGTTAAAGTAAGAAACAAAATTTTCGTCAATAGATAAGTTTTCTCAGTCAAACTTAAAGTCAATTAGCCTATCTGATCATTTAGGAAAAAATGTGCTAGATGGCTCATTAATTGCCTTAAGGTTTTTAATTTTTAACTTTTTAGCATAAAGCAAAAATGTAAATGGAAAGTTCTCAGTAACTTTTTTTCAGTCACTAAATAAATCCCCAGTTTTTTGCTTAATTATGTTGTTAACAACTAAAGGTTCTTTAAGAATGCTATAGACAGTTTTTTGGCCGTTTAAGGATGCATGTGGATCTTGGAAGATCATTTGCACTCTTTTACGTAAAAACTTTTCGCGTTTTTTAGAAATATTCTCGCCACTGATGATTTGATCATCTAAAGTAACAAAACCATTAAAATCGTCATAAAGTCTTAAAATTGAACGTCCAACAGTGGTTTTTCCACTTCCTGACTCCCCTATCAAACCGACTATTTCACCTTCGTGTAATTTAAATGACACGCCGTCAACAGCCTTGTTTACTTTACCATTGTTTAAAAAGTACTTTTTAAGATCTTGAATTTCTAAAATGACTTTTTTATTGTCGTTATTCTTCATCGTCTTTAAATACCTTTCTAAAACTTTTTAGTCTATGTTCTAATTCTTTTGGTCTTTGTACTTTTGGTGCGTCAGGGTGAAGCAGTCATGTTGCTGCTTTATGATGACTATTAATTTCAATTAATGGCGGTTCTTTTTCATAATCGATTTCTAAAGCAAAGTCATTTCTAGGCGCAAATGGGTCACCGATAGGTAAGTTTGCCATATCTGGTGGGGTTCCTTGAATTGAGAATAATCTCTCATCATCATTTTCAGGTATAGCTGAGATAAGTGCTCATGTATATGGGTGAGCTGGATTAGTAAAAATGTCTTTTCTAGTTCCTCTTTCAACAATTTTGCCAGCATACATAACATAAATATATTCACAAAACTTAGCAACAACACTAATGTTATGTGAAATTAAAATTATTGAGATGTTGTATTCTTGACGTATTTGTTCAAAAAGAGCTAAAACTGAAGCTTGCACAGTTGGGTCTAAAGCAGTAGTAGGCTCATCTGCTATTATTAATAATGGCTTTAAAGCAACAACCATTGTTATAACAACTCTTTGCTTCATCCCACCACTTAATGTGTGTGGATATCTATCATAAACTTCTTCAGCATCATAAATGCCAAATCTTTCCAAAAGGCCTATTAAATAGGCTTTTTTCTCTTCCTTAGATCTTCATTTTCACTCGCTGTTTAAATTCAAAGCATCTAGTAATTGCTTTCCTATTTTTCTAGTTGGATTAAGTGAAGTAAGCGGATCTTGAGGAATATATCCAATGTAGTGTCCTCTAACTGATTCTCATAATTTTTGCTTTTTAATTTTAGATAAATCAATGTCGCTAATAACTAATTCATCGCATGATACCAAGGCGTTCTCGTTAACATTAATTAAGGCTTTTGAAGTAACTGACTTACCAGAACCTGATTCGCCAACTAGACCGACAATTTGTCCATTATTAACGTCAATATCTACGCCTCTTACTATTCTTATAAGTGAATTACGCCCGTTTTTAAAATCAACTTTTAGATTTCTAACTTTTAGAAGTTGATTATTAGGCAACTTTTCAACCCTAATTGAAGATAATTTGTCATTAAAGTCACTCATGACTTCGTTTTCAGCAGTGGTATTAGATTGAATATTTGTATCCATAATTACCTTTCAAATTATCTTTTAATTTTAATTACTTTAGGATCTAAGGCGTCATGAAGCCCAATTGCTATGAATTGCAAGCTTAAGCTTAATAATAATAGTGTTGTTGCGGGAATAATAACTATTCATGGGTTTTCGGTTTCTTTACCTATGTTGTCATTTAGGAACTTACCAAGGTTATATGAATCAGGTGAGTTGTAAAAACCTAAGAATGACAATGAGGCAATACTTAATATTACGCCAGGAATTCTACGTACATAGTTCATTGCAACTTTACCTAAAATAGCTGGTAGAGCATGGAAGAATATTTGTCTATTCTTTGAAGCGCCGATACTTTTAGAAGCTAAAATGTACTCTTCATCTTTTACAGTTATTATAAATAATCTAGTTGAGTGAATTGGTCAGGTTCAGCCTGTAAATAGTAAACCGGCTATTAAAATTCAATCATTTGGGCCATCCTTGCTTAGGGAAATGAACATTAGCAATCAAATAATAGAAGGAGGAGCTTGGAAAATATCAATCATTCTCATAAGCACCGTGTCAATTCATTTTCCAGCATGAAAACCTAAATATGCTCCGATAGTAACACCGATTATAACTTCAACTGTAGCTACAAAGAATGCTATTTTAATTGATTCTAGTGCTCCTGCTCAAACAGTTGATCATACATCACGATCAAGATTAGTTGTACCAAAATAACTTTTAAGTGTAAATTGATCAACTTGGGTTTTTAAATAGCTAACAAATGAATCGTCAATTACATAACCTTCATTAAATGCTTTAACTATAGCAACATTTAATTGACGTGCATAGTAATACTTGTAATAGTCAATTATGATTCTGTCAGAAGCTACCGATCTAAAGTCTAAATATTCTTTTAAGTACTTTGAATAAGCATAATTCGGATCGTTGAATGTGTTAACTTGATCAATAATTGAAGAGTTTGTAACTGAAATATGAGGAGCAAATACAGGCGGTAGGCCACCAACATCTGAAAGACCTTGATCTCAGTAGTTATTTGATTTTGCATCTGAAGCAATGCTTGCCCCTGGTTTATATGTTGGGAAAATAGTTACTATAACAGCTGTTATGATAATCGTTAAAAAGACTATTGTTGATATAACAACCACTGGATTTGTAAAAAATCTTTTAAGAACTTCAACAATTAAAACTTTTGGTTTTCCAGCAATGCTGTTAGTAGATTTAGGTCTCTGGGACGGAACTATTTTAGAAGCCGTTTCAGAGTCTAATTCATACTTTTTATTAAATTCTAAGGAATTCATTAGTTGGCATTCACCTCCTCGTTAATAATTGTTGATTCTTCTTGTTCTTTGAATAATTCTTTTAGCTTTCTTTTTCTTACTAAGTATGCTTTGAAAATATGTAAGTAGTTAACACCTGAGTTTGAACCATAGACAATTCTAGGGTCTAGTATCACAAACGAAATATCGACCAATATGTCTGTAAACACGCTTAATGAGGTAAATAGTATTATGCTATACATAACAAGATTTATCTCAGCATTTGGAAAGGCAAATGCTAGTATCATCGCCGTTCCTTCAACTCCTCAGAATCTTTCAACAATTATACTTCCTGATAATAAACCTATATATGAAGGAAGTATTATTGCACTAAGTGGAATTGAAATGTTTCTAAACACATATTTTCTAAATATTTGCATTGTGCTTAGGCCTTTTGTTTTAGCTATAAGCACATAGTTTGATGTTAAAACAGTTACTGTTTGGTTTCTTGCATAAAGTGTATATACAGCCATTGAGCTAAGTGAAACAACTAAAATTGGCGGAATAATACTTTTGAAAAAGTTTGCAAAACTATTTACACCTGAACTATCGTTTCTAACTCAAGCAGTATATGTAGTTGGGAAGCCTAATTTAGTAAATAAGTTAATGAACATAGGCGCAATAATAAATGAAGGCACCGCTATAAAAATGAATACAAATACATTTATTATGCTATCTCAAATTGTTCCCCTTTTATAGCCAGCTACAATACCTAAGGTTGTTCCCAAAAGTGCACTAACTATGAAGGCTGGAAGTGAAACAAATAAACTATTTGGCATGTATTCTCAGAACACTGCTACTACACTTTGGCCAAAAGCATTTTGTCCTTTTATTTTTCCATAAAGAGTTCCGAAATCCCCTTTAAATAAGCCACCTAAGTAATTAAATAACTTTACTAAAACAGGAGTATTTCTATAGTTTTCTGCATCTCTTTTTATTTGTTCTAATACAACATCACCTGGCCTAGCATTGTTTATGTATTCAGCTTCTATCCCTTCATATGGGTTTTTGCCAAAAGCCGCTAATAGTGTATAAGAAAAGATTATGACAATAAATAATGTAAGAATAGCCATAGCTATTCTCTTGGATATATACTTAAACATAGCTTAATTTTATATTATTTTACTTATTTAATTATTTATTATCACGGATTACAAAGTCAGCAAACCATAAGGCATCTGTTCCTGTATATGGTCTAGAAAGAGATGGACTTAGGAATGAGATAATAAATTGTTCTTTGTTTATTAAGAATGCAGGTTCGGGAACTCTACCGTAGTAGTTTGATAATTCATTTGATAGTGCGATGTTGTCTTCTAGAGATAAACTGTTCGCATACTTAACAAAGAATTCGGCACTTGCTGCTGAAAGGGCTGTTCATTTTTCATTTGTTTGAGTATTTTTAACTAGTTTACTGTCTTTTCATTCATAGATACTTGGATCATCATTTAATTCAGCTCAGTATTTGCTTTCTACATCTTTTCAATTATCAAAAGGAACGCTTCATTTAAATTGGTTTTTAGAATCATTCATAAATTTAACAAATGCTTCAGCAACTTTTACTAATTGTGGGAAGCTCTTTCTTAATGAATTTTTGAGTTCATTATCTGAATTAATCAATACTAAGACAACTCTTAATGATGATAAGCCTAATCCATCATAACCAGCACCTATGTTGTTTGTGTCATATCTAATTGAAGCAAAGTTTGCATATGAAGTATGTGAAGCAATAGCTGAAACTCATTCTTCTCTAGTGTCAAACTTTTTATATGTTGCACTAAGTCTTGGGTCAAGAGCTTTATAAAGATCTGGAATTCATCTTACTAATTGTTCTAATAATGGTGGGTTAAATGAACCAACGTTTCGGTTAATTAAAGTTCACTCAACTTTGTCTTTATCTGCATTTAGTTTATTGTCTTGATAGTACTTGTCTAAGATTTTCTTAACCTCAGCTTGAATTTCTTTGAATTTAGCTGATTTGAATCTCTCAGCATCACTTTGTACTGTTGATTTGTCTTTATTTTCTTTAGGAGTAACTATGGCAACTTTGTTTCCTTGTGCATCAACAAAGAATTGTTCATTAAATTTATCTGCAAATTCTTCTGGTTGAACAATTTTGCCATTTTGGTCATTAGCTTGAATTGCAGTGTTAGGGGCAATTAAGCTAACTCATGCAGTTTTTTTATCATTACTGATGTATTTAGCTAAATATTCTCAGTTAATTGCAGAGTTAATTAATGTTCTAAATGCAACAGCTGTACCACCTAATTTATCTTTTAGATTAGTTGGTTTGCCACCTGTTCTAATCTCGTCCAATGTTGCACCAAATGCTAGTTTTGCAAAGTGTTCATTAAAGTTAAATTTAGTGTCATTAGTATGAGTTTGTGAATAAGGTATGTATGAGGTTAAGAATGTATATGGGCTAGTTGTTGGGTTATTTTCTCTAATAAAACTTGCTCCATAGTCACGTTGTCTATTACTAAATAAATCTAAGTCTTTTTTATCTAATAATGATTGAGGTGCAAATGCCAATTTTCCTCTTAAGAAATCGTTTTTTACTGCTGTTTTAAAGATATTTTCGTTTAATGAATCCCCTTGGTATCATGTACGATACTCTTTAATTCTTCTTGATTCTTTTCACTTAGCAATTGGGTCGTTTTGATTTTCTTTTCTATAGTGTGGATTTAATTTGTAAGTTTCCTCTCTATTACTTGGGTTTCATCCAGCATAGTAGTATCTACCAGCAGTTAGAATATCATCTTGATGGAAACCATATCAGTATAGACCAATTTTACTTGCTAATGATCCTTTAGTTCCATTTAAAATTTTCTTATATTCTTCAGTTGCACCATTTTCAACTTGTGGTCTTAATGGCTTAACAGGAACTTTATTTGGATCTTTATCATACTCCTCTAATAATTGTGATGGAGCTGCTGAAAAGTCTTGTGATGTTGCTATATGTTCAAAAAGCAAGTCGAATGAACCTTGTTTTCCTTCCGTTAGAGGATTAAATGTAAGTTTACCACCTTCAATAAATTTACTTTCATCATAAAACTTAGATGAGTCAATGCTTAAAAATTGATAAACGTATTCATTAGAATATTTAGAACTTTTTGTAAAGAAGTTTGAATTTGGTGTCAATCATTTTTGGTTAATAAATTTATCAATTTCACCGCTTTTTTTACCGTCTTTGTACTGAGAATCTGTAGATTCACTTAATAATTTTTCACGTTGCTCAACATTTCTACCAGTTGTTCTTAGTCATGAGTAGTAAAAGTCCTTAGCAACAACTTCATAATTAGTTGCTTCGCCCTTATTGTTTATTCATTTTTGGCCTTTTACAACTTCAAATTGTAGTTTTTTAGCTTTCTTTAAAACTTCTTGGAATTGCTTACTGTTAATACTTTTTGCATTAGTTGATGTTGCTTGATATATAGGATTTTTGAAAGTAGCAATACTTTTGCCTTTGTGGTTAACTGTTTCAGAGTCAGCTGCTGGGAATTCATCAACTAAATCATTGTCGAATTCGTGAGTTTTACCCGTATTGTCAGTCAAAATAACTTTTGACCCTAATTCTAATTTGTATCTTCAAACTGAAGGGCGCGCATTAACAAATTGTCCTTGAATTGTTTTAATAACAATTGGTGAAAATAACGCTTCTTTTCTAATTAAGATACCTTGAGCAGATTCTAATGCTGTACTTTGTCATGAGCCATAGCTTACAGACCCGTCAAATGAATATTCAGAAACAGCAGGTCTAGTTCCTGGTGCAGGCGCTCTAAGAATACCTTGAGCAATTAAATCATTTTGAACTTTAGACTCTCCACTTTCGTAGCCTTTAGACTCTAATTCTAAGTTTCATAATGACTCAGGCTTGCCATCCAAGACATTAGCTCACTTTTTGTAATCCAATTCTTGATATTCCTCATTTTGGCATCTAGCAGCCACTAATGGTGTGGCCAAGCCAACTGCAGATGTTCCTAAGTATAAAAATAATTTATTTCTTTTTGTTGGCATATTATTCCTTCCTTTTATATACATTAATAAGCCATAACATTTTTTTGAATATTTATAGAAAATTGACATTAAATTATAAATGTATGGCAAAAATATTTAAGGATTTCAAATGTAAGTATAAATATGTATTTTTTATTTGTGTTATGAACATATATTAGTATTTGTAATAAGTAACTTCTATAAAATTACATTAAATAAAAGTAGGATTTGCTCCTACTTTTATCTGGTATTACTTATTAATGTATATAAAACGCTTTTTTATAACCTAATAAATGTGGAGCTAATAGCAAAATTTCATTAAGAAGATCATCTTAATGTTAGCCATAATTGAACGCACATTATATTGGTTGAATGTATTCATAACAAAATTAATTATAAATAAAAAAAATAATTTGTTGCAAAAAAATATTTTTTCCACATTTTCTATATAACTAATAACTCATACAATTAAGCTTTTCAATAATATTTAATGATGCTTCTTTTATATATAATTAATAATATATAGAGGTAAGTAATGAAGTATAGACCAATTCACAACAGAGAAACAATGGAAATTGTGCAAAGCAATAGAGATGTTTCTTTTGCAACCGAAGCCAAAAAAACATATAGAGATCCAATGAATCAATTTTCGCCTAGGATGTATAAAGTTATAAAATCAGAAAAGAAAATCAAATCATTTATGATTTTTATTTCTTTGTTTATCTTTTTTACATCTGTTGCATTTTTTATTCTAACATGATATAAGGTTCCTCCTTTTAAAGTTAATAATGGCGATAAGCCATTAATTGGATATTTAGTTCTTTTTTCAATAGTTGCTTTTATTTCATTTGCCAATACTATAAAAAATGCTATTGAAAAAAGACAGTGATCTAACACTGTTCAAAGGCACCGTGATGCTATTTCAGCTGGTGATTATACTTCAAGTTCAACATTTCATTTGGTTTATAAAAGAATTGTTTTAAAAGATATAAATTTATTGTGGATATTAATTTTTATTCTTACCTACCTGGGTCTTATTACACTTATCATTTTTGGTCTATATAAATCAGGAAATTGAGAAGCCGGAAGTAGAGATGGCTCATTTTATATTAATTTAGAATGACCAAAATGAATGGATAAGAGCTTTAAAAATACTCAATTATTTTGCCTTATTTGCACAATAATTATGGCTGCATTAATTGTAGCTTATGTTGTAATTAGGCTAATAGACAAAAAAAGATTAGATGATATCGGAGACTTCTTTGGTGAAAAATCAGTGGAAATTCATGAACAAATTGAAACAGCAAAAAGCAATCGTAATAAAATGTGACTTAGAGTTTATTTAGTTGTTGTTGCCTTAACAATATTCTTACCACTGGCCTTAATTTTTGTAGCAATCTGAAAAGGCATACTAAGACGTAAGAAAAGTGTTGTTGGTGCATAATTAGAAAGAAGAAAATATGAAATTACTAGTGCTTGTGCATAATAATTTTAATGATATGGAGCTAGTTTCAGTATTAAGTGTATTAAAACGCTCAGAAAAAGTTGAAGAAATAACATATTTTAACCCTCGTTATGATAAAGCTACTGGACAACACGGAATTGTTGATTTGAAATTAGTGACTAAAATTAATGCTTCTGACTATGACGCTATTTTTGTTCCTGGTGGTGCTGGAGCGAAAGTGCTAAGAGGTGATTCAGAGTCTTTAGAAATAGTAAGAGAGTTTAGAAATCAAAATAAATATGTTTTTGCAATTTGTGACGCACCTAATGCTTTATATGAAAATGGAATTATTAAGGATAATGAACAATATAGTTCATTTCCAATTAAACATATTGCCAAAACTTGTTCAAGGCACAGAAGCAGTGATATAGTTTCACAAAGCGATAAGCTTTTTACAGGAAAAGCAGCATCTGCTGGAATTGACCTAGGTCTATTAATAATTAAATCTCTATATGGCGCAGATCTCTATGAAATAGTTAAAGCCGGATTAGCTGGCGAATAAATAAAAAACCAAGCTAAACATCAGGCTTGGTTTTATTATATTATTAAATGGTAATTATGCTTGTGCTGAAAGGATACCCTTACGCTTCAATGTCTTAATTGTTTTTGCACTAACTCTTAGTGTTGTTGGGGTGCCATTACTATTTGTAATAGTAATTTTTTGCAAGTTGACATTAAATTTTCTTTTTGTAGCGATCATTGAGTGAGAACGTAAGTTTCCAACAAGAGGTCCTTTACCATTGAGTTGATCTCTTCTTGCCATATGCGCTCCTTTCATTATAAATATTAACTAGAAACTATATATTTAGTATTGTACAATAAAATAAGAAAAATGAAACTATAAATTTGGGGTCATAATCGCGCCTTTTTTAAGCTTATAGTTATGCCTGATTTTTGACACGACCAAAATAAAAAATGCTAAGCAAGCTTAGCATAAAAACAAATTATTAGTTGTTTTTTCTTTCGTTTAATTTTTCAGCAGTTAATTTTGATAAAGCACTTCTAGCTGCTTCTCAAATAATTTCATTAAATGTTGGGTGTGGGTGAATTACGTGAGTCAATGCTGTTACACAAATTCTCTTTTCGATAGCTAAAGCTAATTCGGCTACGTAATCGGTCACATTAGGACCCATTAATGAAGCACCAACAATATGTCCGTCTTTAAGAACAATTAATTTTACTAATCCTTTGGTATCTTCAGCAGCAATTGCTTTACCTAAGGTTGCAAACTTGTATTTAGATACAATAAAGTCTAATCCTTGTTCTTTGGCTTGTTCTTCAGTTAAACCAACTGTAGCAATTTCTGGACTTGTGTAAATACATGCAGGCACTGGTTTTGTAGTTGGATCATATGGAATTCCATATAGATCTAAAATGTGGTGCACAGCTGTAACAGCATGAATGTAAGCAACGTGAGCTAACATGTTTTGGTTTGTAACGTCACCAATTGCATATACGCCTTTTACATTAGTACGTAAGAATTTGTCAACTTTAACTTCACGTCTAGCACCTAATTCAATGCCAACTTCGGCTAATCCTTCAGATGCAGGAACTCTACCTGTAGCAATAAGAATAACTTCAGCAGTAATTTTTTCTTCCTTGCCATCTTTGGTGTAAATTAAGTTTTCGTTATCTTCTAATTTTGTGCTTGTTGCACCGTAGATAACTTCAACTTTTGATTCGGTTTTAAGAATTTTGGCAAATTCGTCAACAATTTCTTTGTCAATTCCAGGAAGCAAACGGTCTTCTCTTTGAATAATTGTAACTTTGGTACCCATTGATGCATACATTTGAGCAAATTCAACACCAATTACACCACCGCCGACAATAACCATTGATTCAGGCAATGATTTGTCGTTGTTAATAGCTTCACGAGAAGTCATTAACTTGCCGCTTTCGTATCCCTTTTCAAAGCCTTCAAGGAATTTCATTCTGTTAGCGTGGCTACCAGTAGCTAAAATAACATTTTTACCACGGTAAACTTTACCATTAACTTCTATTTCTCTAGCACCAACAAACTTTGCAACACCTTCTTCAGTTTGTACTTTTGATGCTTTCATTAAGAACTTAACACCACCAGAAAGTTTTGCAACAACTTTGGCTTTACGTTCATGCATTTTAACTCATGATTGTTGATAATCAATTTTTAGATCTTCTAAATTAGCAACAACGCCAAATTTAGCAGCATGAATAACTTCTTCTAATGCATGTGTTGATCTAAGCATTGCTTTAGTAGGAATACATCCAATGTTTAAACAAACACCACCTCAAAATTCTTTCTCAACAATTAAAGTTTTTAGACCTGCTTTACCAGCCATTTCAGCAGCTAGGTAACCACCAGGGCCTGAACCAACTACTATTAAATCAAATTCGTCAGCAACTTCGCCTTCGTATTTAAGTCCTTCATCTTTTCAAGATGAGCATGCTTTCTCTTGTGAACATTCACTTTTAGGGCATGAAGCTTTGCATGATGATTCACTTGCACAGCTTGAAGCACAAGATGATTTTGATGCTTCACAGCTAGATGCACAACCTGATGCACATGACTTTGTGCATTTTGATTCTGCTGTCATATTAAAATTCTCCTAATTGTTCTGGGTTTTCGATTAATTCTTTAATTCTGCCTTGGAAACGAGCCATATCAGCACCATCAACTCATTGGTGGTCAGCTGCTATTGATAAGTACATTACTTTTCTGTTTTCAACAACACCTTCTTTGTTTAGTTTCAACTCATCAATGATTGCACCAGTAGCTGAAATTGCTGTATTGCCTTTGTTCATAATTGGAGAACCGAATAATACGCCGGCACTACCAACGTTTGTGATAGCAAAGCAGCCACCTGTCATATCTGACATTTTTAGCTTCTTTTCTCTTGCAAGTGTTGATAATCTAACAATTTCTTTTTGAATTTCAATTACACTTAGGTTTTCAACACCTCTAATTACAGGCACAAATAAACCGAAAGGTGTGTCAACAGCTATACCAATGTTAAGTGTTCCAGGGTAATATACTTTACCTTCAACACCATCTCATCTAGCAGCAAAAGATGGGTATTCGCTTAAAGCAATAGCTGAAGCTTTAACTATTCATGATAAGAATGTTAATTTAACATTGTGTTCTTCAAAAACTTTGTCTTTAACTTTTGCACGTAAGTTTCAAAGATTTGTAACATCAGCTTTTAAAACTAATGAACAGTATGCTGATGATTCTAAAACTTCTTTTAAGTTTTTAGCAATAGCCTTACGAATTCCTGAAATAGGAGCTTCTTTTTCTTCTAGTGGTTTAACTTTTGCGAGCTCAACAGCCATTATTTACCTTCTTTTCTTGCTCTAATAGCTCTTTCACGAGGTGTAAGGTTTTCTTCATCTTTCGAGCAAGCGCTACTTTCCTTGCATGATGTTTCTTTCTTCTTTGGCTTAGCGAATGCAGAAAAATCAAGTAATTCATCTGAAACTTGAATTTGACCTACAACAGCAGGCGCATCAGCTTTTTTGCAGCTTGACTTTTCTTCGCCAGTGTCTTTAAATAACATATTTACCTCCGTACGGTTATATTTATTAAGTTTTTAAATTTAAAAACGTAGATTTAGTAAATAAATCTACGTAAATTATATTATAAAACAAATAGCATATTCACACTTTTTGTTTTATGCGTTGTAGGTTAGTTTATTAGCCTAACATTTCTTCGATAACTTTAGCAATGTGTTCTTTGTTAAAGAAGAATTGTTTTTCTAAAACAGGAAGAGGAATTGTTACGTCAGCTGTGTTTAGTCTTCTTGGTTTAGCAACTAAATCATCGAAACATTCTTCGTTAACAATTGTAATAATTTCTGAGTTAATTGAAAGTGTTTCAACAGCTTCAGAAATTGCTAATAAACGACCTGTTTTCTTAACTGAAGAAACTATAGTTTCTTTGTCAAGAGGTTTAAGAGTTCTTAAGTCGATAACTTCGATTGAGTAGTCTTTACCTTTTTCTTGTAATAACTTAAGAGCACCAAGAGTTTCGTGTAATACGTGACCGTATGCTGTAATTGTCAAGTCTTCACCAGGAACAACAACATTTGCTTTACCAATTTCAATTGTGTAGTATTCAGCTGGGATTTCTTGTTTGAAGGCACGGTAGTCATGTTTGTGTTCTAAGAAAATAACTGGGTCATTATCTTCAATAGCAGCTAACATTAAACCTTTTGTGTCATAAGGTGTAGCAGGCATTATAACTTTTAGACCAGGAACATGTGAGTAAATTGCTTCTAGAGCTTCTGAGTGGTGTTCTAGAGCTTTAACCCCACCACCACAAGGCATTCTAACAACCATTGGACATGAGTAAACACCGTGTGATCTTGTTCTATAACGAGCAGCGTTTGTGAAAATTTGGTTCATAGCTGGGAATGAGAAACCTGAGAATTGAATTTCAACAACTGGTCTTAATCCTGCAGCAGAAGCACCAACAGCTGATCCTGCGATACCACCTTCAGAAATTGGTGAGTCTCATACTCTTTGGTCACCATATTTCTTTTGAAGACCTTCAGTAGCACGGAATACACCACCTTCAAAACCTGCATCTTCACCATAAATAACTACATTAGGGAATTTTTCCATTGCTAAATCTAATGCGTGATTTAAGGCACCAATGTTATTTAATGAAATTTTTTCCATTATATATCTCCTTTATAAAATCAAAAATTGGAATAATTATTTACCAAATAATTTTCTGTTTGTTTCTTTTTGTCTTACTAAATCTGCAGGTAATTTTTCGTATGTGTAGTCGTAAATGTGATCAAATGATGTTGCCTCACATAATTCTTTTGAAAGTGCGTATGCAGCTTTAGCTTCTTCAGCAGCAGCTTCTGATCAAACCTTAATGTCTTCTTCAGTAATAAGTTTTTCTGAAAGAAGGTAAGCTTCGATACGGTGGAATGGTTCTCATTTTTCTTTTTCTTCTTCTAGTTCTCTAGAACGGTAAACTCTAGGGTTATCACTAGTTGTGTGTTGACCTTGACGTCATGTAACCATTTCAACTAAAACAGGTCCATTTCCTTCTCTTACATAGTCATAAACTTCTTGCATAACTTCGTTAACAGCAATTAAGTCGTTGCCATCTACACGAACACCTGGCATATCATATGACTTAGCTCTTTGTGAAAGAGTCTTAACAATGTAACTGTTGTGTTCAGGAACAGAAATTGCTCATTGGTTATTCATAACAACTGTAACAAGTGGTCATTTACGAACTGAAGCCATGTTTAGTCCTTCATGGAATTCACCTTCGTTTGTTCCACCATTACCGATTGTAACCATAGCTAATGCTTTTTTGCCTTGGTATTTAAGTGCTTGTGCAACACCAGCAGCAATAGGAACTTGTGAACCAATAACAACGTGAATTGGTAATGTATTTGTTCCAGCAAATGCTGATCCAATTTCAGAACCTTGTCAGTATGAATAAATTTTATCCATAGAAATTCCACGTGCTAATTGAGTTGGTAATACACGGTAGTGTGGAATAAATCAGTCTTCTTTGTTAAGATTGTAACCAATACCTGTTAAAGCAGCTTCTTCACCTAATGCAGGAGCAAAAGTACCTAAACGACCAGTTTTTTGTAATGTTAATGAGTATAAGTCTCATTGACGAGATCTAATCATATTTTTGTACATTTCAACTAGTTTTTTCTTGGTTTCTTCTGATGGTTTAAATTCTTGAATTAATTTTCCATCAATATCAAGAAAACGAACTGTTTCATTTGGGTCGCTAGTAGCGTGACCTGGTTTAACATATTTATAATTCATTCGCTTCTCCTATAATTGAATAAATAATCTCAAATATAATTGCACTTTTATGCGCATATCATTTAGAGATATTAATATTATACTTACATTAGGAGAAAAAAATTAAAAATGTAATTTTTGCCATTTTTTTGCTTTCATAAGTGTGTTTATGTCAATATTGAAGAAAATAAAAGTATAATTTGAATTTAATTATTGGTTATTAATTTTGCTGAGTTTACTATGGAGAATTTTTCTTTAATTTTATTTATTATTTCTGTCTCGCTTACATTTTTAAGCGGTCTTGCTATATATGTTTTTGTGTCTCTAAATTGATACAAATTTAATAGCTATAGATATGCATTTGTTAAGTCATCAATTATTTATAATGAGCTAAAAGTGAGAGATAGCTATATTGACAATCTATTCAAATCATTTAGTTTTATTGCTCTTTATTTTGCTTTGTGTTCTATCTTAAATTTATTTGGAATTATTAGCTTTATTTATGCTTTTATAGCAAAAATTAATTCTGCTATAACTTGATATCAGATTGCTTGTTTTATAGCCTTTATTCTTTTTGTTTACTTGTCAATTTCTACTGCTAATCAAATTAAAGATATTAAAAAGTGGAAAGTGACTAATAGCTCTATTTCAAAGGCTTATTTGATTGAGAAAAAAATAAAAAAAGACACCGAAATTAAACAACTACCATTGCCTAAAGATGAATTAAAATTAATTGCTTTTTCAGGTAAAAGAAGAATAAGCTTTTATGTAAAACTTTCCAAAAATTTCGAAACTAAATCTTTTGAAAGCCAGCAGGAAGAAATCTATAGCAAGCTAATATTTGACTTTCATAACACTAAATTTGAAAATGGCGCTGACTTGGATATTAATATGCTTAAGTCAATATTTAACAAATATGAAATTATTTAATAATATGCCCAATAAGCTTATAAAACAATTGTTTTAGTAAATTTTGCTTTAGTTAAAATTAAAAAATTAGGAGCAGTCCTAATTTTCATTTTATTTGCTTTTTTTCTTATTTTAAAGAGTTTCAAATTTCTTTAGCTGCTATTGCACCATCAGAAGCTGCTGTTACAATTTGGCGAATTTCTTTGTCTCTTATATCGCCAACAGCATATATTCCTTGAACTTCCGTTTGCATTTTTTCATTAGTTTTGATATAACCTTTTTCATTGGTTATATTTAAATCTTTTGCAAATTCAGAAGTAGGAATAAAGCCTATCATTGGGAAAAGTCCGTCACAATCTAGTGTTGTAATTTTGCCGTCTGTGCCTATTAAATTGATCTTTTCGACAAAGTCTTTGCCTTCAAGACTCTTAATATAAGTGTTTGTGATTAATGTAATTCTTGGCTCCGCTTTTACCTTTTCAACTGTGATATCTTCAGCATAGAACTTATCACTCCTTGTTATCAAGGTAATTTTGTCAGTAAACGATGTTAAATATAAAGCTTCTTCAAAAGCTGAATTACCGTCACCTAAAACAAAAACATTTTTGTTTCTAAATAATGGTCCATCGCAAACAGCGCAGTAGCTGATGCCTTTTCTGTCAAATTTAGCAAAATTCTCTATATCAGTAGGCTTACGGTTTACTAAACCAGTAGCAATAATAACTGTTTTAGTTTGAATAACATCGCCATTTTTAAGCACAACCTCTTGTAAAAATTCCTTAGCATGCTTAATAGAAACTACTTCAGCGCTTTTAAACTTAGCTCCAAATGCCATAGCATGTGAATAAAGTGTGTCTGAAAGTTCAAATCCACTTATTTTTTTAAAACCCAGTCAGTTTTCAACTTCCGAAGTTGAATTAATTTTTCCGCCTGGCACTTCTTTTTCAATAATTAAGGTCTTTAATCCGCTTCTAGATGCATATAAAGCAGCATTAAGCCCACCTGGGCCAGATCCGATAATTACTACATCATACATTGCTTCACTACTCATTTTAAGATACCACCTTTGTTATTGGTTTAGATTTTTTAGTCTTAAATCTAGTTTTTTCTATTCAAGCAATATATTCTTCAGGGTGAGCATATTGATATATAAACCTTCCTCTTTTCCACTCTCTAACATAATGAGTAGGGTTGAAGAACTGGAAGAATATAAATGCTATTCCACCTAAAACAGCAAATGCATAAGCAGCACCAACATAAATCTCTTGTCTATAATCTCTTAATGGTTCCATTGCAATACGTACTAGACCATATCACACAAAATATAATGGAGCTGTTGCACCTGGTTTTAGTAATGACATTTGATTAATAACTCATACTAAAATTATATATGCAAATAAGTTAACTATTGATTCATACAAGAATAATGGGTATCTATAACCAGTTCCACTTTCGTCTTTTAGGAACATATTTTCAGCAAATGCTTTACCAAAAATTAATGAACTAGCGCCACTGTAGTCTATTCTTCCATAAACTTCATGGTTAGCATAGTTACCCCAACGACCGATAACTTGACCAATTAGTATTGTAGGTATGATAATATCACAAGCTTTTCTAATATCAACTTTGTCTCTTTTGAAATATACATATGTAAGGTCAACAATAACAGCGAGCACAACTCCACCTTGAATACTAAGTCCACCTTCTCAGACTTTGTATCAGTTCCGCCAATTATAATTTGGATTATTTATGGCTTGGTCAACCTCATTTCAAATACGAGCACCTAAAATTGCCATAGGTATTGTTAAAAATATCAATGTTAATAATATTTCTCACTCATATTTTGCTCTTCTTCAAAAAATAACAATTGTTAATATAGCAGCAATCATCCCAAGCATCATTGTAAGCGAATAAGTGTGAATGGGCAATGTTCCAATACGGAATAAAACGCTTGCTTCGTTAGCAATTTTTCCTGCCTCAGGCGTTCAAACGCCAGGATACACATGTCAGTTACCTATTTTATCTGCATTATTCATACTCACCTCCTTTGTCTGTTTCATTGTCTAATTCAATAGATCTTGATGAAAGCAATGACAGAGCATCAAAACCTTCTTTTTTGGCTCTAAATGCAATAACAGCAGCTTCAATTAATGAAGAAACTGATGCACCTTCCTTAATTGGTACTTGAACCTTAGGAATTTTGCCGCCTAAGACATCATAAAACATCTCTCGGTCACCCAATCTATCTAATTTATCGTAATCTACGTCAGCTTTATCAACTAATTCAACACACAAACCTATAACAGTTCCATTCATTACTGACTTAACTCCATAAGCTTGCTTTATATTAATTAAACCTGTGCCTCTAACTTCTAATAAATCTTTTGTTAGTAAGGGACTTTGGCCATAATAATTAGCGCCAATGTGCTTCACTAAAACTGCATCATCAGCTATAAATAAATGTCCTCTTTGTATTAACTCATGAGCAGCTTCTGACTTTCCAATACCAGATTGGCCGACAATCAAAACACCTATACCATGAATTGAGACTAAACAAGCGTGAACTTGTGTTTCTTCTGAATAAAAATCGCTTAAGTATGTACCAATTGTTGAAGTGATTTTAGAAGTGCTTTTGTCAGAAATGTATAAAGGAACCTTAAATTCATTGCACACATTTTTGATAATCTCGTATTGATTTTCTAAAACCCCTTTTGATAAAATCAGTAATGGTGGCTCAACTGATAATATACGTCTAAGTAGCAAAACAAAATCATCTTTAGACAAAGTTTCAAAATAGAGCGATTCTTTTGTTCCTCAACATATAACATTGTCGCTATATCTTTTGTTGTTAATTATGCCTGCAATTTCTAATCCCAGCCTGTGAATCGAAGGCAATTTTATGTCTCTGAATTTTAACTCTTGGTCAGCATTAACTAACTTGATTTCAAATTTATTAATGACCTTTGACACATTTATAACTTTATTAGACATATTTTCCTTTGTGTGTTAATTAATGATTTAATTATATATTAAATAATTAACAGTCATAATAGCATTTCATAGCACATTTTTGATAAAATTATGCTATAAATTAGGATTATTGGTAAATTTGTGTGCATGAATTTATTTAGTTAGAATAATCAATATATCCATGCGGATATTTCTTACACCCAGCTTTTATATAGCGCCTAACTCATAGCTTGGCTTTAGCTTCGTTGTCTTTATCAATTGCAATTATTGCTTTGTGCAGAAAAATTTTTACAACTATAAATCATAAACATAAGCTAATTATAAGTGGGAATAAAACATTTATAAAAACTAAGGTCATAACATTAGATGTATTAAATTCTAATCTAGCTACAACAACATCAGACCATATCATTAGACCAATTAGAACTAAAATTGCGGGAAAAATGCTGCGATATGACATCTGCACATCTCTTCTCATTGTTAATTTATTAGCTTTGACGACTTCATATCAAACATTAGTTTTTTCTTCTAGTGTGTATTTGCCCATAATTTGCCTTTCTAATTTTTATTTATTTTAATCAAATGTTACGCCCTTAAGGTTTCTAACTCAGTTTATAAAAAAGGTATATGTTTTATTAAAATCATATTTATTATTTTTCACATAACCCTTTAAAACAGCAATTTTGGTCAAAACATTGTATGTCTTGATTTCATTTAAATTGCCTAAGTCATCTTCAGTTAATTTAAACTCGTCTATAAGCAATTTTGGATAGTAATCGGCCAATACTTTTAAAAAATTGGTAAAAAGAAACTTTTGTGGAAATATGTTTGTCTCAATTGAGCCAATCATTGCAAGCTTAGTAGCTGCATATTGATCTGTTAATTTTGGCAACAAAATTCCAGGTGTGTCCATAAAGAAAAAATTATCCACAGTTACTCATTTTTTGGCTCTTGTTACCCCAGGATAATTTGCAACTTGCAAACTCTTTTTGTTAGAAACTAAATTTATTAAAGTGCTTTTGCCGGCATTTGGAATGCCCATTACAAATGCTTTTATTCTAGAGTTTATAAGCCCTTTTTGCTTATCTTTAGCAACTTTAGATTCAGTTATCTTTTTAAGCTTATTAATAATTATATTTTTGCTTTTAGGGTTTCTTAAATCTAGTCATAAAAGCATAGAACTCCCGAATCTTTTTTCTATTGCTGCTTTTTTTGAAACGTCCATTAAGTCACTCTTTGTAATTATGAATACTCTAGGTTTTGAAGGCGAAATAGAATCAAAATCTTCATTGTAACTACTAATTGGGCATCTTGCATCTAAAACAATAATAAAAACATCAGCTAATGACGCGTTTTCTTTGATTTCACGCATCCCTTTAGCCATATGACCAGGATATCAATTAATTAATTGTTGATTTTCTGTATCGTTATTCATTACTTTCTTTCATTTCTTAATATTGATATTTCAGATTCTAATTCAGTTATTTCATTTTGATGTTTTGAAGCAATTTCGCTTTGTTTATTTTTTAGCAATTTAATTTCTGATTCTAAATTGTTTATTGTGTCTAAAAGCGAATTTATATATGAATTTACTTCAGTAACTGAGTAGCCATTTAATTCTCTAGAAAAATTTTTAATTAAAAATTCATCATTTAGTCTCTTTTGCATTTTTTCCTACTTTGCTTTTTTATTTACTTCATAAAGCACTATTCCTGCGCAAACAGCAACATTTAAGCTCTCAAAATCTATTGGCACATAAACTAATTTATCAGCAAATTTAATAGAAGCCTCACTTGCTCCTGAACCTTCATTGCCAAAAATTATCAATATTTTCTCATTCTCAAAACTAATTTCATTAATTGGTACACTGTTTTTACTTAGTGATGTGCAGTAAATTTTAAATCCATTTTGCTTATATTTTTTTAATAGTCTAAGTAAATCCTCAGATGTATAATTAACCAAATTGACTGTAAATAAGGCTCCTTGGCTTGAACGAACTATTTTATCATTATAAAAATTTACATTTGATGCAACTGTGTCAAAATTAAATGATTTAGCTGCTCTTATAATGGTTCCTACATTACCTGGATCTTGCACATTATCTAAAAACACAACCCTGTTGCCTAATTCGCTAGTATTAGATTTTTTGAGACATAAAGCAACAATTCCTTCAGGAGTTTTTGTTTTTGTAATAGCTTTTAAGACATTATAACTTACTAGTATAGAATTGTCATATTTGACTGTTTTACTATCTAATTCGTATAATTCAATTACAAGATTTTCCCGTAAGACTTCCTCAACTAGATGATATCCTTCAACTATAAAAAATTCAGAATTCTTATCATTAAAAATTTTCCTAAGATGTTTAATTTTTGGATTCTGTGTGCTGGTTATTCTTTGGTTCATTCCTTGATAAAGTTCTTTCCTTTTTGCGATTCATAAAGTGATAAATCTTTAAAGTCTATTTGTCTCATAACCTCAAAGCCGACAATTGCAACACAGTTAGCAAGATTGATACTTCTCATTTTGCTTATCATAGGAATTCTTAAACAATTATCAATGTTGTCTTTTAGCACTTGTTTATCAATGCCTGTAGATTCCTTGCCGAACATTAGTCATATTTCTTCATTATTTTCATATTCTTTTTTATAATCAACATCACTGTAAGTTTTTAAGCCATATCTAGTTATGTAATATATATTTTTATCCTTGTATTTATTATAAAAATCAGAATATGAGTTATGAACTTCGTGCTCAATGTCACTTAAAAGTCTGCCTGCTGCTGGACGAGATAAATATTTAGGGTCTAAACTAAAAGAAATGGGCTTAATTATGTGTAATTTAGCCCCAATTGCAAAACAAGTTCTTATAATGTTGGCCGTATTTGGTGGTATTTCGGGCTCGAATAAAACAATATGTACCATAAATTCTCCGTGAAATATTATTATATATTATTTTTAAACTCTATCCTTTCCCTTTGCCCAAAAAATGCAAATTTGGCTGTTTTTAAGGGGTAAAAACACATATTTTTGATCAATAAAAACCATAATTATTTCATAAAAATAATTTGTAAAAATAACTTTTTTATAATTTTTTTGTGCAGTAATAGTAAGCAAAATTTAATAGTGCACAAATGGAGCATGTATGATTGCAATTATACAAAATGACGAAACAATAAAGAAGGATGTGCTATCAGAAAACAATGCTGATATACAATTATTTTTTGAAGATCAGTTAAAAGAATTTAAAAAGAAAATATCATCATTAGTGGGTAAGAGAACTCACGGCAGCGGTCGTAAAAGAAGATCACTATCATATGACACCAATACATCTGAGCACTCAGAACTTAGTAAATATATAAGTGATTCTGACTGAACTGATATTGAAAATCAATTATGATGAAAAATTGAAACATTTTATAACTTTCATTCTGGTATAGCTGGTGCTATTTACAAAGTAAAAGAAATATTAAAAGATTTAGATCCTGTTTTAGAACTTGCACAGCTAGGTGGAGATACATTGTCCACAGTATCTGAATCTCTTGATGGATTTCCACAAGTAGCTGCGATAGTTAAGGGCCTATCAACTGTGGGCAGTCTACTCGGACTACTTAGACAAACTGAATTACAATTTAATTATTCAAAGAACTTTATTTTTACAATTTTCGACGAGATAATTAAAGTTTCTAAAACAAGAAACATTGAAACTATACACAAGACATTACAAATAGCTAAAAAATCTTTAGACAGTGTTAAATCAGAATGAAACACCTGGCTTTCTCTAATAATTGCTAAGCGAAAAGTTAACAGCTCAATAGACTTTTTGAATGATTATATTAAAATTGCTGAGCAAAAAAAGGCAGATGAAAATAGAGTTTACTCATGAGGAAGTTCATGATACTAGAAGACAAAATTTATATTGCAGAAAGATATAAAAAGAACAACATAGCTGTATACTTTGCCTCATTATTTTTTGCACCTGTTATTTTCAGTTTTGTTTTCTATGCCTTTCTAATCTTTTTTGACAGACTTCCGTTGTATTTTAATGAGCTTACTAAGCAAAGTTTAGAAAAATTAATGAACGAGCATATTGCTGAAAATGTATATGTTCTTGCAATTGCAACAATCTTTAGGATTCTAATTCTTTGGCTTCTCCTAATGTGAACAATAAATTCATTGGCTAGCATTCTTTTTAATAAGTTTTATGACTACAACATATTTAAGTCGTTAAACTGGCTAAAAGTTAAACTTTTCACTGCATTTAGATTTAAGGATTTTGCAAAATTATGTAAGAAAAATAATTTTGTTTCAAATGAGCAATTATCGCTTATTAAACAAATGCATGATGTGGGATTTTTAGTTCAAGGAAGTAAATCAATTGCCATAAAATATAATGACTATTTTAGAGAAGCTAGTGATATAGATTTTGTGTCTGAAAATTCATCATCTAGAATCATAAATTTAGATAAGTTTTCTAACATTACGTTTAATTTTAAAGATCAAATAATTGCTAAGTCAAGGTATAATGATACTGAAATTGAAGTATTGTCTCCTAAAATTTTGCCTAAAGAATTTACAACTTACAAATCTGGTATAAAAGTTCCTAAATTGAACTTTATGATTGCAATGAAAGTTCATCAACTGTTAAGACTTTATAGATTAAAATCAGAAGGCAAGGAAATTCCTGCAACAAAAATTAAAAATAGTTTACTTGATCTTGGTTTCTTGCTTTCAAAATCTTGTTGCTTGGAATATAGAAAAATATTATGATCATTTAAAAATTTATCGTTGCTAAATTTATTTTCTTCTTATCACTTAAACACTTTTGCATTTGATGATTTTGGCAATATCAAAGAATCACTTAAATTTGCTAATTCATACATTCAAAAAACTCAAAACATTGAAGAAGTTTATGACTTCTTAGATAAATTTACTGAATTATTAAAAAATGATAAAGAAGCTTTATTTATAGGCAAAAGAGTCAACCTAATTATTAAAAATAAAAGAAGTATAGAAGAAAAATACTTAAAAAATTCTTCTGCCTTAGATAAATCGCTTTTAGCCTTAGAAAGAAATTTTGCAAGCAATAAAGAAAAAGTTAAGTACCTTGAGAAATTTAGAAAACCTGTTGAATTCAGGGCATTAAAAAATGCAATTAGCTTGTTTGAAAGTTCGCTAGATTCTTCATTCTTTATTGACATAAGAAAAATCCTTTTGCTTGAGCTAAATGAAATTGAAGAGGTTAAAAATGAAAAAATCTAGTCTGCGTAATATGCTTGGTTTTTCAATAGCCATAATTGTCCTAATAGCAGGATTACTATTGACTGATTTGTTCAATTTAATAGCAATACTGGATGAATCGTTCAAATTTAGCACACTCTTTATATTGCAGGAAGCTACTTATTCAGTATACTTTGCATTTCTTGTGCTAATATGCTTCATGGCACTGTTCTTCTTTTTAGAATCATTAACATTCGTCTCTTTACGCAAAGACCGTATTAAATTGCTTTCAACATCAAATGCATTTCTAATATTTTTCGTAGTTTACATAATTACTGCTTTATTAACTTTTTACACTGGAAATAATAAAGTTAGACAGTCTATTAGTTTAATTAGTATGCTGGTTAGAACAGCAGTATCAATTCTTCTTATAATTTTTGCTGCTAACTCTATTAAACAGGTTAAAACTTTGCTTGCTAAAGTTTAAAAAAAATAAAATTCCGCTTTGTGTGGCGGAATTTTTTGTGTTTAATTATTTTTCAATTTTAACTTTAACACCTGGACCCATTGTTGCTGAAAGAACAATATTTTGGATGTATGTTCCTTTAACAGCAGATGGTTTTAGTCTTTTAATTAAGCTAATAACAGTTTTGATGTTTTCAACTAATTTTTCAGTATCCATTGATACTTTTCCAACTAATGTATGAACAACACCGGCTTTATCTGTTCTATAATTTGCTTTACCTTTTTTAAGTTCTTCAACTGCTTTTTCAGGAGTTGGAGTTACTGTACCAGTTTTAGGGTTTGGCATAAGACCTTTAGGCCCTAGTTTTTTACCATATTTACCTAATAATGGCATCATTGCTGGGTCAGCAACCATAACATCAAAGTCAAAGATATCTTCTTTAATTTTTTGTTCCAATGTTTGACCATCAACAACTTGGTCTGCACCAGCAGCTGTTGCTAATTTTTGTTTTTCAACATTATTTGTAACAACTAATACTGAAATTGATTTACCTGTTCCATTTGGAAGTAGTACTGATCCACGTAATTGTTGGTCAGCTTTTCTAACGTCAAGATTTAACTTAAATACTAAATCAACTGAAGCATCAAATTTTGCATATGAAGTTCTTTTAACTATTTCAACTGCTTCTGTTAATTCGTAAGCAATGTTTTTGTCAAATGAGCTTCTAGCGTTTTGAATTTTCTTTCCGCCTTTTGCAGACATTATTTATCTCCTTCAGCTTTAGTAGATTTTTTAACTTTGCCGCCTTCATAGCCGTCAATTAAAATTCCCATGTTTCTTGCTGTACCAGCAATAATTGCCATTGCAGCTTCGACATCATCAGTATTTAAGTCAGGTAATTTGTATTGAGCAATTTCTCTTAATTGATCAACAGTAATAGTTGCAACTTTAGTTGTCTTAGCATTTGAACTTCCGCTTTCGATCTTTGCAGCTTGTTTTAATTTGTAACTTGCTGGCGAAGTGAAAAGTTTGAATTCAAACGATTTGTCATTGTAAACAGTAATTTGAACTGGAACAGGTTCATTACCTCTATCACGTGTTGCGTCGTTAAATGCACGTGTAAATTCTGGCATATTAATACCCACACCTGCTAAAGCAGGACCAGGTTTAGCTTGACCAGCATTAAATTGTAACTTACGAACACGAACAATATCAGCTTTTGATTTTGCCATATTTTGTTATCCTCTCGATAATGTGGTTCTAGCGATTTAATCTCCCACTAGTAAAGAACAATTTATTATAAATTGCTTTTAAATTATATATTTAAAATGAAAATTACCAATAAAATTTATGGCTTATAAAAAACGTGTTTTTGGTTGTGTTTTCAAATATTAACTAAATTCATTTTTGCATTGTTTTCCTCTTTTTTGAGTTTGT
This sequence comes from Mycoplasmopsis bovis 8790, assembly GCF_005061465.1. Taxonomy (GTDB): domain Bacteria; phylum Bacillota_I; class Bacilli_A; order Mycoplasmatales; family Metamycoplasmataceae; genus Mycoplasmopsis; species Mycoplasmopsis bovis_A. Next base: position 77,806 of record NZ_LAUS01000008.1, read on the forward strand.
AAAAATACTCTATTAAATTTTTCACATTAACTCCATATTTATCAGTAGGAGAATCAGAAATATAGTGCACTCTAGCATAGCCATTTTTGACTAATTCTAGACCGGCATCAGTGTATTCGTTTTTGCCTGTTTTATAGTATAAAATGGCTATAATTCGATTGTACTTATCATATTTAATAAACTTGTAAAACAGTTCTTTGTTTTGGACTATACGATTTAAAAAAATCCTAGCTTGGTGTGCATAGTAATTCTCAAACTTCGCTAAATTTTTGTTGTCATTTTTGAATGTTTCAGGGGCATCAATACCAAAAAGTCTAATAAATTTTTTCTTATCATCTTGCAAAAATGAAACAGTGTCTCCATCAATAACATTTATATTTGAATTAATTTTTGTGCCTTTTAAATAATAGTTAGCTATGTTCGTGCAACTAACTGATGAATACGGCAAAAACATTATTGGTAAAACTACTTTTAGTTTATTCACATACTAATGAAATCATTATTTTTAGATTGAATTTAAAAATAAAAAAATTTGGGAAAATGCTTAGATTTTTCTCAAATTTTTAGTATCTATCCTGCGAATTGAATATAACAATTTTTTCTTTAACTGTTTCACATATAGCCTTGCATCCAGTAGCTAATAGTTTTCTTGGATCAAAGTTTTTACCCTTTTTAGATTCGCCTGATAACACGAATTTTTCCACTGCATCAGCAAAAGCTAATTGCAATTCAGTGTTTACATTAATTTTTGTAACACCTAAACTTATAGCTTTAACAACTTGCTCAGTTGGAATTCCGCTGCCACCATGTAAAACTATTCCTATATCAGTAGCATTAAAAATTTTGCTTAATGTTTCAAAGTCTAATGATTTTCATGATTCAGGATACTTGCCATGGATATTGCCGATTCCAGCAGCTAAAACATCTATGCCTGTTTTCTTCATCTTAAGTGCATCAGAAACATTTGAAATAACACCAGCAGATGCAATTCCATCTTCTTCACCACCAATGGCGCCAACTTCAGCTTCAACTGAAACATTAAATCTCTTTGCAAATTCTACAACGGCCTTAGTTCTTTCTAAATTTTCATCCATAGAAAGCATTGAACCATCAAACATAACTGAAGTAAAACCGGCTTCAATTGCTTTAAAACATGATTCAAAATCGCCATGATCTAAATGCAGAACAACTGGCACAGAAATTTTTAAGTCACTAACTAATGACTTAACTAAAGAAGCAACAGTTTTAAAACCACCCATATATTTAATTGCCCCCATACTTGCGCCTAAAATAACAGGAGATCTTAATTCATTGGCAGTAACCAAAATATTTTTGGTTCACTCTAGATTATTTATATTTATGTGTGGAACAGCATATTTGTTTTTCTTAGCATCTAACAAAATATCTTTTGCATTAGTAAGTGTGTATTTTTCTGACATTCTTATTCAAAACCTTCTCTAGTAATTCAAAGACCTTGATTATTTCTTTCAAAACGTGAATCAACTGTTAATAAACGGTATAACTCACCAATTTTATTTTGACGAATCTTGCTATATTCAAGCTCTTTTTGAGCTGCTTCTTTTTCTCATTTTGGTTTAAGTTGTTCTTCAACTTCATCAAAAATAGTATTAAATTCCATATACTGACTGCCACCTGATTTTTCTAATAAAAATTCAATAGCAACATCTAACATTGTTTTCATATACATCCCCTAATTAATATTATTTAAATTATATAGTTAGTTCTTATAATTCTTAATTGTAAAGTCGATTTTTGCACTTATGTCAATAAGTTCTTGAAATAAGTTTTTAAATACAAACGCAAAATCATTGTAATTAAGGTCACTTGGATATATTTTTATATTCCATTTTTCCTTATCATCCACTAAAGAAAGAATGAATTTATCAAAAAGAGTCTCAAATTCATATTCTTTATAATTATTATTTAAATTATTTGATTTGTCATTTTTGATAAATCTTAAAATTAGATTACTGTTATGATCCTTTTTAACTTGCTCGGCTGTTTTATAGAGCTTTTTAAAAAATTCAACAGTTTCATAAATCTTGTTACTTTTTCAAATTCTTTTATCAGAACCACTTGCAGAATTATCAACTTCAGGTAAAACAACTTTATTTCATTCATATCATAAGTTTACTAAAGCATGCGTGTGATATGTATTGCCTTCTGGAGTAGTTCCTCTTATATTTTTGTAATCAATATTAACTTTCTGAGAATCAAAAAATTTACGTGAATACTCGCTTTGCATTCCAGAATATTTTTTGCTTAAGCTATCTAAAAATAAACTTTGATATCTATGTCTTTCTTTATTTTTTAGATTTTTAAATAACGGTCAGCCAGGCAAAAAATCAAATTCATTGTAAAAGCTTTTAAATAATGAATCAGATTTGCTTTCTTTTAAGTCCTTAACATAATCACTGATGATATTATTGACTTCTTCATTAAGAATGGATATATAACCAATATTAGTTCTAATATTTACTTCTTTCCCTACTGGCTTATCTGTTAATTCATTATATAAATCAGCACCCTTAATTAAACTGTTAATAGGCTTAAAAGTTCCATTTGCGCCTGTTTTATAACCTAATTCTAAATTATATTCCTGAGCTCCATTTTCGATTGTCTTCATATAAGGCAATATTGTATCGACAACATTTTTTCACTCTTTGGTAATTGAATCAATTTTTTTGTAGTTATCCAAATAATATTTTTTATATGAATCATTTTCAATAAATTTATTTATCTGAGTTCATACATTTTTATACTGATTATAGTAATCAAACATATCTTTAGAAAATTCAGTGTCAAATACATCCTTTTGCCTATAAAAACTCCCTTGACAACTTGCAGAGACTGTTGCAAGGCACAAAGATAATGAAGATATAGCAAATAACTTTATTTTTCTTTTTGACATAAATTTTTTTCTTGCTTTTCTACTAAAAGTTTAAGATTTCTTACTTCTTTAAGTGTTAATTCTCTATACATACCTTCAGGTAGTTTATCTACTGTTAAGTTAGCATAGGAAACTCTTTTTAAGGTAAGTACCTTATGTCCTATTTTCTCAAACAACTTCTTAACGTGGTGATATGAACCAACATGCAGTGAAACCAAATAGCTTTTTGTGTCAACTTGATCCACGATTTGATGACTCATTTTTCCGTCAATTTCGACTCCTGCATTTAACTCTTTAAATTCTTTAAGCGTTAATGGACTATCAATTCTGGCTCTATAAACTCTTTCGATTTCATATTTAGGATGTGTTAACTTATTTACTAATTCATAGTCAGTTGTTAATAATAGCACACCAGTAGTGTTTCTGTCTAATCTGCCAACAGGAACAATTCTTTCATTTGTATTAATTAAATCAATAACTGTGCGGCGACCTTTTGGATCATCAGAAGTTGTAATAGAATTTTTGGGTTTATTAAGCAAAAAGTACTTAAAAACAGGGTTTTTAGTTAAATTTAGTATTTTTCCATTAACCTTAATTTCATCATCAGCGCTTGCTTTATCTCCCAGCGAGGCTTTAATTCCATTAACAAAAACTAATCCACTAGAAATCATTTTCTCAGCTTCACGTCTAGACATTAATCCAGACTGAGCAATTAATTTTTGGACTCTAAATAACTCTTGCATGTTTTGATCGCATTCTACTTGTTTCACTTATTATTGATTTGATTTTGCTCTTCACTAAAACTTATATTTTTGGCGAGATTATACTCAATGTTCCTGTTGACAACTTCCTTAAAACATTCATCAAAATTTTTATGTGCCAATTTTCTTAATTTTTGTACTCCAGCAAAAGCACGGCCATCACAAATTTTGTCTGCTATATATAAAATTTTATCCAATGTTGATAGCTCAAGTGCAAGGGAAGTGTGTACTTTAATAGCATTAAAAATTTCCTCGTCATCATTCATATAAATGTATTTAAACCATAAGGCGCCGGCAACTTGATGAAGTTTATATGAAGGTAACTTAATAGAATCAAAAGAATCATTAATGAATTGGCCAATAAATGTTCTAGATTCTTTTTCATCTAACTCTTTGCATATGTCATGAAATAGCCCTGCGTAATATGCTTTTTTAGCATCATAATTTATCGATTTTGCTAGTGTAACAGCAAATTCAGCAGCCGAAACACAATGTTTAGCTCGTTTTGCTGTCAATAAAGAGTGGATTATTTCTTTGGCATATAGAAAATTATTTCCTATATATTTATTAACTTTTGGACTAGTTAAATTTAACTCTCCTTGTCTAACTTTTGTTGACGATTCATTGAAAATTGGATTATTCATTATTTTTATGCCATATTTTTTGGCATTAATTTTATTAATATTTTTATTTCTTTTGTACACAACAAATTGACACTTTTGAGTCATTTCATCAACAAATTCCCATTTATGAAACTTAGGAAGTAAATCAGAACCCATAATAAAAAATAATTCATCGTTTGGAAACTTGTTCTTAAAGTATCTTATAGTTTCAAATGTATAGCTAACTCCGCCCCGTTTGATTTCAAATAATGACACTTCAGATTTGCCATTAAAATTTTCTAATGCCAAATTAAGCATATTAACTCTGTCATTATCTGGAGCAACAGTGTTTTTCTTTTTAAAAGGACTAATAGAAGTAGGTATAAAATAAATTTTGTCCAAATTCATTGTTTTATAGGCATATTCTGCAATTTTAATGTGCCCATTGTGAACAGGGTTAAATGACCCGCCAAATAATCCAATTCTCATATTTCCTACTTTCTTATACCCAAATCGTCTTCTAAGTATCTGCTCTGCACAGACTCTTTTATTTTTTCTTTAGAAACGCGATATCCCGTTTTTAAAATAACTTTTCCTGCTTTTTTGTTTATATCATTAATTATATTATTTACTTTAGTTTCTTGCTGACGTTCTTCATAAGTATCAAAAATAGTTAGTTGCTTGAAATGCTCAAATTCATTGATTAGGTTTGTCAGCCTTAAGCCAACACCCCTAATTGGCTGTTCTTTTCATAATTTTTCAAATAACACTATTGCATTTTTATAAATTATTTCAGCATCATTAGTTGGCTCCACCAACTTCATTTGTTTGCCTTTTCATACCTTCGAAACACTTCTAATGATAATTGTCAAAGTGAAGCCAACAACATTTCTATTTTGTGCTCTAAGGCTTATTTTATTAGCTAAACTTTTTATAACTTTATATATTTCGCTTCGTTCATAGAAGTCATAAAGAGGAAATGTTAGTTCATTTCCGATGCCCTTAAGATTATTATGCTCATATGTTAATTTATCAGTGCCATTTCCTCTAGCTTCATTAATAAAAGATGATAGTCTGTTTCTGAATATCATATACAGTTCAGGATCTAATTCACTAGAATGCGCTAAGTTTCCTATTGTCTTTACATCAGCTTTTACTAATTTGTCTGCTGTCTTTTCGCCTATTCCATAGTACTTTTTGATATTTAATGGTCAAATTTGCGACTCTAAATCCATATTATTTTTAATAAATTTAACACCAAAAGGCTTTGCTAAATCACTAGCCATTTTAGCTGCTCATTTTGAATATGAAATGCCTATAGAAATAGGAATATCAAAGATTTCTTTTATATCTTCTTGTATTTTTCTAGCCAGTGCAACTGGATTTTTTCCTTCTGATATGGAAGTTACATCAACTCAGCATTCATCAATAGAACCGACTTCAATATTGGCAGTATAGTTTGAAGCAATATAATCAAAAATATTGTTAGAAGTTGTGTAGTATAAATCAAAATTCGGCTCAACAAAAATTGTGTCAGGCACTTTTTTCTCTATCATAAATCTAGGTCAGCCAACCTTAATCCCAACATTTTTTAACTCATAAGAAATACTAGAGCAAATTGACCTGCTAAGTCCATTTGAAACGGCAACTGGCTTATTTTTTAGCCTATGGTCTTTTGATCTATGCGCACTCACAAAATATGAGTCAAAATCTATGTGAAATATAATATTTTTATTGTTCATTTTTTAAATTTTCTTTTAATGGTTTGCTTAACATCTGAACGCAATCTAACCTGTTGGCATGCTGGTTAACATTGTCAAAAACTAACAACTCGCCTAGTTTTTGTTTATCTTCATCACTTAATAATTCATTCTTAATATTTCTTTCAAATAAGTCTATAAAATAAAGCGATTCGTCAATGCTTTTATCATTCAAATATTTGCATAGTAAATTAGACGATGACACAAAATATGCACACCCGTTACCATTAAAATGAAGGTTTTTAATAACCTCATTTTCAATTAAATAATCAGCCTCTAAATAATCGCCACATGAGTTGCTAAATGATTCAATTTTTTTATTAGTTACTGCACTTTTAAAAGAAGGATTCAAATAGTTGTGCATAATAATTTCTCTTTTCTCCTGAAAACTATAAGACAATGAAATCACCTCCTTTTTTTAATGCTTCTACTAATTTATTTATATCACTTTTGTTATTATAAATCCCTAGGGAAACTCTAACAAATGAATCATTGCAAGCAAAGTTTTTTAAATAGTGTGCGCAGAAAATTCCAGATCTCACATATATGTTATTAGTTCCTAAAAAATGAGCCACATCTTGAGAATTAATGCCTTTAATATTAAAAAGAATTATATGATCATCCCTTTTTGAATAAATTTCGATATTGGGTATTGTTAATAACTGATCATATGCATAGTTACTCAACTCATTTAAGATTTTCTTGCTTTTATCATATCCTACAAATTGATTAAAAAAGTCAATTGATTTGTTAAACATAAAAATAGCGGAGAAATTAGGGGTTCCAGGTTCAAATTTTTCTATGCTGTTCTTTATTATAAAACTATTATCTTTACCTATTAAATTAACTGTTCCTCCACCATAGGTAACAGGTTGCAAATTATCCAAAATGCTTTTTTTAATAATTAGTGCTCCTAGTCCAGTAGGACCATAAAATTTATTCGCACTAAAGGCAATTACATCACAATTTTTTAAACTAACTTTTTCGTAAACTATAGCTTGTGCTGCATCATTTACCAAAATGGCTCCAACTTCTTGGCATCTTTTATATACTTTATCAATGTCAACTTTTGCTTGAAAGTTATTGGTTAATTGAGAAAAGGCAACAACTTTTGTCTTCTTTCCAATATGTTTTTCTAAATTTATATCATCAACAATTTTAACAAGCAATTTTTTCTCTTTTGCTATAACAAGTCAAGGTATTAAGTTAGATGAATGGTTGTAACCATGAAGAATTATTTCATCCTCTTGCTTTAATATTTTTGAATACATTTGTGCAAATTTATTCAAAGAATCGGTTGTTCCAGAAGTAAATATAACTTCATCACTTTGCGAGTCAGTAAGAGTTGCAATTTTTTCTCTTACTTCATTCATTACCTTGAATGTGTGTACGCCTAAAGGAGAGTTGTTCGTTCTGGTGCTTACTGAATACAAATTGTAAAAGTTATCGCTTTCTTTGGTTGCCAATTTAGGCTTTAACGAAAGCGCAGCTGAGTCCAAATAGACTATTTTACTGGCTAATGTGAAAAAAGACCTAATAGATTTAGCCATTTAAGTCCTTTCTTGCAAAGAAGTCTAATGCATAATTGTCAGTTGCCTTAACTAGCTCATAAAGTATACTATCTGACCATTGCGAATGTCCTGAGTCTTTTAGTAATTTTAGTGTCGATTTTGGCATATTTTTGTGAACTAAATATGCACCATATGGTTGACAAATAAGATCATATGCTCCATGAATAATATTGGCAGGAATGTGGCTAATCTTATGAAGATTTTTTAATATATATCCTTCTTCAAAAAAGCAATTGTTGTAAAAATAATGATTCTCAATTAGTGCTATTTCACTGTTGGCTTTGGTATCAGATTCATTGAAATCACCACCTAGTAATTTAACATTTATTGACTCTCATCTTGCTCATTCATTCATTGCCTGTATTCTTATTTTTGGATCGGAATCATTCATAAGTTGATGATAATAACTAATTACATCATTCCTTTTTTCTTGTGGCACTAAATTGATATACCTTTCAAAATCAACTGGGTTCATACAATTTGCGCCTTCTTGGTATAGTCAGATAAGATCATGTTTTGTAGCCAAAAATACACCACGCAAGATAATATGCAACACTCTCTGTGGATGATTTATGGCATAACATAAAGCCAATGTTGAGCCTCATGAACCACCTAAAAGAACCCATTTATCAATCTTTAAATGCTCTCTTAACATCTCTATATCTTCAATTAAAAATCACGTCGTATTATTAACTAAAGACATTGAAGGCGTGCTTTTTCCACACCCCCTTTGGTCAAATAAAACTATTTTATAGACCTTTGGGTTGAATAACCTTCTACTATTTTCATTATAACCAGCACCTGGCCCACCGTGAATGTATAAAACTGGAATACCGTTAGGATTACCTGAAACTTCGTAATATATTTCATGCATTCCATCATTTGTTCTTAGATATCCACTTTCATAGGGAACAATAGAATCATATAAATAATTTGTATTCAAAATAACTCCCTAATATTTAGTAATAATTGGGAACTCACTAGTTAAGTCAGATACTTGTTTTTTTAATTCTGCTATTCTTTGTGAGTGTTTTTCTTCATTTTCGCTAAATTCAACGCAATTTTGCAAAATTTCATGCATTATAGAACCTAATTCATTTCATTTGGTGAATTTTCTAGAGGTCATGGCTGCGGTTCCTATTCTAATTCCCGAAGTAACAGCAGGACTTAGCTCATCAAATGGAACTGTATTTTTGTTAACTGTTATATTAAATTTGCCTAATATTTTTTCTGCTTGTAAGCCAGAAATTCCATAACTCTTATTTACATCAATTGTAAATAAGTGATTATCAGTTCCGCCAGAAACAATCGAATCTCCCTGTTTTATAAAGTAATTAGCAAAGTCTCTAGCATTTTTAACAATATTTTGTGCATACTCAGTATATTCGGGTTTTAAAGCTTCACCAAAAGCAACTGCCTTACCAGCTATTGCGTGGAACAATGGTCCACCTTGATACCCTGGAAATACTCATCTATTAATTTTTTTAGCAAGCTCTTCATCATTTGTCATAATGATAGCGCCTCTTGCGCCCCTTAGTGTTTTATGTGTTGTAGAAGTTATAATATCAGCATATGGCACAGGCGAAGGGTGAACGCCACCAGCTATTAAGCCAGCTATATGTGCTATATCTGCCATCAATTTTGCGCCACAAGCATCGGCTATTTCTCTAAACTTTTTGAAATCTACAATTCTAGAATAAGCAGAATAACCACAAATAATAACTTTTGGTTTTTCTTTAATAGCTAACTCTTTAATTGCTTCATAGTCCAAAAGGCCTTCATTATTGACTGAATAAGTAATAGAGTTATAAAAAATTCCACTAAAACTTATCTTATACCCATGAGTAAGATGCCCACCTGAAGATAGATCTAGCCCCATAATTTTTTCACCTGTCTTAGCCAATGATGCTAGAGCAGCAGCATTGGCAACTGACCCTGAGTAAGGCTGAACATTGGCAAATTTGACACCAAAAAGTTTCTTTAATCTTTCAATAGCTAATGTTTCAACAACATCTACATTTTCGCAACCACCATAATATCTTTTTCCTGGATATCCTTCGCCATATTTATTGGTTAAAACGCTACCGACAGCAGTTAAGACATCCTCACTTACATAATTTTCAGAAGCAATAAGTTCAATGTGTTCATTTTGTCTATCTACTTCATTATTGATTGCGTTTTCGATCTCTTTATCGTTCAAAATTATTTTCTTATACATATTCTTGCCCTACTTTTTATTAAATACTTCATTAATTTTGTTTATTTCTTCAGCAACTCCAGTTAGTCTTAGAGTAACATTTCTTTTATCAGCATTATCAAACGAATCTATTTGTTGAATGTTGAATAATTTAGCAATAACATTAATTTTATTAATTGTATTCCTGATTGACTCGTTTTTGCTAATTGTAAAGGTTAAATCAATTGACTTTAATGGACTTGGATCGTAAGTACTAAATTCAATTTTAGACTTTTGTGTACTTTGAATATCCATAAATTCAGCAACTCATAAATTTGATGAATTTACAGTTGGATGAACTTTTCCAATTCAACCTATAAAACAGCCATTATGTAAAATTTTAGCAGACACATTAGGATGAATGAATTCATTATCCTTGAATGGAGCAAAATCTAAATTATCAACTTTTAGGAAGTTAAAAACATCTTGCTTCATTTGTTCAAATGTTTTCTCGTTTGACAATAAACCATAAACAAATTTATTGTCATTAATCATCCCATGCTCAAAAAATGAAATATTACTTATCTTTCTTTTTAAATTAAAATCAGCTGATTCTAATAATGATGGCACTATTGAGTTTCTAATCTCTTCTCTTTCCCTTGAAACAAATGTCATCAATTTTATTGTTTTTTCAAAATTAAAAGGATTCAATTTATTTAATTCAGATGACACTAAACTAAAAGTTCTAATTTCATTGTAGCCCATTGACTGCAGGATATTTTTATTATCAACTTTATGGGAAATTTTAAATGATTCTATCTTTGGACTAACTGCAGAAAAATTGCTATATCCATAGAATCTGAAATACTCTTCAATAACATCTTCATAATTTTGAATATCTGTTCTATATGTTGGTGCAATAACTCTATTTTTGTCCATTGAAAAACCAATTTTTTTAAGAGTCTGCTCAACACTGTCAAATTTTGATAAGTCCTTAATATTACAGTTAGCATATATGGATAATTTCTTTCTGCTTTGGATAATTGATTTGCCCTTTCTAATTTTTGGAAGATTAATAATCTGACTAACAACTTGACCGTCAATGCCTGATTTATACTTTAAAAAGGAAATTCCGTTAAATGATATTTGAGCATTAAGCAACCTGCCAGCTTGAATTGATGATGCTGAATCAATTTTTATTTCTCTAGCACCATGACGAACTAGTAATGGATCAAATAATCCCACTTCAAACACAACTTCTTTAGTGTTTTCGTCAACTGCAGAACTCTCGCAACCCATAACAGATGCTAGTGATAAAACCTTATTTTCATCTTTAATAGCAAGAACATCAGAAACATTAATTTTCTTGCCGCCTAAAATTTCAATTTCGCCACTAAATTTTGAGCAAGTTAATGATCTGCCAATCTTATTTTTATCATAAACATGAGCCGGTGAGCCAGTTACCAAAAGCGTAATATTTGTTAAATCAATTGCATAAATGCCTTTAGCATTTATCCCGTGTTTAGCTAGAAATAAAATATCTTGTAAGCTTGTTTTTTTATTTTTTAATTTAGTTTCAAAAAATGTTAATTCTCTAGCTTCATCTTTTAAAACTTTAATATTACTTCTAAAACGATAATGATCTTTTGGTGATAGATTTGGTCATACAAATTTTGTGTTATAGAATGCGGCTAACTCCATTGCTAAAACATAATATGAATTGCTTTCAGCTCTATTTGCAGGCGTAGTTATATCTATAATATAGTCATCTAAACCAAAATAGTCAATTGGATTCATATTTTCATTAATTGACGAATCATCCAATAAAATAACCCCATTTGGATCAAACGGAAGCAATGAGCTGTCATAACCTAATTCAGAAAAACTAGCAAGCATACCATTAGAAACTATGCCAGCCATTTCTTTCTTGCCAAAGACAATGTCGCCTTTCTTAGCACCTTCAACAAAAGCAACAATTCAAGAATCTTTTTTAACATTTGTTGCTGTAGTTTGGATTATTATATTTCCTGAATTAGTTTTTATGCTAACAACATTTAAGTTTTTGCTATTTTCATTTTTATAAACATCAAGCACATAACCAAATTTGACACCTTCTACATCACTAAATTTTGTTATGCTTTCAACTTCATATCCTAAATCATTGATACTTTTCTCAATCGAGCTGTCAAGTTTAATTTCCGGCATATATTTATTAAGTTCTTTAAGAGAAACTATCATTTTAATTTTCCTTTCGTATACTAAAATCAATTGGATTGGTCAATTTGGCATTTACTTTCTTAAAAAAATTTGAGTCCTTAAAACTATGATTTGTTTTTGAATAACTTAAAGGCGATGGGTGAGAAGTATAAATTATTCTTTTATCATCGACTTTATCCTTTATTAATGAATATGCTTTCTTGCCTCATATACCAAAAATAGCATTACTGTTTATTTTTAATATAAAATCAAGCAAATTAGAAACAAATATTTCTCATCCAAAACCGCTGTGACTATTAGGCTTATCTTCACTAACAGTTAAAACACTATTTAATAATAAGACGTGATTTTTAGCTCAAGATTTTAAACTAAATGTTTCAACTAAGACATTTGGATAGTCCTTTTTTAGCTCAGTTATAATGTTTTCTAAACTTTTGGGACAACGTTTGTTATCAGTACTAAACGCTAGCCCATCGGCGTATCCTTTTTTATAATATGGATCCTGTCCAATAATAATTAACTTCAACTCTTCAGGATTACTGTATTTAAGGCATTCAAATATTTTGTCCTTACTAGGAAAAATATTATTGCTTTTAGATTCGCTTTCAATTAAGGCAAAAAGCTCAATAAAATAGTCTTTTTTGGACTCATTCTCAATAAATTCATCAAACTTATTTTTCATTTTTAAATTGTAAAAGTGTTCTTAAATCATTTTTATATAAATATCTAATGTCGCTTATTGCATACTTAATCATTGTGAGCCTTTCTAAGCCCAAACCGGCAGCAAAACCATAAAATTTTTTGCTGTCATAGCCAGCCTTTTTCATTACATTAGAGTGTAACATTCCTGCTCCTAGAACTTCGATTCATTTATTTTTGTAAAAAATATCAACCTCAACACTAGGCTCAGTAAAAGGGAAATAACTTGGCCTTAATCTAATTTCTAATTCTTCTTCGAAAACATATGATAGAAGTGACTTAAGAGTTCATATTAAATTTGGAAAACTAACTTGCTGTCCCACACTTACAAAGTCAAGCTGTGTAAATTGGTGCGAGTGAGTTGCATCGTCTTCATCGTTTCTATAAACTTTACCAATTGAAAAAATATTGGCACATTTATTGGCATTTTTTTCTAATTCGTAAGCTGTTATTCCAGTGTTATGAGTTCTTAATAAAATATTGTCTGTTATATAAAGTGAATCATGAGAAGCTCTTGCTGGATGATTATTTGGAATATTAAGTCTTTCAAAGTTATATTCCTCATTCGTAATTTCACCACCAACGGCTTCAAAATAGCCATTTTGTGTAAATCAATCTCTTAGTCTTTGTTCAATAATGCTAATAGGATGAAGCGATCCTATTTGCTTTAAAGGTTTAGTTACATCAATAAATTCATTTTCAATAATCTTATTAATTTTGTCTTTTTCTAACTTTTCTTCAACTTCTTTAAATTTAAGTTCATAAAACGATTTAATTTCACTGATTTTGATTCCTATTAATTTTCTTTCTTCAGGATTTGAGCTCTTTATTTTTGATTTAAGCTCTTCTATTTCACTACCAGGCCCAAAAGCTAAATTCTTAGCCTGCTTGTATTGTTCAAAAGTTTTAATTTCATTTCAATTTATTTTAGAGCTCATCTTTTTCTCCTTTTAATTGCTTAATAAATTTGTAGTATTCTGTTATTCTTTTTGAATCTGTTTCCATTGGTAAAAAGAACTTCTTGCTTTTAACTTCCTTTGGCAAATATTCCTGTTTTACAAAGTGATTAGGAAAATCATGTGGATATTTATAACCTATAGAATCACCTAATTTGACAGCAGAAGCATAATGTCCATCTCTTAAAAACTTAGGAACATCATATATATTGCCAGCATCAATATAATTTTCGACATTTTGCATAGCCATATACATAGAATTACTTTTTGGAGCCAATGCCACAGAAATAATTGCATAAAAAATAGGTAATTTTGCTTCTGGTAAGCCAAGCATTTCAGCTGATTCAATTGCATTTTTAACTCTTAGTTGCAAATTTGGATCAGCAAATCCAACATCTTCATAGCTACAGGCAATAAGTCTTCTAAACAGGCCTTGTAAATCTCCAGATTTTAGTATTATCGCACCATAATATAGCGATGCATCTACATCAGAGCCCCTTAATGATTTATGAAATGCCGAAAGGTTATTGTAATGTGATGATGAATTTTCGTCACTGTAAAATGATATGTTTGGCACAAATTTTTTAATATCATCTAAGCCAATTTGTTTATTTTTGGTCATTAAAACCAACATTTGTAAGTTATTAAGGCAGGATCTATAATCTCCATTTGACAACTTAACAAAAACTTTTATTGTTGAATCATCCATTTCATAATTCGGAAAATGTTTTTTTAAATTTAATTTCACCCCTTCAAACATTTCATGCTCACTTAGCTTTGTAAATTGTAATATTTGCATTCTGCTTCTTAGAGCTGGGTTAACTCTAAAATATGGATTTTCAGTGGTAGTTGCATAAATTATAATTTTGTCAAACTCTAAGTATGAAAGCAATATATCCTGTTTGTCTTTGTTCAATCTGTGAATTTCATCAATAATCAAAACTTCATTTTCAGACAGCATTTTGGTTAATTCAGCCTTGGAGTTAACTGAAGCATTAAAATAACTATATTTTAAGCCTAAATCATTTGCTAAAGCAACTGCTGATGATGTTTTTCCAGTCCCTGATTCTCCAAAGAAAATAAAACTAGAATGAATTCTATCTTTTGCAACTTTCTTAAGTAAATCAACTACTTGTTTTTGCCCAATAATGTCGTCTAATGTCTTAGGTCTTAATTCATTTGCCAAATTATTCATATTAATAAATTTTAAAGTTTTTTAATTACTTTTTAAGTTTTTTTAAAAAATCCCAAAAAAGTATAAAAACTATGAATTTTTAAATAAAAAAATGGCGTTCACAACGGGAATTGAACCCGTTACCCCAAGCTTAGGAGGCTTGTGCTCTACCTGGTGAGCTATGTGAACACACAGTGATAAAATTTTATTATAAATTTAGTATAGTGCCTGTTTTATTATCAAAAAAATAAAAAAATGGCGATCACGAGAGGATTCGAACCTCTGACAACAAGCTTAGAAGGCTTGTGCTCTATCCTGCTGAGCTACGCGACCACTTAGTTAATTATAGTAAATTTTTATATTTTTGTAAGAATATAATTATAAAAAATAGAGACATCTGAATATCCCTATTTTATAGATATATTGGTTAAAAAAGAGTTAGTTGATCTGAATCGTTTAAGCTATCTAAGATCTTCATTTGGTTCATAGTATCAAAAACAGTTTTGGAAACACCTGTTCTAGTTTTAAAGTCTTCCTTAGAAAGAAAAGGTTTTTCTTCTCTAGCATTAACTATATCATTTGCTTTAACTGTTCCCAAACTCTCAATTGTTGAAAAAGGCGGTATTAGACATCCCTTTTCTTTATCAATAAGCCATTTTTCAGCTTGTGATTTATCAATATCCACATTTGATATATAAAAGCCTCTTGCATATAATTCTTCAGCTACTTCAAAAACGCCAATAAGATCGTTTTCTTTATTACTTCTGTCTTCAGTTTTCTTTAACTCATAAAGCCTTTTTGAAACCTTAATTCCATTAGGTTTATCAATCATATTCTTAATATCATCTGCTTTTGAATGAGCAGTAAAGTAGCTTGCATAAAAAGCCAATGGTTCATATAGCTTAAATCAAGCAATTCATAGTGCCATGGTTACATATGCTGTAGCATGCGCTTTAGGGAATAAATATTCAATTTTTTGCATACTCTTTATAAGTCAGTTTGGAACATTATGTTTTTCTAAGAGCTCAACTTCTTCATTTGATAAGCCTTTGCCTTTTCTAACTTTTTCCATTAGTGTAAACGATATTAAAGGCTCGATACCTTTTGCAATTAACATAGGCATAATGTCATCTCTACAACAAACAACTTCATTTAGTTTGCGACCTTTTTCTAAAACTAATTCATCAGCATTATTAATTCAAACATTAGTTCCGTGACTAAGACCTGAAATAGAAATTAAGTCTGCAACAGTTTTTGGTTTGATGTCATTAAGCATTTGTCTAACAAATGATGTACCAAATTCAGGCAAACCTATAGCGCCTGTTTTTTCGTTCGAAATTTGCTCTGGACTAATGCCTATTGGTTCGGTTGAACTAAAAAGTTTTATAACATTTTGATCATTCTTAGGAACGTCATAAATATTAATGCCAGTGTACTGCTCTAGTAATTTTATAGATGTAGGATTATCATGGCCTAGAATGTCAAATTTTAATACATTATCATGGATGGCTTTGTAGTCAAAGTGCGTTGTTAGTCAAGATGAACTTTGGTCATTTGCTGGGTAATTTATAGGGGTAAAATCAAAAATATCAAATTGCTTAGGAATTATAATAATTCCGCCAGGGTGCTGGCCTGTTGTTCTTTTAACATCTTTAATTCTGTTTGCTAAAAATTCAACAAAAATCTGTGGAATAGTTTGTCTAGTTTGCTCAGCATATGACTTAACGTATCCAAAAGCAGTTTTTTCTGCCACTTTAGAAATAGTTCCAGCTCTAAATGTATGGCTTTCGCCAAAAAGTCTACGAATTTCTTCGTGTACAACACCTTGAAATTCCCCGGTAAAGTTAAGATCAATATCAGGAACTTTATCAGCATTAAATCCTAAAAATGTTTCAAAAGGAATGCTTTGGCCATCACCTTTTATAAGCGTATTACACTTTGGACAAGGCTTATCGGGCAAATCGTATCCGCTAGTTACACCAGGAGCATTAGCTATTTCAAAATATTTACAATTAGGACAGCAATAATGCGGTATCAACGGATTAACTTCAGAAATTCCAATTAGTGATGCAACAAATGATGACCCTATAGAACCTCTGCTACCAACAATAAATCCTTGATCAATTGAAAGCTTAACCAGCTTATAACTTATTCAATAAATTACATCAAAACCGTACTTAATAATAGGATTAAGTTCCGAATCAATTCTTTTTTGAATTATTTCAGGAAGTTTCTCTCCGTATTTTGCATATGCATTTTTATAGACTAAATCATGCAATTTTTTCTTAGAATCATCAAATTCAGGTGTAAATAAACCTGATTTAATTACCTCAATATTTTCAGCCATATTAGCAATTAACTGAGTATTATCTATGACTAATTCTTCTATTAGCTTTTTATCTTGTAAAAATGCAAATTGCTCAAGCATTTCTTCAGTAGTTAAAAAGCGTTGATTTGGTATGACTAGTCTTCCTTCTTCGGCTTTTTTATAGTCAAATAAGTAATGTCTAGCATTCTTTATTCCTTTTGCATAAACAAGAGATTTAAAAAATTCTTGATCTCAAGGGTCTAAATACTTAACATCCGCTGTTGCAATAAAAATCTTAGAATGTTTTTTCGCTTCATAGATAATTTCACTCAAGGCGTTTTGCAACTGATTTATGGTTATAAATCCGTATTTTATTCAGTGTTCAAAACACTGAGGGGCAGGAATTTCAATAAAATCATAAAGTTTAAGCTCATTTATAAAATCATCATGAGATGAGTAAAAATACTTATCAATTAATAGGCCTTTTAGTGTCCCAGAACCAACTAAGATATCTGATCTATTCAAAGATGCAAAGTCATCCTTGAATGTTATTGGACCATTAATATATTTTTTGGTTAGGCAATCAGTTATTAGCTCAAATTGTTTCTTTAATCCCTGATTATTTAAAGCAATTGTTGAAACTTCATACCCATGCATTTTTGCATAAAGTTCGTTAGAAGAATACTTGCTTAAGTCATCAAAAGTGAAGATACTCTTCGCATTCAATTCTGAAATAATATTGACTCATACATTTGCCAAAACCTTAGCATCATAATCCCCACGGTGAGCAACATTCGGATCATAAACAACACCAAGCCTTGACGCAACATCTTCTAATTTGTGCCGTTTATAGCCAGGAAAGCCAATTCTAGATGCTACCAGAGTGTCAATAACTGTGACTCTTGGAAATTGCATATTATTGAGTCTAAATTGTTCCTTTAAGAAGTTAAAGTCAAATTTTGCATTATGTGCAATAGCTATTTTTCCGTCTAAACAATCGTAAATTTTTTCTAGACCTTCTTTTATATCAAGCCCTTCAGAATCAAGCATTTGCTGTGTAATCCCAGTTAATTCAGTAGTAAAACTACCAATTTTATCTTTTGGCTTAATAAAAAACTGAGTTACTTTTCCTACTTTTAAATCCTGATTAATATCGACTGCACCAAATTCGATTATTTCGTGGAATTTTGGACTTAATCCTGTTGTTTCAATATCAAATGAAACATATGGATAATCTTTAAAACTGCCTTCAGGAATTTGACCTAAAATTGCATCATTTGCTTTATTTATAGTAGTAAAAGCAGTTCCATATATAGCCTTAATTCCTGATTTTTTTGCTTTATTGAATAATTTTGGATAGCCTTGCGCACCATCAGTGTCCATGATGCCGATTGCCGGCATTTTTCATCTTTTAGCTCTTTCAACAAAATCATCGGCATTAAAAAGGCCATCCATTGTGTTCATTTTTGTTGAAATGTGTAACTCAACTCTTTTTCTATTCTCTGGTGCTTTATCTTCATTTATGTTCAGTGGACAAGTTGTTAATTCCAGCGAATCAACATAGACAAAAAAGTTATTTCCTTTAATCTTGTCACCACTTGGAATTGAACCTTTAACCTTGACTCAGGATTGGTTTTCAGGGTTAATTAGATTTTTTTGCTCATTGCTTAATCAGTCAGTGTCTAAAAATCACATACAATTAACAGCGCTCTCAAAGTCACTTACTTTGAACTGAATAGTTAAGCGTTTGTTTTTAGAAAAAGTTTTTTTAGAAGCGAATAATAGACCGACAAATTCTACATTAACTCTGCTTGGCACATCATTCAAATCTTTAATAGAGTACTTGGTATAGCTTTTGTTAAGATTCCTCTTTATCCTTAATGGATTACTACTATTATTTTCATATGATGTAGATGATTGGTCTAATTCAATCATTTTTTTAACAAGTTCTCTTTTTATTTTTTCAGATTCTTTCGTATTTAATGATGAATTTTGATCAGTAGAAGTTAGGTTGGTTGCATAGTTATATGAAAAATTAAGCGTTGCAAAACCATATTCTTTAAGCTTGTTTAGTAACTTATCTAGCAAAATTCCATACTGATTCTCGAAATCCCTATCAATATTTTCAAAATAGGCATTATTGTCTCTTACTACAAATTTATTTTCCCAATTAATCTGTTTTAAAGGCATAAAACGTGTTTTGTCAATTATTTTGTTAACAAAACATAGAATGTTTTCTTTGTTATATGAATCACTAGAAAAGACAAATGAAACATCTCATTTGTCTCTATTTGATCTTATAAATGATTTTAATTTTCTTACTGTTTCATATGAAATAAGATTTTTAAAACGGAATTCTAGCTTCAATTTATCATTTGAATTTTCATCATAATTAAGATTAAAAAGAACCAGTTCGGTTCCTTCTAGCTCGTCATTAATTCCTATGTTATTAGCTTTGCAAAATGCTTGAAATCTTTTATAACCTACAGAACTCATATATATATTATATTGATACTAATAAGATATATAAATTAATTTATTTATTTTTGTTTAATAATATATAACTATTGAATTGTTAATTTACCAAAAACACTATTTTATAGTTATTTTAGAAAATATGTCTAAAGTAAAATAACTCCCTGTTTCTCAAAAAGTGCTCTGTGTTCATCTGGTCAAACGCTTGCCTGAACTTCACCTATGTGTTTCTTTTCTAATAAGAACATACTTAATCTGCTTTGCCCAATACCACCACCTATTGTGTAAGGTAATTTTTGACTTAATACTAACTTGTGGTATTCACCCATATCACTATCATTTTTTCTAGAAATTTTAGCCTGTTTAGCTAGCGAATCGCTATCAACCCTTATTCCCATTGATGAAATTTCTAAGGCTGCATCATTAACTTTATCATAAAAAACGATGTCGCCATTTAGTTCCCAATCATCATAGTCAAATGCCCTTTTTGAGTGCGGTAATCCATCAGGCAAAGTGTGACCTATTTTGTAAATAAAAACAGCCCCATACTTTTTGGCAACTATATTTTCTCTCTCCTCAGGACTTACATTTGGAAACTTTCTGTATAGCTCTTCTGAGTTAATAAATTTTATTTCAGATGGCAATTTTTGAGATAATACAGGATATTTAAAATTGATTTTGTTTTCAACATATCTGATTGATTTATAGATTGTTTCGACAATTTTTTTCAAAAAATCTAGGTTTCGATCTTCTTTGTTAATAATTAATTCCCAATCTCATTGATCAACATATAATGAATGCTTGTAGTCTACTTCATCATCCTTGCGAATTGCATTCATATCTGTTCATAATCCTTCGCCTGGTAAGAATTTGTATCTCGACAGAGCTGATCTTTTTCACTTAGCAAGAGAGTGCACAATTTCTATGTTTTCTTTTCATTTATTTGGTGAGAAAATAACTGGAATATCACCATTTAAGCCATCATTAATTTTCGAATTTGAAGTAACAAATAAAGGGGCAGAAACTCTTGTTAATTTTAACTCTTGGTTAAGTTTTTTTGTAAACGCAAATTTAAGATCTTGAATAGCTTGTTGCGTTTCTTTTAGAGTCAGTTTAGATTTATACATATTTTTTCTCCACTACATTTTCATTGGTATTGTTTATTTTATTTAGCTTAGCTTGATGCATCATTTTTATTAATAAAAATGAATATAAGAGTAATGATAAAACTTGCCATATTAGAGCGCTTATTAATTGTGAAGCAATTCCAGCATTGATTATAAAAAACACTCAATATAAAGTTCAAAATATATTAGCTAAGATGAATGTTCAAACCATTGAAGCTGACATTCCTGAATAATCCCTAGAATCTATTGCCTTCAATACCTGAGGCAGGAATGCAAATGTTGTAATTATTGGAACTATTTGAGCAATACTCATTTGTGCAATTTGAGGTATTTTTCACTCTAAAACTAATGCTGAAATTGACAAGCTAATTACAAAAATTGAAAGCAAAAGTGATGAAAACAAGACGATTCATTCATTTCTTTTGCGTTTAGGATCGCTTGAATATCTATAAGTAAGTCATAATGTAAAAACATAAATTAAAGAGCAAATGCAATTAGATATTACAATAGCAAACATTTTTTGAACTGGATCAAAAGCACCTAAAAATATTCATGAAAGTATTCCGAATAAAAACATTCAGTATGAATAATACTTAACATTTCCAGTTTTCTTGCACTTGTATAGATGAATGGCTTGTGGAAGACCTAAAATAAGGGTCATTGACATTCCTAAAAATCCAAATATTATTACAAGTCATGCTGAAATAACATTTGATCCATTGACAAAAAAAGCACTATAAATTGCATCTATGTTCATAGTAAATATTATAAAAATATTAACAAAAAAATAAAGCAAGAAAACATAATTGATTCGTTGCTTTATTTGGCTGTTTTATAGAATTACTGGGATTTTATTGTGCTTGCTATATCCATTACTATTTCATTAACTTTATTCGCTTTTTGGAAAAATACAGCATGACCGCATTCATCCAAAGCATAAGGAGTTATGCTTGGTATATCATCAATTAGTTTAAGCATTTCCGCTTCAGTAGTAAATTGGCCATTTTTAGCATAAATTAGTGTATATGGCTTTTTAGCACTGTGATATAGTGGTTTTAGAACATTATCTAGGTAAGATGTATTAAAAAATTGATTGTCAACAATGTGTGAAAACATCTTTTTGGTTGCTTCTCTGTTTTGTACATCCTGCATTGCAAATGCTTGTATACCTTTTATGTAAAATGGATTAGGATTGTACACTAAAGCCTTATATGACTCGATTGCATCTTCAATACTCTCAGGCAGCATTCATTTCTTGCCATCACTAAAGCCTGCATTAAGTTTTGCATTGTAATTAAATGGTGCCACCAAAATGAGCTCTAAAACATTTGATAATTCAAAACACATTAAAGACACAGCAGCGCCCATCGAGTGTCCCATTAACATTACTTTTTTATTTGGTAATACTCTAGTTATAAACTCTCTCACTACTTCAGCATAAAATTCAATTGAGTATTCTCCTAAAATGCTACTTGATTCGCCACAACCAGGCAAGTCTAATGCATAAATAGCATAATTTCTGTTTTTTATGCTTATGAGTGGTTGAATTGTTTTAGATCTATCTTTGAATCCATGAACAAATAAAAGAACTGGAACGTCATCTGGTGCATCTTCATAGATGTAATGAATTTGTTCATTTTTAATTAAAACTGTACTATTCACTTCTTACCCTAAAATTATTTTGATAATTTCATCTTCTGTTAGAGTACCAAAGTAGTTTTCTATATCAATTTTTGTTAAAACTTCTCTAACTGATTTTTCATCATAACGTATACCTTTGAATAAAGGTTCTACATCTCTAATATCTTTTTTACTTAAGAAATCACCAGCAAAAATAATGTCTTTGATAATAGAGTTTTCTATTGTGCCATAAACTGTAACAAGCCCGCCTGGGAATTTTTCAGTTTTTGTATATGTGAAGTTTGCTGAACGATCGTATATTCATTTTTCTGAGCTAAATAGACTTCTTAGATCTTCAAATCTTTCAGCATATTTTTCGTATGGAATTTCTTCTAATGTGCAGTTTTCATTTTCAACAAAGAATTTAACTAAAGCGTCTTTAAATTCATCAACTGTCATTTTTTTAGGCAATAGGTCATTGATATTTGCAACTCTAGAACGAATTGATTTAATGCCTTTTGATTCAAATTTTATTTTGTTTGGATTAAGCGCTTTCGATAATATTGTCATATCAACATCAAAAAGTAATGTTCCGTGTGAAACTATTCTTTTGCCACTAATGTATTGTGCATTGCCACTTATTTTGCATCCATTAGCATGAATGTCATT
Organism: Mycoplasmopsis bovis 8790; assembly: GCF_005061465.1. Lineage (GTDB taxonomy): Bacteria > Bacillota_I > Bacilli_A > Mycoplasmatales > Metamycoplasmataceae > Mycoplasmopsis > Mycoplasmopsis bovis_A. The sequence goes on from NZ_LAUS01000008.1 coordinate 100,832, forward strand.
TCTGCCATGAAATTCAGATTCTAATCCTAATGAGTTTAGGAAATTAATAATTGGTCTAAGGAACTTCACATAGCTATTATCATCAGATTTATCTGAAATAAAACTAAAGTTTAGGTTGCCTAAATCGTGATAAACAGCACCGCCACCTGATTTTCTTCTTGCTAATACTATTTTGTGATCTCTTACATACTCACGGTTAATTTCTTCATAAGCATTTTGGTTGTTGCCAATGATTATTGCATTTGCATGTTGATAAAGCACTAAAACATCGCCGGTGATTGATGGATCTTCCATTATTAAATTTTCATAAGCCAATGTTTCATATGGCGAATTGCTTTTAACAATATAAATTTTCATATAACTCCTATTTTGAATTGTAGTTTATATATTAATTTTATTACTTTATAGTTTTCTTAGTTACAAATTAGCATATTGATAATATGTTTTAAGCATTCACGGCTTTTTTATAGAGATAAACAAAAATTCCGAGCGTTGCTAGGAATTTTTAAAATTATGCTTTGTGTTTGTCTAAATATTTTCTTCTGTAGTAAGCTGATTTCTTAAATTGATGAATACTTAGTGTCTGAATGATTGTTCATAATCCAGAAATTATTCAATAAACTTGAAGACCAGCCGAGAATATTAGAGTTACAAAGAAGAAGACAATAGTCATTATCCGTTGAGTTCTATTTGCTTTTTTAAGTGCTTTTTCTTCCTCAAGACTAGTCCGTTCTTTGAATTTCTTCCTGTTCAGGATTTGAGGAAGGAACTGTGCTACACCTTGTACAATAGCAACAACTAAAAGAACCCCTAAGTATTGCCACTCTCCTGAGAAGAATAATCTCCGTCATGATGTTTCAGCAAATGAGATGCCCAATCACACAGTAGATTTAAATTCAGGTAGGGATTGAATAACCCGCCACATCATAATAAAGATAGGTAGGGAAATTAGCATTGTTACAAAAGCATCAAATGGGTTAATACCGTGTTTTTTATAAAGCTCGGCAACTTCTTGTTGTTGTCTAGCTTTCATTTGTTTATTGTTTTTAAACTCGGCATATTTTGCATCAATTTTTGCTTTTTTCGACTTCAACTCTTCTTGCTTAGACTGGTTGACAGTTTGCTTAAATGTTATTGCCAACATTGCACTACGTAAAATAATTGTCAACACTAAAATTACTATAATTGTTCCCCAGCCTCCTAAATGAGACAAGCTTGTTGACAAGTGAGCTGATAATCAAGCTGTTGGGAATACTAACAATCCATAGAATGGCCCTAGTTTTCAAGCATCAGCTCAGCTATAAATAACTCTCTGTGGCTCATCGCCTGCATATGGAATCTTAACTGCATCATTTAGATTAATTGTCATTGATGAGTATGGTGCAGGGGCAAGAAGTCTGCTCGAATTTCTGAGTTGTTCGTTCAGGGTTGTTATTTTTTTCTTTAAATCAGTAGCTTCTTTACTGTTTTTATCATTAATCTTATTATAGTCATTGCTTAAGCTATTAATTTCTTCAATAACCGAATTTTTAACAGGTGAAATTTGATTTAATGCACTAAAGTTTAACTCATTCGCATATTTGTTTAAAGCTTTATTATAGTACTTAAGGGCATAAAACACATTAGGTGCAAACTCTAACTCATTAGATTTTTTATTCTTGATTTTATCAACAAAGTATTTATTGAAACCGTTGTAGTCAGCAGAATAATTTGCATCTTTCAATGTTTTCTCAACTTGAGATAATGCCTTTTTATAAAACTTAGACTTATTTGAATAGAATGTGTTTGTTGCTAACGTTTCAAAAATGTCTCTTCTGAATTTAGCAAAACCTATGAAGTCATTTCTATTTGCAAAGGTTAGATAAGACAATTCTTTATCATAGATAAACGCATTATTATCTTTCTTCTTTTTATTATCATTGCTGCTATTAGGCTCTAAATTGCTTAAGAATTTGCCCTCATTAATCAATTTTGTGCTATTAGGATTTATTTTAAAGACATTTTTGTCTTTGTCATAAACAAAATTAGCATCAAAATCAAAACTTGGATCAATTAATAGTCATTCTTTATATTCATTTGGTTTATAAATTGTTTTGTAACTGCTTTTTGCATTGTCATCTTCAACTGGTTGCACTGCAAAAAGGTAATTATTTGAGTTATCGCCAGTACCTTTAATAATAGGTTGGTTATCTCATAATTTTTTATCATGATCTCTTAGCTGAATAGCTACGTTTCAATTTTTATAAGCACCATAGCTACCTTGATGAGCATTTCTAAGATTTTTTATAATTTCGCTGTAATTCTTGTGTGACAAGTGGAAGTTTGCACCATCATTTTTTTCAAAATATAATTGATCGTCATTTTTAAGATCAATGTTAATTTTATTGTCTCTTAAGTGGACGTTTTCTTCTTTACTTAGCTTCTGAGAAGTATCTAATGTTGTCACGTGTGGACTAACATTTTCCTTGCTTGTATAAAACTCAATACCATTTCCAGTGTAGTTAGACGACTTAACAACACAACTTTGGACGCACCCTGTCATTGCAATACCAAAAAGTAGGACATAAAAGACAATTTTTATTCAGAATCACACTTTTTTTCAAGTGCTTTTCTTTTTTTCTTTTTGTCTGTCCTCATTGGAGAAATAATTGAAGTTATTTGATCTATATTCTTTCATTTTCCAACTTCTCTTAACTTGTTTTTAATTTATTGAAAAGTTTTTGGGTTGCATTAAACTTAGCCACAAACTTTTCTTTTAAAAATTCTTTGCGCAAAATTAAAACACAATGAAATTTCAAATCATAGACATTTAGTTTATGAATGATTGCTTTAACTTGCCTTTTGTAATAATTTCTGAAAACTGCATTGCAAAATTTTTTAGGAACAGTTATACCTAACTTAAAGCTTGGTGCTTCCTTGTAGTACAAAACTAAAAAATTATTTGCATATTGCTTTTTAGATTTAATTATTTTGTCAAATTCTCAACTTTTTTGAAGTCTAAATTCTTTTTTCATGGGGTGTTAAAAATTATTTATCGTCAGAAACAGTGAGTCTTTTTCTTCCTTTAGCTCTTCTAGCAGCTAAAACTTTTCTACCATTTTCAGTAGCCATTCTAGCACGAAAGCCATGAACTTTTGCTCTTTGTCTTTTCTTAGGTTGATATGTTCTTAAACTCATATTGCCTCCTGTTAAAAATTTAATGTTTAAAGTTAGTAATGGTTAATATTATATAGTAAACTGCAAGATTTCAAATTATAAACATAACAATTTGTAAGTACTATAAATTCAATAATATTTTTTCTTATAAGCCTATAAAACAACCGTTTAAGTAAAAACTATATAAGCATTTTGTGATTATTTCTTCTGCGCAACTGTTTTATCATCAAAAACTTTGGTTTGACAAATAACTATGAAATTAGTTGTGAAAATAGCATTGACTATGAAAGCATAAAAAGTGTTTATAAATCCTAATATTGATATAATACAAATTATGATTCAAAAAAACAGGAAAAAGTCTAAAAGTGGTGACATTAATAATCCAAAAATTAGTGTTCTAATTCCTTGTTTTAATATTGAAAAAAAATCATATTTTTCACTTAAAAATGTTTTGAAAAGCACATATAAAAATTTAGAAATTATTTTGCTTAATGACTACTCAACTGATAATACCTTGCAAATAATTAATGACTATGCAGCTAAAGATTCTAGAATTAAAGTCTACGATCTAAAGGATTATCACGAGCATGTTGGAATAGGTTTTAACAGACACTTTTTAATTGAAAAATCAACTGGTAAATATTTTATTTTTGTTGATGACGATGATAAGTTACACAGAAATGGAATTAAGATTTTTGTTGATAATTTGGATGATGACTATGATGTCCTGGTTGCTGAAGCTTTATATAGTTTCGAAGCTTCCAAAAACTTTAGAGTTTTAGTTCCTGAAACCCCGCATTTTACTAACTATGATACTAATTCTCCAATTGAACACTACTATAATAACACTTCAGTTCCTTGGGGTAAGATGATAAAGAGAAGCTTTTATTGCAAAATTGTTGAGAAATATAACAAAAAATTTTCAGGTGGCATATATGAAGACATTAGATTTATGCATATGCTATTTTTTACAAACCCAAAGTTTAAAAAAATTAAAAAGAAAGTGTATACATACCAAATTAGAAAAAATTCGTCTGCTACAAACCTAGATGAATGAGCTAATAAATTAGAATTGCTTTTTTCATCATACGAAGGTGTTTTTAAAGAAATTACTGAATTAGGATTATTGCATAATGAAAAAATTATTAGCCTAATGAAAAAAAGTTTGTTTGTGCAATTGACTTCACTTTGCTACTTACTTTGTATTTTACAAACTAGAAGCAAGAAGAAGGCAATGAGAGAATTTAGCTCTACTAAGCTTAAAGAATTTAGTAAAAATAATAATGTTGATGTATCTCCGCCAGCTAACTTATCGCTGTTGTCTTTAACAATATACAAGTCATCAATAAAATACTTTAAGTTGTAAAATTATTATAAAAGTAAAATTAGAGGTTTTATGTTAAGCATTAAATTCATAAATGATAATCGCGACTATGTCAGAAAGGCATTAGAAAATAGAAATTTTGACCTTTCAGTTTTTGACACTCTTTTAAGTCACATTGACAAAAGAGGCGCAGCAATGTATGAAGCTCAGCAAAAAAGAGCTGAGTTGTCAAAATTAAGCAAACAAATAGGTGCCTTTAAAAATGACAAACAAAAAATGCAAGAGTTAAAAGATCAAGCAACTCAATTAAAAAAAGATGTTGTTGACTTGGAAAAAGTGGCTGATGATTTTGACAAAAATGCCTATGAAATACTTATAAGAGTGCCAAATATATCACTAGATTCTGTTCCAGTTGGAAGAGATGAAAATGACAATCAAGTGATACAAACACATGATAATCTTGGTAGAAAACTGGTTTCAAATGTATTGCCTCACTATGAAATAGGTAAAAAACTAGATATTTTTGACTTCGAAAGGGCTGTGAAATTATCTGGCTCAAGATTTGTTGTTTTTAAAAAAGATGGTGCAAAATTGGCACGTGCTTTGCAAAACTTTATGTTAGATTTACACACTGCAAATGGTTATGAAGAATATGCAGTTCCTGTTTTAGTTAAGCCGGAAATACTTTTCGGCACTGGTCAGTTGCCAAAATTTAAAGATGATCTTTTTTATATGGAACAAACAAATATGTATCTTATCCCAACTGCCGAAGTTCCATTAACAAATTTATATAATGATGAAATAATAAATCTTGAAAAACCAATTAGATTAACTGGGTTTACTGAATGTTTTAGATCTGAAGCTGGCTCAGGTGGCAAGGATATGAGAGGCATCATAAGAAGTCATCAATTTAAGAAGGTTGAATTGGTTAAAATAACTTCAGAAAAAGACTGAGAAACTGAGTTTAACCAAATGCTTGAACAGGCTAAACTAGTTCTAGAAGAGCTAGAGCTTCCATATAGAGAGCTTAGGCTTTGCACAGGTGATTTAGGTTTTTCATCAAGAACAACAGTTGATTTAGAAGTATGGCTTCCTTCTGAATTAAAATATCGTGAGATCAGTTCAGTTTCTTATATGGGAGACTTCCAAGCCAGAAGAGCAATGATAAGATACAGAGACGAAAATAATGAGGTTCAATTTGCCCACACTATGAATGGTTCTGGACTAGCAATAGATCGTCTAATTGCAGCTATCTTAGAGAACTATCAAAATAGCGATGGCACAGTTTCTATCCCAAAAAAATTAATTCCTTACTTTGGAAGCAACAAAATTTCTAATTAATCTATAAAACAGCATTTTTGGTGTAAGTATGCTGTTTTATTTTTCAAAAAAATAGTGGAAAGGTTGCCACATATTTATATTTAATGCCTATATACCTATTAAAAAAGCAAAATGGATAAACTATAATTTTAATAGAAAATAATTTTTTTGGGGGAAATATGAAAAGAGTCGCTATCAATGGTTTTGGACGTATAGGCCGTCTCGCCCTTCGTTACCTTTTAGACACAAATAATAAAGAAGTTGAAATTGTTGCTGTTAATGATTTAACAGAACCAAAAATGTTGGCACATTTACTTAAATATGACACAGCTTTTGGCCCATTAAAAGCTGATGTTGTTGTTAAAGATAATGCATTTGTTGTTAATGGAAAAGAAATTAAGGTACTTTCAGAAAAAGATCCTGCGCTTTTACCTTGAAAAGAACTTAATATTGACATTGTTTTAGAGTGCACTGGATTTTTCGTTAAAAAAGATCTTGCACACAAACACATAGAGGCAGGTGCTAAAAAAGTTATAGTTTCTGCTCCAGCTGGTAAAGATGTTAAAACTATTGTTTATGGTGTTAACCATGAAACCCTTAATGCTGAAGACGAAATTATTTCTGGTGCTTCATGTACTACAAACTGCTTGGCTCCTGTTGTTAAGGTATTAGTAGATAACTTTGGTCTTGAAAATGGCTTTATGACTACTGTTCACTCATTTACAGGTGATCAGATGCTTCAAGATGGCCCACATCGTAAAGGCGATTTGCGTCGTGCTCGTGCTGCTGGTCATAACATTGTGCCTTCATCTACTGGTGCTGCTAAAGCTATTGGATTGGTTGTACCTGAAGCTGAAGGGAAGCTTGATGGCTTTGCACTTCGTGTACCTACAATAACAGGTTCATTTGTTGACTTATCAGTTCAGTTAACAAAACAACCAACTGTTGAAGAGATTAATGCAGCTTTTGAAAAATCAGCTAGCTTATCGCTTAAATATGAAACAGACCCTATTGTTTCTTCAGACGTTATTGGCTCATATTATGGCTCAACCTTTGATTCAACATTAACTAAAATCAAAGAATCAAATGGCCACAGAATATACAAAATATTTGCCTGATATGATAATGAAATGTCTTATACTGCACAATTAATTAGAACATTAACATACTTTGCTAAACTAACTAAGTAACAATTACTTAAACTCCTTTTTAAGGAGTTTTTTTAATACTTTAAATTACGTTTATTTAAAAATGATTGATCGACTTTGGTGTAGTGTTGATTAAGTTCATTAGGACTAAAACTTCTATATTTCAGGCTTATTGGTAAAAATACACAGTTTATGTAACTTTTATCTTCATTATAAAAATATTTTTTATCCTTTGTATGTTTAAATTCATATAGAGAACTTGATATCCCATATAAAACCATTCTTTTATTATTACTATCAGCCTTACTAACAGCAACTAACTGACAGTGATTATAAGCTGTATCGTTATTTATTTCTGGTTTAATTTTGAAATACTCAAACACATTTGAGTAATCATTGTTTGGAAAGGGGAGCACAAAACTATTTGTTAGTATTTTTATAGATTCTAATTTTTTAGCAAAATATTTTTGCTTACTTTTAGGAATATCATTCAGAATCTGCTCTTCAGTTAACTCCTTTGTTAAGATATCTTTTATTAAAATATTTGTGTTTTTTCTATATTTCTTAAAGAGATTCTTACAGTAATTAAGGCCTAAAGAATGAATTAAAAATTTAGTATTCATAATTATTCTTATTCTTAATTTTAAATCGCTTGAACTATTTTGTTTTATCAGTGAAATTGACTTGACACTATTTATAAAAATTGCATAGTGAGCAAAGATATTACAAAACTTATTTTCATTTTCCATACCTTAATAAACAATCAAATTTTTAATAAATAAAAAGTTGTAAAAAAATAGGGACAATCATTGTATTTTTCCCGTTTTTGTTCATTTTAATGCAATTCACAAGTTTTATATTATTGTAAAATTGATATATGATAAATGACACAATTACAGCGATTTCATCAGGCGGAAAAATAAACCAAGCAATCTCAATAATTAGGATAAGCGGACCCGATAGCGTCAATGTTGTACAAAAAGTTTTTACCGGTAAAGTTGGCAAAAGCCATACAATCACATTTGGCAATATAGTTGATAACTTAAACAATAATGAAATTGTTGATGAAGTATTGTGCATGTGATTTTTAGGCAAAAACAACTTTGTTGGTGAAGACACTGTTGAAATTAATTGCCATGGCGGGGTTGTAATAACCAATAGAATTCTTGAATTACTATTAGCTAATGGCGCAAGGCTTGCTGAACCCGGCGAATTCAGTAGAAGAAGTTTTTTAAACGGGAAAATGGATCTTATAAAAGCTGAAGCAATAAATGATTTAATTCATGCTAGCACAGTTAGTCAAACCAAATTAGCAATTAAAAAATTTGATGGAAAAACTTCACTTTATATTCAAGAGTTAAAGAAAGAATTATCTTTTTTAATTGGAGAAATGGAAGTTTCAATTGACTATCCCGAATATGATTTTGATAATCCTTTTAATGACAAATTAACAGCAAGATTAAAACAAATTAGAAATAAAATAAACCAAACTATTGAGCTTAGCCAAACATCTAGAATGATCTTCGAAGGCATTAAAATAGCCATTTTAGGAAAACCTAATGTTGGAAAAAGCTCTATTCTAAACTCAATTTTAGAAGAAGACAAGGCCATAGTAACTGACATTGCAGGAACAACAAGAGACATTGTAGAAGCTATGTGGCAATACAAAGGATTATTATTTAAATTTGTTGATACAGCAGGAATAAGAGAGACTAAAGAAAAAATTGAAAAAATTGGGATTGATAAATCATTCAAGCAAATTGACAATGCTGATGTAGTGCTTCATATATATGACCCTAGTCAGACAAATGATGAATTTGATGATCAAATCAAGAACAAAGCCCTTTCACTTAATAAAATATACATTCCAGTAATAAACAAAAAAGACTTAGTTCAGAGCATTGACAATAACTCATTATATGTGAGTGCAAAGCAAAATGACTTAGATGAATTAAAAGAAAAGCTTGTTTCTGTTTTTAAAAACATTGATCTAAATAATGAACAGTATGTCAACAATTCTCGTCAGTTAGCACTTATAAAACAGGCTCAAAAGTCATTGGATGATGCATTAGACTCAATTGAAAACGGATATGATCCTGATGTTGTGATTATTGATCTTAGGCAAGCATGAAGTCATCTTACTGACATAACTGGTAGAGCTGATAATGAATTGCTGCTTGATGAAATGTTCAAAAACTTTTGTCTTGGAAAGTAGAAATAAACCGTGAGTATAAAGTACATAGACTGCCACACACATCCAATTAAAGAGTATTATAAGGATAACTTTCAAGTTATCGAAAAAGCCTATTTTAAAGGTGTATCAGCAATGCTTATAACTGGATGTGACCCTAAAGAAAATTTAGAAGTATTAAATATTTGCTCTCATTTTGACTATGCCTTTCCTGTTATCGGTGTTCATCCTAATAATTCAACTGGTGCAAATGATGCAAAAATTATTGAAAGTCAACTAACTGAAGATGTTGTTGCTATTGGTGAAATCGGATTAGATTACCACTATCCTGACACTAATAAAGAAGTTCAAAAAGAATCATTTATTGCGCAAATAAAAGTAGCTCAGAAGTTTAAACTCCCGGTTGTAGTACATATGAGAGACTCTTATGAGGATCTATATGAAATACTTAAACAATTTAGCGATGTTCAATTTATGATTCACACATTTAGTGGCGACTTATATTGGGCCAAAAAGTTTAACGATTTAGGATGCTATTTTAGCTTTAGTGCAATAGCTACTTACAAAAATAATTCATCTTTAGTAGAAGTATTGCAATATCTACCAGTGGAGAAAATTTTAACTGAAACTGATGCACCATATTTGCCACCAGCAAGCAAGAGAGGAATGTTAAATTATCCAAATTATGTCAAACATACAGCAAACTATATTGCTGGAGTTAAGGGTATGTCTATAGAAAAATTTACAGATAAAGTTTTAAAAAATGCTAAGAGGTTGTTCAAAATAAATGTCTAATAATTATTTACAACCAAGAGCCAAGAAAAAATTTGGACAAAATTTCTTAAATAGTCCTGAAATTACAAAAAAAATAATAGACATTATAAGTCCCGAAGATAAAAAAATTCTTGAAATCGGCCCGGGAACTGGTGCTTTAACTAAATTTCTTGTTGGTAAATGTTCAAAATATGTGGCTTTTGAAATTGATACAGATATGATTTCTTTTCTAAATAAAAATAATTATTTTAATTTAGAAAATACTGAATTGATTCATAAAGACTTTTTAGAAGCAGATCTTAGCCAATATGCCTGTTTTGAAGTAGTTGGCAACATTCCTTACTATATAACTAGCGACATAATATTAAAAATAATTGACAATAGATTTTTGTTTAAGCGCGCAACTTTGTTGCTTCAAAAGGAAGTGGCTGATCGAATAACTGCAGCCCCAAATAGCCCTGATTATTCTAAATTAAGCATTACTTGTCAATATGTTGCCAAAGTTAAAAAAGAATTATTTGTTGGTCGAAATAATTTTAGCCCTGCTCCAAAGGTTGATTCAGCTATTGTAACTTTTGATTTTTATCAAAACAAAAATGATAACTATAGTAATTTGAAGCCATTTTTTAAGCTTTGTTTTAGTGCTAGAAGAAAGAAATTAATATGATCTTTAAAGCAAACATATAACCAGGATAAAATTCTAGAAGCTTATAAAGCACTAAATGTTGATGAGAATATTAGAATCCAACAACTTAATTTAGATACAATTATTAAACTATATGAGCAATTAGAATCAGACTAATCAAGGAGGCATTTATGACTAAAAAAATTACCATAATTGGGACAGGTGCTTGAGCTAGTGGATTGGCTAGTGTTTTGTCATATAACAATCACAAAATAAAAATGTGAGGGATTGATCAAAAAGAAATAGCTGATATTAACAGTGGAATAAATTCAAAATATTTTGGGAATAGACAGTTTAACAAACCTGAAAATATTAAGGCCACACTAGATTTAAAAGAAGCATTAAGCGAGCTTGATTTAATGATACTTGCTGTTCCATCAAGTGCCATTGATAGTGTTTTAGGTCAAATTAGAAATGTATTAGGAACACAAAAAATAAAGGTCATAAATGTTGCTAAGGGAATTGATTCAAAGACTAAAAAATTCTTTTCTGATGTCTTAGTCGAGAAATTCTCTAGCAATATTGAGCACTACTGCTCAATATTAGGTCCATCTTTTGCTACTGAAGTATTTGAAAATGCACTAACAATGATTAATGTTGTAGGGCCAAATGAACAATTTTTAACTGAAGTTTCTAATACATTTAATAACAAATACTTTAGGCTAGTTGTTAATCCTGATGAAAAGGGCAGTGAATTATTTGCAGCACTTAAAAATGTTCTAGCAATTGGAATTGGTGCAATAACCTATATGCATCCATACAAAAACACTGAATCAGCATTGTTAGCTGCTGGTGCTAAGGAGATCTATCAAATATATAAGGAATTATTTAAAACATCTAACAATGAATTACCTTTAGAACTTTCTGCAATTGGAGACATATTTTTAACCTGCTCAAGCTTAAAGAGTAGAAACTTTCTTTTTGGTACTCAAATTGCCGAAAAAGGCCTTAAAACAGTCTTAGAAGAAAACACTAAAACAGTCGAGGGTTATCACAATGCAAAAATATTAGAAGAAATATTAAATGATAACAAGTCAATAAATGCTCCGTTTTTGCGTTCAATCATTGATGTTCTATATCACAATAAAGATGTTCATAAATTAACAGACTTTATCGAAAAATATAATTAATTATTATTAATATTTTGTTGGGAAAAACATTGAGTTTTTCCCTTATTTTTTCTTTTTTTAAGCCCGTTTAGCAATTAGAAACTTATAAGATGAAATGAAAGTCAAGAGAATAATAATTGGTTCAATAGTTTCAGTTGCTGTTGCTGCTTCTACAATAGCAATTACTTTTGAATCAAAGCGCACTTCATTTTTAAAGATATCTCCAGATGATAGTGATGTTATATCAATTGATGTTTCAGGTGCAGTCTTATTTAAAGGCAAACATTACTTTAAAAAAGGAGTGAAATTACGAGAAATACTATCAGTTGTAAAAGAAAAAAACGCTGACCTTACAAAAATTAATCTTGATAAAGAATACAAAAGTAGCGAAAAACTTTTTGTACCTTTTTTAAATAATGACACTGACGTTTCAAATAGTAATAAGCTTAATTGATTTGAATTGAATACTGAGAACCAACTAAAAAAATTCGGCATATCTAAAAATGTTGCAAAACAGCTACTTGAATTAAGGAAAAATAAATTAAAAATTGGATGAGATGATATTCGAAATTTAAAAGGCATTGGACAAAAAACTTTTTTAAAACTGAAGAAAGTTTTAATCTTGTAAACACCAACTTACTATCATTTATTTTACCTTTGTTTATCCATTTGTCACTTTTTAGTCATGAAACTAGATATGTTTGAATTGCTTCATACATATTCTTAACTTTTTATATTTTATATAAAAATTGGAAATGTCTAGGGACTGGATTATTAGCAATTATTTTATACTTATGTTTAGTGATGCCGACAATTGTTAAACCTCTATTAGATGATGGATTATACATTATAAAAGGCACTGTTGCAAAAATAGGAGCTAGCTATTTTATAATCAGCAACTCAAAACATAATGTTTTGGTATGCGGGAGTAACGATGTATCAACATCAAACATTATTCAAGGATCGTTAGTTGAAGTTAAAGGAAATTTAACTAAAAATTTATCAGATATAAAATTTGATAAATCATTTGTGTTATCTAACTCTATTAAATATGTTGTTAACAATCCAATTGTTAACAAAGTGACATATCAGACAAAAAGTTTAAGCAAGATAATTAATGCTTATGGTTCAAATAAAATTTACTTTGCTAGATACTGAAGCACAATGGTTTTTGGTATTAACGATTCTCAAATTGCAAATGTAAAAGCAAGGTTGATCAATGTTTCGCACTTAATAGTCATTTCAGGGTTGCATTTTGATCTTTTATTCTATTTTATAGTGCTTTTGGCTAAAAAAATATTCAAGAAGCAAACAAAAACATTATATGTTGTTTTCATACTTTTATTTTGTTATATCGCGTTGCTAAATTCATTTGTATCAGCAATTAGAAGCTTAATATTGCTAATTATTAAACATCAAAAAAGAATTGGTAATTACAAATTCAAATATTATGATGGATGAGTGATTTCACTGATAGTTACATTTGCAATAAATTGCGACCTAGTTTTTTCACTGTCATTCATTCTTTCTTTTGGTTGCTCATTTATCTTACTTGCACTAAATCATTTACTAAAAATTAGATGAGTCTTTCTTAAATCATTATTAATATTTACACTAATTTATATTTTTAATCTTCCAATAATAGCCAAAATTAATAATGAAATAAATCTATTGTCTTTAATTTTTGGAATCATTCTTGCTCCGATATTTGAAATTTATTACCTTATGTCAATAATGTTTTTCTGAAGTGTTGACTTTATGAATTTAGCCTACTTTCTCTTAGACAAATTGCTAGATATATTAATAGATTTTTCATATCCTCTTACAATAAAGATATCATCAACTTGACTTATTGTCTCATTGAACATATTTGCTTGATTTATAGTGCTATCCGTCATAAATATATATGTAAATAATAAAAAAATTAGGCAACTGCCTAACTTGGTAACAATGTTATATGGCGCGCCCAAGAGGAGTCGAACCCCTAACCTTTTGGTCCGTAGCCAAACACTCTGTCCAGTTGAGCTATGGGCGCATAATATGGAGGCACCAACCGGACTCGAACCGGTAAATCGGAGTTTTGCAGACTCGTGCCTTGGCCTTTTGGCTATGGTGCCGCAAGAACTGATCTCTAATTGCCGTGTAATGTATTATATAATATTAGGCTTTTATAAAAAGAATATTTATAAAAATAGAGATCAATTTGAATTAAATGCTCATTATTTCTTTTTCTTTTTTAGATACTAATTCGTCTACATGCTCAATGTTTTTGTCAACAATTTTCTGAACATCTAGTAAATATCTTTTTTGGGCATCTTCAGATATTTCATCATTAGATTTTATTGCTTTGTTCGCATTTTGACGGGCATTTCTAATACCAACTTTAGCAGCTTCTGAATGTTTAGACAATGCCTTAACTAACTCTTTTTTTCTTTCGGTTGTTAATGGCGGAAATTTGATACGAATTTGACTGCCTTCATCAACAGGATTAATGCCTAATTGAGCATTTGTTATTGCTTTGATAATGTCTCTAACAGTTGTTGCATCAAAAGGCTTAATTAGTAATTGCTGAGCTTCTGGCACACTAATGTTTGCTAACTCTTCTATTGGTGTCAAGGTATCATAGTAATTGATTTTTATTCCTCTAATTAATTGAGGATTAGCTCTTCCTGTTGATGTTTTTGAAAGTTCAAAAACTAAGTGATTTATTGCTTTCCCAATTTCTTCTTCTAATTCTAAAATAATTAATTCTGTATCCATTAGCTTACTACCTCAGTGTGATCAATATCCCCTTCAATTGCTCTTAAAATAGCATTAGGTTCATTAATATTAAAAATTATTAAATTTATCTTGTTGTCTCTAGCCATACTTGTGGCTGTTAAATCCATTACTTGTAGCTTTTTGTCTAAAATTTCATCATAAGAAATTTTTCCAAACTTTTTAGCATTCTTATTTGCTTTGGGGTCAGAATCATATATTCCAGAAACACCGTTCTTACCCATCAAAATCACTTCAGCACCTATTTCTGATGCAAATAATGTTGCTGCGGTGTCGGTTGTAAAGTATGGTCTGCCGGTTCCTCCAACAAATATAACAACTTCGCCTTCTTCTAAGTATTTTATTGTTTTCTCGTTAACATAATTTTCAGCAACTTTTTGATCAACAACTAATGATGATTGAATACGAGTTTTTAAACCAATTCTTTCAAAACCGCTTTTTAAAGCCAACCCGTTCATTATAGTGGCTAGCATTCCAATGTAATCAGCTCTGTTTCTAGGAATTCCATTTTTTTCAGCACTAGCGCCTCTAAAAAAGTTTCCGCCGCCAATAACTATACTTATTTGTATTCCTCTATCTGAAATTTGTTTTAACTGGCGAGCAATATCACCAACTAAGTCATAATCAATTGCTAAGCTTTTTTCCTTATTAACTAAACCCTCCCCAGAAAGCTTAATTAATATTCTTTTGTACTTATTATTCATTAATCCGCCCACATAAACTTATTATTTAATATCTAAATAAAAATTTATTAAATTATAAATTAAAAAATGGGATTTTTAAGAAAGTGAGCAAAACCAGGACTAAAAAATAGACTAAATTCAAAATAAATATTTGAACTCTTCTAAAATTTTTGCGTATAACTCTGTTTTATAGCCTATTTAGTAAATAGCAACTAATAAAACTTTCTAAATCAGATTTTTTTAGGTGTTGTATACCTTGAATAAAAAGTTTTATAAAATGCTGCGTTTGTTATTATGCCTAAATACATAAAATATGACATTATTGACACTAAAAGTGCAATATACATAAAAATTCCAAATATGCCGAATTTATAGTAATCAATTAATGATGTTAGATATCCAAATATTGTAATAAAAACCATAGTTGGAAGTGAAGCAATAAGCACACCAGGAAGAAGTGATGATCATGGAACTCTAAATCCTGGACTAATCTTAAACAAAATAGAAAGTCCAACATATAAATTGAGCATTAAGTAAAGCGAAAATACAATATAGAAGTAAATATTCTTGCCTAACTCACTTGCTTTATGCACTCCAAATAGCTTGTAAATTGATAGATAAATTAATGCAGAAATAAAAATAAAGAGTGCAATACCTATAACTATAAAAAATCCTTTTAGCCTATTAAAAAAGTAATTTCCGGTTGTTTCATGTTTATATATGTAATTTATGCTATAGGTGAATTTTCCAAATCCGCTTGATGAAATGAATAATGATGCTAAAAACAAAGTGATAACAAGCACAAATGTTTTAGCGTTCCATGTTTGCGGAACTGAATTGATAAATGAATCTAAACCAGGAATAATCCTTTTTAGAATCTCGTTGTTAAATAAAGTACTAAATTCGCCAGGAATTAGCGATAAAGCAACGCTTACACTTAATATTATTGGTATAAATGAAACAAGAGAATAAAACGCAAATGAAACTGGAATAAAGGCAAAATCTCTGCTAGTAAATCTTTTGTATACTCTGCCAACTAACTCGTCTAATTTGTTTTTATTTTTTCTTAAACTAAGTGGCACAGCAACAAGCATAACAATCTTGATAAAAAACTTTATAACTATTTCTAAAAGTGATCGTTTTGCTTTTTTTACTGACAAAATATTTTTACTAAATAAAGATCTTTTTAGCGATCTGTTATAGACTCTATTCATCTTCTTTACGTTTTTGTTACTATATAGATTCATTTTAATTCCTTATCAAAATTATACTTGCTTTAACAAAGTATTGGCTTGCTGAAATTTTGGAAAAAAGCATTGAAAATTAAAATATAAAAAAAGAAGCAAAGCTTCTAAATTAATTATTTTTCCTTGCTTTCAACTACTGAATAATCAAAGTCTGTTGGAACTTTTTTGCCAAAATGCTCAACTTCAACAGTTACTTTATGAATTGATTCATTAGCTTCTAAAACTTTGCCGATTGTGCCTTTGAATGGACCTTCGATAATTTCTACTATTTCACCGACTGTAAATTTCTCAATGTTTTTGCCAGAATTAAAATCTTCTATTAGTTGTTTTTCTTTCTCAAAAGCAAGATCTATTTCTTTTTTAGTAACAGGAGTTGGTTTTGTTCCTTTACCGGCTGAACCTATTAGTCCTGTTACATATTGTGTGTTACGTACAACAAATCAGGCTTTATCAGTCATA
This sequence comes from Mycoplasmopsis bovis 8790, assembly GCF_005061465.1. Lineage (GTDB taxonomy): Bacteria > Bacillota_I > Bacilli_A > Mycoplasmatales > Metamycoplasmataceae > Mycoplasmopsis > Mycoplasmopsis bovis_A. The sequence continues at coordinate 117,706 of NZ_LAUS01000008.1, forward strand.
TCCATATTAATGAAGATGTAGCCACCATACATATTGCTCATTTTAACTTTATATGGCTCACCAAGTGCTTTCTTTTCAGCTTCTTTAGCAGTCAAAACAGGTTTTTTGAAAATTTTGAATGCACCTTCTTCAGTAGCGTTTTGGTTAAAACAGTCCTCAACTTGTTCACTGACAATTCTGTTTTTTAAAGACTCAACAACTTTGTCTTCTTTTCCAGAAACAGTGCTAATCATATATCACATGAAACGTTGCATAAGTATTAAATACCTCCTGTTTTAATCCCTGATTTTGTAAAAATAAAAGTAACTAAAGTAACAAATCCAATAACAATTAAGGTAAATATCAATGAGAACACGATAACCTGAATAAATGAAGCTCAACTTTTTTTAGATGATGGTCATCTAACTCTTTTTAGTTCTTTGACAAACTTACGCACCAAAAATTTCTTCTTTTTTGCCTCTTTTGCTTCATTTTCTGCTGTATTTTTCTTAACCATTATTTCTCTTCCTTGTGCATTGTGTGTTTGTTGCATTTTCTACAAAATTTTTTGACTGTAATTCTATCAACTGACATCAAACTTTTGTTGGTTGAATAATTCATACTATGACAATCTTCACAACTTAGTGTTACTTTTTTTCTAAGCATAATTTTAATTATATATAAAATACTTAATTTTTTAAGTTTTTAGAAAGGCGTGATTTAGCCAGAATAATATAGTGCTATTTTCTCGATAATGCTATCTCTATAGGAATTTAGTTTATATTTAGAATGTGGTATTCATTTTTTAGATAAAATAAGCTCAATATTTGCGATATCAGATTTACTAAAAAACCTATGAAACAGCCTTATAAAATCAATTTTGTCTACTTTATCATTCATTTCTTTTTCAGCACTAATGTCTGTTATATAGATCATTTCATCTATTGAAGACATATTCAAATCGATTGACCTTTTCTTGCGAAGTCAATAATTAAGTTTATTTAGACAAAAATTCTTGACTACTTGTGCTATATATGCATAAAAGTTAGAATCACTTTGATACTTATACTTACGTAAAATAACTGGACAGTCATTTAAAAATTCATTATATATATCATCTGCAGTTATAGGAACTTTTTTATAAGTTGATATAGCTTTATTGATAAAGTTCATTACTTCAGATCTTAAATTATTGTTAATTGCCATAATGATTTCTAAATTTGAAGAACTATTAAAAAAATCTTCTAAATCTTTATGGTTGCTTAATAAAATTTTTTTGAATTTGAAAACATTTCTACTTACCATTATTAACTAATTCAAATAATAAAATTGCAGTAGCAACTGACACATTCATTGATTGAACTGTGCCAAACTGCGGAATATAAACCTTAACATCAGTTGCATTAATTATGGGTTTTGAAATTCCTTTTTCTTCATTTCCAACAACTAATGCACAATGCTCATTGTATTCTACCTTGTTGTATGGAACAGCATTTTGATCTAACAGTGAAGAGTAAATTCAAAAACCTCATGACTTAAGCTTGTTAATGCTTGCAACAATATTGCTAACTTTTATGATCTTAACCCCAACAAAGCCGCCTGAACTTACCTTTAGCACAGTTGAAGTTACTTCAGCTGATCTATCCTTTGGAATAATTATATGTTTGATTCCTGCCGCATTTGCAGTTCTTAATATTGCTCCAAAATTATGTGGATCTTGAATATGATCTAAAATAAGCACATTTTTAGCATTGTCTTTTTTAATTATGTCTATTTCATAATAGTTAAAATATTTTAAAAACAACAAATAACCTTGATGATTTTCAGAATTGTATTCCTTAAAAAAATTAGCGTCCTTTACTACTGTTTTTATATTTGAAAACTCCTTAATTTTTTCAGCATGGGAATTACTCATCACATAAACTGCTTCAATGGGAAGTCTTGCTTTAATTGCATCAGTAACTGAGTTCTTGCCACACATATATAATTTTTTCATAAAGGTAACCTCATTTTTCATAACTTATTCCAGTGTGAATAATTATTAAATCAAGTGATTTTTTATTAATTTTTCTCTAAGTTTATCTGCATTTTTATAGTCTTTAATACCTATAAAATAGTGTCATTTGTCATAGATATCTAAATATTTCTTGTACGAATTTATGCTTGTTAATTCCTTGTGGAAAAGTGAAAGTATGAAAAAAATGTCTCTTGCTCTTTCTAATGAAGGGCTTTTATTGAATTGCTTAATTTCATTATTCAATTGAAAATTAAAGTCAGAAAATTCTAATTTCGAAACAGACTCTAGAGTTTTTAATATTACGTCAGATTTTTCATAAGGATCATTGCTAATGATTTTGTCTTTGAAAAGAGTAAAAATTTTGAACAACACTTTTTTATACTTTATTTCAATGGCTTTCATATTATCAATTAGTTCCTTAGTGATATTAATGTTTGCACTAACTTTAGCATTAAAAAATATCAACTTTAGTATAGTTGTCCCATAAGTGTTAATAAAATCGTTTGCTAGAATCACATTCCCAACTGATTTAGACATTTTTTCGCCATCAAGGTTTAGCTGTCCACAACGAATTCATTCCTTAGTCAATGGCTTGCCATATAAGGCATGGTGTTGAATATTTTCGTTTTCATGATGCGGAAAAGTTAAGTCCATTCCACCACCGTGAACATCGACACCATTTTGACCAAAATGCTTATCAATCAGGGCACAACACTCAGTGTGTCATCCTGGTCTACCTGCGCCAAAGTTAGAATAAAATTTTATGCCAACAGCTGTCGATTTTCAAAGAGCAAAATCAGCTTTAAACTTTTTATGAAGGCTGTTTTCTTCAAAAACCATATTATCCAAATTTTGGTTAGACACTGCCCCATAACTATCTTTGTTCTTTAGAACATCAAACCAAACATTGCCATTAACATCTTTATAAGCATTACCAGATTCGTATAATCTATTGATGTACTTATTAATATAACTCATATTATGAGTAACTTTTTCAATCTTACTAATTGTATTTACATTTAGCTTTCTTAATAATTTTTGATAATTCTTGAAATAAAATGAAGCAACTTCGCTTTCTTTTATATCTAGTTGAATTGCTTTATTAATTATTTTGTCATCAACATCAGTAATGTTGTGCACGAATTTAAATTCCTTACCTAATTCCCTATAAGCCTTAAGCATAAAGTCAAAAGTCACTATAGGCCTTAGATTGCCTATATGAGGCTCATTATAAACTGTTGGCCCACAAACATAAATTTTTAACATAACAAAATTATATTATAGTAAGCAATTATTGAATTGTTTACAGCACGCTCATTTTGTTTTAATAATTTATAAAGCATAGCTCAGTTGAATAACTATTATTTTTATTATTGCTAATCATATCTAATTTAAAAATCTTTCATTTTTTGATTTATATACTCAAATTTTAACAAGAGACAACAGAAAGCACTATAAGTTATCTTATGGTGCTTTTTTTACTTTTTTAATGAATATTCAATCTGTTTCTTGAATGTGCTGGTCTACCTACTAATTTATTTGAAATTTAGAGCCTATATTATTAAAATCTATTAACTATAAATTAATTTTAAATTTTTAATAACAATTTTAATTTTTTATTTAAAATAAATATGTTATGAATTTTCACAACCTATATAATCGAAAGAGCAGAAACTCAAACATTAAGAACATTATCTTAATGATGTTTTGTGTATGGCTCTAATTTATTAGGTTATTTTTATGTAAATAATATTCGTTGTTTTATTAATCTAAGAGTAACAAAATAAAGTAGGGCAAAAATCCTTCTTTATTTTGTTTTGTATTAATTTTCAATCATCTTCATAACACAACAACTTTTTAACAAAGATATCTACAATGCAATCATTAATTAATATGGAGGCTTTATGCCTAAAATAAACCTTAAAAAACATGTGTGACACAAATATGCAATATCCGGGGGTGTTTTGGCCGGAATAACAGCTATAACTCTTGGTGCAATGTATGGCTATTCGAAAACTTCAAATGAAAAATTAGGTAGAAAAAACTTCACTGACGAAGCTGAACTTAAAAACATTTTTATTGACAGAAATGCTAAGCCAAAATCATACTTTCTAGAAGTTCACAATAATAAGCACAAAGTGGATTATGATCCTCTTAGCGAGGTTGTAATTGATGGCGAAAATAGATTAACTACAACTGAATACCTAGACAAGTACTATGCTAAGCATCATGCATTACCATATTTGAACATAAAATATGGTTCATTTAACTTTTACAACCAATACATTGAAGCAGTTAGCCCTTTAGAGTTTTACAAATTCACAGAATGATTTATGAAAAATGTGTCTTGAGGGCCAGAAATTATTACACTTAAGTCATTCTCGATTGTTAAGGGTGTTGAAATGGCTGGTAACAACATAACCTTAGGTTCACACTCAAATAAAAATAAAGAATACACCACCATCAAGTTTTTCCCTGATGCATTTTATGGTACACTTCCAATTTACTCTAGTCTTAGCGGTAGAGGTAATGCTCAAGACTCGCTTACTTACAAACTAAACAAAAGTGTTCTTAGTGAGCCTGAATTAAGAAAGTTTTTAGCAAACATTGGTAAATATAATGCTCTTGCTAATATTTCAAATAAGACAATTAATGAACAATTCTTCAGAGGAATTACAAACGTTAGATATCTAAAAAATCAAAAAGTTTTTGCTCTTAGACGCCCTGATTGGGAAAAAGAAGTACTAAAAGTTACTTATTCAGATGTTGAAAGAAACAGATTAGTTCAAAAATCACCATATTTATTGGTTGTTGCAGCTAATAATTTAGCTGAGGCAAAGGAAAAATTTGCTACTAAATTAAAAGAATATAAAGACAAAGATTCTTTAAAACTTTTAGATGGCTTTAGTGCAGAAAATGTGAATTTTGAAGAAAAGACTATTGCTAATGCTGAAATCAAAACTAATAATTACAACAACACTAATGAAATAGTAGATAAAGCATTACTTATCCATTTTAATGATGGTTCATCATTCACAATTCACAATGCTTTTGGCGAAGTTTTAAATGCATCTACAGCTCAAAATGGCGAGAAGTCATTTAAAAATTTAAATAAGTATATTCAATTTGATAAAGCTCTAAAAACTGTCAAAAATTCAATTGAAGACTTAGCTTCACGCTTTGTTGAACAAATTAGAACCAAATTTGAGCCAAACAAGTTTTCTGAGGAAACTCTTAAGAATTCATTAGCAAAATTTAGTGAGTTAAATAGCCTTTATAGAGAGTGACTAACGTTAAGACAAACCATTGAAAATATGGAAAGTGATTTAAGAAACTATGCTGGTGCAAAGAAGGCTATTGAAGATGCTGAAAAACTTCAAAAGGAAATTGAAGAAAAGTTAAAGTCTGCAACTAATGGTGATAAAACCAAACTTGAAGAACAAAAGAGAAAGGTTATTGCTGACAAGTCAAGAGCTGAAACTGTCCTTAATGTAAATATTTTTAAATCAACACGCCAAAAAAGAATTGATGAGAGAAATATTTTCATTAAAACTCTTGAGGATGTTATAAATAGACTAAAGGATGCAATTAATAAAGCTAGTTCTGATGTCAAACTTAAACATACATTAGAAAAGGAATTAAAAAACACTGAATTTACACTGAAAAACACAAAACAGTTGAATGAAGATGATAAAAAGATTCTTGAAGTTTTAAAGGATGTTAATACTTCTAGAGACAATGGCACTGGCAATAACTCAACAAATTCAGAGGCTCATAAAAAACTTTTAGAGGCTTTAACAAGTATTACTGAAGAAAACAAAAAGAGGGCTTCAGCTTTATTAGACACAAGTAAAAAAACTGGCAAAATAACAACCTCTGTAAGCGAATTATCAAACAAATTTGGATTTAAAACCGATGACGTTGAAACGTTAAATGCTTTAGTTGCTATGTATGACTCTTTTATCAATGATCCAAGCATTGATAAATTGCAATCAGAATCATTTTCATCTAAAAATGCTTCTGAAAAAGCAAAACTTCTTAAACAAGTTGATAAAACCGTTTTTGAAACAACTCAACAGTTAAATAGACTAATTACAAGCACAAATCCAACTGAACAATTTGTCGAAAAAGACTATTATGCAATTGATGTGGCTTACTTGCCTTCTGAATTAATTTCAGTTGAAACCTTGGTTGATGCTAATACAAAAGCGAAATTAAACTGAAGAGATTTTTACAATCTAGAAGAATTTGTTAAAGATAGAAAAAACATACTTCCAGATGGAGCAACTGAGTTTTATGCTTATTCAAAATTTGTTAATGATCAGAAAACTGAATTAAGCAAGAAAAATGCGCATTTAGGGGTTGATTTTGACTATGAAACTATTTCTGATAAACACGAAACTATTAAGAAAGAATTAGAGAAAATAGATGCAGAAATAGCTAAGTTCGATAGCAAAGTTGAAGCAGTTAAGAAGTTAGTGGCTCCTTATTATGAAAACAAGGACTTGTTCCCTGAAGATTTTAGCCTGCTATACTCAGAAGTGTTAGATCCAAAAACCAACAAAAAGAACTTTGATGAGTTTTGAGGCTCTAATGCTGATGTTGTTTTGGAATACTTAACAAAAGCTCTTGGAGATGATAGTGCCGAAGATGAAGAACGAAAAACTATTAATGGTTTCATCAAAAAACATAGCCAAGCTGAATTTGAACAATTAACTAAACTTCTTGCAGAAAGTTCACAATTAATTGAAAAAATTAATTCAGGAAAATCTTCTGATGATGACAAGCTTAAAGAAATAGAACTAAGCAATAAAATTAGAGAACTTAGAGACAAAATTGATGAAAATGACAATCACGTTCAAAATAAGATCGCTAGAGTTATAAATGCTAAAATTGATTTCCAAAAAGCTATAAATTTGGTTAAAGAACTAAAAAAAGATATTGATAACTATAAGAAAAACATTGCAAAAAGATATAACTCAACTTTCTTAATGCAATTGTCTGATTACCAACTAAGATTTTTAAGCTCACAAAATGTGCAAAACAATAGTGAATTAGCAAATGCTTACAAGAAACTTATAAGCTCGTTTAATAACTCATCAGCAAACTTAAATAAAAAAGTTGATGAATACATTAAATTAGTTGAAGAAGGCAAAAAGCAAATTGCACAAACATTAAGTAATGAAGATTATGCTGGTTGATATTCATTACTAAAATATGGCAATGAAGATGCTATAGAGAAAAAGTTAAGTGAAACGCAAAAAAATATAACTAAGAGACAAATTAAAGAATCTTCATCTAAGTCTAAATGAGACAAAATAACAAATGAGGCATTAACAAAGGCTCTAGAAAGTCACAAAATTGATGATTCAAAAACCTTAACTGAAGTTTTAAAATCATATGCAGACCGTGTGCTTGCGTTAGTTAAGGAATTCTACGAAAAAGCTAGTGATAAATCACAATCAGTATATGATCAACTTAAGAAAAAATATGTTGGTGATTTGAAAAAGGTTAAGGATTCTATTAAGAAGCTTAAGTCAGAAAAAGCGTCACTAACAAATAAAACTGACGAAACTGCAAAAATCAACAGATTGGGGCAAGAGATTGATAAACTTTTTGCTGAATCAGTTGTGCTTGCTGAACAATTAGAGCAACTTAAATTTTTCAAAAACTGGCATAAAACAGCCTTTAAAGAATTAGATGACATTAAAAATAAGATAGATTCAAAATCTATTCCTGCCTTACACATACTAGTTCCATTTAGCAAATTTGAAGCTGAATTAAGTGTGTTTTTAAATGATAAAAACGCTTCTCTTGAAAGCAACTTATTCAAAGAGCTAAATAGACTAAAAAGAGTTTTAGGTGAATTAAATACAGATATAAGAACAAAAATAAGACCAATGGTAAACAATGAAGCTAAGGCTTATTTTGAAGCTTATGAGACATATTTAAATTACAAAGACGAGCTTGATAAACTAAGAACTGAAAAAGATTTATTGCAAAATGGAAACCAGTATCTTAAGCGTTTGAAAAATGATAAAGAACACCCTGAATATGCTGATTTTTACAACAATCTTCACAAAAAATTTGAAGAAGATTCAAATAAAAATGAGTCTACATTATTAAACTCATTGTCACTAAAAGATGACCTTCTATCATTATTTGAAAATAAGGCAAAAAGCGAAAAAGCTAATGTTGCTTCATTTAAAAAAGATCTTACAAGCTTCACAACAGCACTAGAATCAAGTATTTTGAATGATGCGGTTGTTGCTAAGGCTAATTCTTATCTAAAAGATATTAAAAAGTCTGATTCAGCTATTGCTAGTGAAATGAAAAAAATTGAAGAATCAGAAAATTCATCACAACTAGGCAAAGAATTAAAATCATTTGAAAATGATATTACTAATGCTTACAAAAAAGAAGCCGAAACTTTTATAAGCACTTTCAAACAAAACATAATTGTTGAACAATATAAAGTTCTTTATAGGGAACTTAAAGCTACCAAAAATGATGAGGAAAGCGAATCTAGAAGCAACAAATCAGTTCCTGAATTTTTAAAGAAATTTGAAAAATCAACTCATGGTTCTGGTAGTACTGTTAGAGATATTGCAAGAAGACTCAGAAGAGACTTACCTCTTCCTGGCAGTGCTAGAATAAACAATCAAAATTCAGAACTAGACAATTTCCTAAAAGCCTTATATTCTAATGTTAATGGTATTGAAGCATCATCAATAGAGACATTCAAAAAATTTGTTGCTGAATTACAAAAACAAGCCACAGGTTTAGTATCAAAAATACTTCAAGAAAATCAAAAGCACAAAGAGCAAAAAGATAATTTCTCAAATAATCTTTTGAAACATTTTAATGCTGAGATTGAATCAATTTATAAGCAAATAGACAAAGATGACTATGATAACTCAAGCATTGTTTCTGGTCTATCTGCACTTTCAGATATAGTTTCTGAATTTAACAAAAAATTCAATATTGAGAGTTCACAAAATAGTGAATTAAGCAACTATGTGCAAGAATTTAACAATTTATCTAAGAGAATAGAAGAAATTGTTAAAGAACTAACCTCATATAAAACATTGATATTGGGCTTCCTAAATAATGAGGGTTGGGAAACTAAAACTAACAGAGACATTTCAAAATATCAAGTAGCATGAGTAACTACACCTTTTATAGATGTTTTAAAATCAGATAAAAATAAATTAGCTAAACTAACTGACTATATTAATAAGAGAAATGATCTTGATGAAGAAACTAAAAAGACTTATTTACAGGCTTTAAAAACTGAGAACTTTAAAAAAATTGAGGCTGAATTATCTAAATTTAAAAAGCTTCCACAATTAACTCCTAAAGCAGGCACTGCTCCTATAAATGGTGAGGTTTTATTTAACTCATTTGTAGGAAGATTGGCTAAAGTTGAACAAGATATTGATAAAAGTATTGACCAGTTTGGCAAATATTTAAATGGTCTTGGTGAATACTTTGACACATTAATTGCTCCTGCTATCAGAGATCATAAATTATATGACGCATATAATCACTCATTAGCACATTCAGCTAAGATTGTTGAAGGTATTAGGAAAAATCAGTTATTAAGAGAAGCCAGAGAATTAGACAAAAATGTTCAAGCCCAGAAAATAACTAGTCAAGATGATGTTATAGTTGCTAAATCAAAAATTGAGCTAATAGATATATTAACTCAGAAGAAAATACTTAAGCCAAATGCTACAGCTGCAGAAATTGATAAATTAATTTTCAAAGCAGACATTTCAGATATTAAGAAAAACGGAAGCTCATTAGAAGTTACTATTAAGAATGTTGATCCTGAAAATTCTTTTGGTTCTCAAACCAAATTTGGTAGCAAATTTGTTAAATTTTCAGTAGATGCAAATGCTGATAAAAATATTCTTAAAAATATAAATGAATTCTTCTCAGTATTAGGTTACAAAAAAATGGTTGCTCCTTCAGTTATAAAAGAGGAAAATGAAGTTAGCAATCCAGAAACAGGAAAATCAGAAAGATCATATGATGTTTTTGCTGATGCATATGAAGGATTGACTGATGAGTTATTAAAAGAAGTTCCTTATGCTGGCGAGTGGCTAGAAGGGTTGCACATTAAAAAGTCAATTAACTCTGATGGAGTAATGGAATATTCATTAGAAAACGGCAGATACTTAGGCTTTACTAAAAACAGTCGTGTTGGTTTATGAGCTATTTTGAAAATGTCAGATCCTAACTTTAAAGGTATATCAACTGACTTCCTAAAATTTGTTGGAGCCCATGAATATGGTCACCACATAACCTTAAATGGTGCACATGACTTAAGCAACAAAGGAAGTGACCCAATATTTGTTAGTGCACTTACACCAAATGCAACACCAAATATTAATAACTACTACAGCAAAGATGCTGTTGAGTTGTATCTAAAAGCTCGTACACACGTGGAATTGGGTACAAAACGTCTTTTAGATGAATTTGGAGTACTTAAAGACTATGGTGAATATGCTGAATTCCGTTTTGCTAAAAAGGGCAAAGATGGCAAAATAACATTTGATGATAAGCCTGAAGATACTATAAAATCAATGGAAAAAGAATCAGACATCTGAGGTGTTGGTTTAGAAGACAGAGATTTATGAAAAGCACTGTCAAACAAGAACAGACGTTTCTTACAAGACTTTGCTGGAATGCTTGAAGCAGTTAAGAGCAGAAGAGAACAAAACGGTCTAAAGGGCACTGATGAAAAGTGACTAAGCCCATTTGATATGTGAGTTATTAATGCTATTGACTACTACTCTGGTACACTTAACCCAACAGTTAACAGCGCATTAAGCAATGCTGCAAAAGTTAAATATATGGTTAAGAATGATAATGGTGAATATGAGTTCAAAGAGGCTAGTCTTTCAATGTTAAAAGGCATAATTAAAGATGGTCAAGGCAAATTAATTGAGTTTGAAGAAGTAAATAAAAATGGCTCAAAAGTAATTGAACCTAAGGTTGTTGAGGGTGTAAAAGATGCTGAAGGCAACTATGTAATAATACATAAAGTATTAATGCACAATGCTGATGGTTCTCCTGTACTTAGCGTTCCATTAAATGTTAATTTAACTGACACTAAAAGTCCATACTATGGCAAAAACGCAGTTAAGTTTGTTAATGACAAAATAAACACAATTGTTAAAACAATTAAATCACTAATTGTTGACAGATTCAACATTAATGGATGAAACACTTCAGACACAAGATTGTCACTCGATCCTAAAATTTTAGTTGACTATCCAGAGACTAGAAATATATTTGGCGCAGGCTTGCCAAGCACTGTAACAAAAATGTTCACTAACATATACAAAAATTACCTCGCTAACAGAGATCCTGACCAAGGAACCTATAAAAAAAGCAAAGAAGGTCAAACACCATTTATTAAATACTACAATAAAGATGGTTCAGAAAACACATCATCAAACTTCCCTAAAGCAGTTCCAAGTAATCTAATTTATGGAAATCCAAAAGATTATGTAAACAGTAGTAACAGTGGCGCTCCACATGTGGCCAACGGAACATCATCTGATGTTAAACTAGGACATGTTTTAAGTGCTTTATTTAACTCAGGAAACTCACTTAACAACAATATAAATGGTGGTGCTGGTCAAATATTATGAATTGACAAAGATACAATGTATATGCCTAATGTTAAGTTAGAAACTGCGTTTACAGATCCTTTCTTTGCTCAAACATTACCTAGTGATTATCTTCAAGTATTTAACTCTAAGAAAATTATTAAATGATTATCTAAATACACCCCAACATTTATAACATCTAGCTCGAACCCGAACGGAATTTGAAATATGTTGAACAGCTCAGGTCAAGTTATTTCGTTCCCAGATACTTCAAAAGCTGACTTTACACAAGTATCCAAACTAAAAATGAATTACACCGAGGGCTTAAAACGTTTAGATCACAATGTTTTAACTGGTTTGTTTAATTCATTTGCTTCTACAATTATGAAAGATGGCTCAATTGAGTTTGATGACTACAAAAAATGATTAGAGTTTGTTAATGTTGATTTAACAAAAGCTAAGTATGATAAAAATAGTGACTCTGTTAACTGAACAGTTGATTATGTTAAATCAAAAATAGATATAGAAAAATTCAAGAATGCCTATAAAACAGAGATAATTGACAAATTATCAGCAATGACTGAAATGTCTGAAGAAGAAAAAAATGTCTTCAGAGAATTCTATAAAAAAGCTTCTGCTGATTCATCTAACCAAATGTGAGCTAATGACATTATGAGAAGATTTAGCTCATCGCTATTTGCAATGTTTAACTCTGCCTTAACATTTGACAAATTTAAAAACGGTAGCAAAGATGCAATGTGGATTTTTGACCAAAAACACGGTTATGGTGAGTTTAAAAAACAAGAGTTTAAGATTAATGGCGCTGATAGAAGGAAATGAGAAATTGGTGCTGATGATACAATTAAGACATATGAAAAACTTGCTAAAGAATTTAGTGTAGATCTAAAAACAATAACTTTAGTTGACTCACTTGTCTTTGACGGCAAGATTCAGCTATACACTGACCAAACTATTGTGCATGTAGCATTGCAACAATTCGAATTAGTTAATATATTCACATCATTAGCTAATGCTGCATTCCATACTGGCCCATCTGATGATGTAAAGAATTACTTTATTAATAAAACTGAACGTAAGTTCAACGAATTGTTCTCTGACTATACATATAACTTTGCTGAAGTTATAAACCGTGATAACTTGCAAATTACATACTCTCCGTCAAATCATGATTTTGGAAATATGCCTTCATTCTTGTCTAATATAAGTGAATCAAACACTGGTTTAGAATACGTTGTTGATGGTACTACTACTGCTAAGTGAAAAACTAAAGCACTTAAATTAAATGATAGAGGCGGACGTAATGGTATTACAAATGCTATCTTAGATTATGAGAGATTAGCTGATAATGAAGAAAAATATAAAGCTGATGCACTAAATCTAAGATACAAAAAAGCTGTTTTATCAGAAGATAAAAACCTAAGCGATGATTCAAACTACAACAATAGTTACTTCGGTGAGTTCCAATCGATAAACAATGGTTGATTTAAGGATAGATGATACCGTGACTTCTTAGACTTCAAACTTTATGATGATAAAGGTAAAGAAATAGTTGATGACACAATCAGAATTAAAGACTTAGAAGGCAAAGTAGTAAATACTAGAGCTAGAGCATACTGACAATACTATATCCAATCACAAGGTGTTGGTAAAAGAAATATCTCTGGTATATGAAGAGACGGAAGCAAGGATGCTGTAGCAATGTTTGGTTACTTATCTAGCGATATTGCCGACAAAGCAAACTATATTGCTTTTAAAGACAAAAAAACTGGAGAAGTTAAAACCTTAAAGATAACTAAAGATAACACAAGCAATATGTTTTACTACAAAACTCAAAACATTGAGAATGAGAAAAAACATGATGAAGCTAAAAGTGATGAAGAAAGAAGCAAAATCCGTCACACATTAGCTGATGAGCAATATGACTACAGCGATTCAAATGGAAAGCATAAAGGTAAAGGTTTTGTTTCATGAGTAAGTGACTATGGAATAATGTCAAAATATAGAAATGCAATTCTGCTTCCAGGACATACATATTCAGTTTACTTTTCTAGTGATGAACAAGGAACTAAAGATATTCTTAATGCTGACCTAGGTCAATGAGAATCAATAGCTGAAAACGGCAAGACATTCTCACAAGCTTCGATAAGAATGGCAAAAAGCGAAAAACCTTATAAAATAGATGAAAATGGCAATCAAGTTTATGAACATATTCTATATGTTTATGACCAATTTAATGGAGTTAAATAGTTAAGGAGATATTATGAAAAGAATTAAAAAACTTTTATTAGGGGCGATTGCATTCAATTCTGCCTTAGTGCCATTAGTGGCTGCTAAATGTGGCAAATTTGAAAGAAATTACGACCTTGGATTAGTTTCTGAACCTATTAACTCTCTTAACTACATTAAATTTTCATCTGTTTATAAAGTGTTGCCATCATTAGTTGAAGCTCCGATTAAGTCTGCTCCTGATGAAGCACTTAAAAGAATTTTAAGTTTGCCAGAATTACCTATTGGTGCTTATAATAATGAACAAAGACTAACGCCTGAAGAAATTAAAGAAGGCAAAACACAAATTGATAAATACTTTGAAAAGGTTACCCCTGCGGCTACACCTAGCTCAAGATTTTATCCATTAGATCAACTAGGCTCAACAACTGGTTCACTTAGCTCAGATAGAGATGAATATCAACCAGTTAGCATCCTTCAGTCTGGCGGAAATGCAATTCAGTCAATGAATATTCTTCTTAATGAAGGAAAAAGTCGTTGAAGTAATGGCGACGAGGTAGTTGCTGATGACTATATCGATGCTATTCACTACATTTTAGATTTATCAACCGGTAGTCAAAGACTTACAACTATTTTGCAAAGAAAATTTGCCTATGCTCAAGCTGTTGTTGACATCCAACAAGAGTACATAAAGGAATTTGGCATAACCTATCAAAACCCTTTCCAATATCCTTTGTTTAAGAAAATAGATAACAAAGTTATGTACGATGTTTTTGATCTATCATATAAGGAACTTTATCCATCACAACTAGAGCAAATTCTTAAAGATGGTAAATTTAAAGGAAAGAACTTAAGTCAAAATGAAATTAATGAAATCAAAACCAAAGAACGCAGAATTCTAGATAAACTAAAAGATGCTGTTAAAAAATTAGGCTTATATTCAGGAAGACTTTACTGAAATTATTCAAATAGAGAAATTCTTTCTAGCATTCCTTACTCTCCAGATTTTGATCCAACCAAAGACGAAACAATAATAATGCTTCCTAATTATGATTATTTACATGGTAAACATAGTGAAGAAGAGTTAAAACAAATTCCACAGCGTAAAACTGTTAAGATTAAAAAATATTTGTTTAGCGACCCTAGACAAAAGTTCTCTGACCTATTTAAAGAATTAATGAAAAAGTCAAGAGCATTAAAAGCTAAGCTTTCAACTTCATATAGTGATAGTAATGTTGATTCGTATAATCAGGCTGTAAATAAGCTTTATAAGGAAAATACATTAGTTAATGATTTTGTTGATTCATTTAAACCAAAGAACTATAGATGGCACAGGGAACTTGCTTTGGATGAATACTCACTAAGAATAGAGTACTCAGCTAGTGAACCATCATCATTATCAAATGTTGTGCAAGATATGCAGTCAAACTTATTCCCTATTAACCGCAAGTTTGTTGAAACCAACGGAGGAATTAATGAATTTGGCCTAAGACATGATAAGTTTTTAACTGCTGGCGCCTTCTTGCTTAGTGAAGTTGTATTAGGACCTCAAGGTTATTTATTGCTTTCTAAAAACCCAAAATATTATTCTTCAGACAAAACATCTAGTGAAAGAATCAAAATATTCTTTAGCTCTGATCCAAATATAAATGCTGCTTTATATGATGATAAATACATAGCAGCTACTAGAATTCCAGCTATTCAACAATTAGCATACTGAACTGATAAAGATTATAGAAAGTATATGAAGAAGTCATCAGGGTTTGGAACGATTGCTTTAGCATTTAACCTTGATGATGAAAGATTTAGAAAACTTCCTAATAATTCTGATTCAAAATACTTGTATGATGAAGACTTAAGAAATGCTATTTATTATGCTATAAATAGGGATGAAATGCTTAACATTGTAGGCTGAAACTCATCATACCCAGTTATTACCTGAACAGCATTTGGTCAAGGTTCGTCATCATTTGGTGATGCCATCGAAGTAGGTTTTGACCACTTAGAAACGTATACTAAATATGACACTGAATTTACAACACCTATTCCTGTTCAAAACTACAGCCACTTAAACCACTTGTCAAAATCTTATAAATTTGAGCATGTTGACAGAACAGACAAAGGTTTTCAATTAAAAATAGCAAACCAATATATGGATGCGTTTAAGAAAAAACATCCAAGCTTGAAGAAAATAACACTTAAATATATTTCAAACTCAACTGATGAGCATCAAAATGCTGGTATTGCACTGCAAGACTTTATGACTAAAGCATTTGGTGACTTCTTAGATATTGAAATAAAAAGCTTGCCAGAGAATGTTTATGAAGACTTTAGAACAAAAGGCGAATTTGACTTATTGTACAGAAACTTTGATGCCTTTGGCTCTGATGCTTATAGCTATGTAAAAGTGTTCTTTAGAACTGATGGAATTGACAGTGAAAATGCTAAACAAACTGGATTTAGAAACAACCCTTCAGGTTCATGAACATATGAAAAATACTTTAAAGAATTAGGCTATAAATTAGACGAAAACGGAAAAGTAACTATTTCTGATGAACACAAAAAGGAAGTTGAAAAAATTAAATTTAGGCTAGGTTTAGCTAACTCAGCTGAAAAAGTTTGAAACAAAATCGTTGAGCTTTCTTTAAGAAAAGAGACCTATAAAGACGAACAAGGAAAAATTCAACATGAATCCTTAAGTCAATTTAATGACAGGGTTACATCATTTTTTACAAATCAGTTCACTGATGAAGAGATTAAACAAGGATGAACTGAACAAAGCGCTTTTGCCATAATAGCTGGTTTAGAAAAAATAGTGCGTGAAGCAGCACCTGTTGTGCCTTTAATGGAAGTTGACACATATTGAGAAATTTCTAGAGTTGGAGGCACTGAAAACTTATTTACTTACTCGTTGCAATTTGCATATGACACAGCCTTTCCACCTAAGAAAAACTTGCCAACTGATGTAAGAGAAGAGGAGTTATAGGAGCATTTATGGAAAATCAGAAACAGAAAAATCAAAGTTCCTATTTTGTCGATAGTATTTCAGAAATATCGGGAAAATTAGTTGAACAAAAGCAATTAGTTGATTTTGACAACCGTTTTAAACGAAAACTGAAATGGCATCAAAAATTATTTAACATTAAATCTCCTTGAATAGCAAGTATGCTTAAAGCATTTGCTGTTATTCTAGAGTTCTTTGTTATTGCTTTCATTGTTATTACTATAACCTTCTTCTTAATTAACTCTGTTCCAGGCGGAACAGGCTTAACTGCTGGACTTGATGAAGCTGCTAAACGTGCTGTAGAAGAAAAATATGGACTTAATCAGCCACTTATTATTAGATATGGCATATATTTAAAAAATATAATTCACCTAGATTTTGGAATTTCTTTATCTGTTTTCCCTGGTGAAAAAATTAATGACTTTGTATGAGTACGTTTTTATAAAAGTTTTCTAATTGGTATTTTTTCAGTTATGCTAACTTTAATTATGGGAATACCTTTAGGAGTTTATGTGGGTATGAACCCTGATAAGCTTCCTGACCATATTGCTACTTTAGTTGTGTCAATCTTCTCATCTATTCCATCATTAGTATTTGCCCTATGGCTCTTATTAATAGGTAGAAAACTAAATATTCCATATATTTTTAATGAAAAAGATATTTCAACATATGTGCTTCCTGGACTAGCTCTCTCACTTGGTTCAATTATTGTGTATATAAAATATATAAGAACTGAGCTTAACAGAGAGCTTAACTCACAACACTGCAAGTTCTGTTATTTAAAAGGTATAACAAAACGTCGTTTTGTTTGAACACATGCACTTAAACCTGCTCTATTCCCAATAGCAACATTTTTCCCAGTTGTAATATTTGGAAGCTTTATCGGCAGTGTTTTCATTGAACAAATATTCTTTATAACTGGTTCGGGTGGACTACTTCTTAATGCAATAACTTCAAAGGACTTTAACATAATCTTATTTATGGTAACTCTATTCTCTTTACTAACAATTCTTTCATATACATGTCGTGATGCGCTTTATAAAATAATTGACCCACGGGTAAGAAGAAGGGGTTAATATGGTTAAGTTATCTGAATGATTAAAAAATTGAAATAGAAAGAGAAAGAGAAGAGAAGAAAGCCCAAATAATGCTCTTGGTGCAGAGTTAGCGCCAAATAAGTTTTTAAGGCCGCTTGCTTACAAAGAGTGACAAATTGTTGGTAATTTATTTGAATTTAATGAGACTAGCAAAATGCATAAGCAACAAAACTCATTTGTTGAGTTCTTCTATCGTTTTAGTCGCTCATTTGCAGGTGTTTTTGGTTTTGTAACCCTTGTTCTTCTTATGTTATTAGCGCTAATAATTCCATTAGTTACTAAACACGATCCATTGCAATTATCTGTTGAAAATAAATACGAAACCTTCTTTACTGATGGTCACATTTTAGGTACAGATTCAGTGGGTAGAGATTTATGAGCTAGATTATGATATGGACTCAGGTACTCACTTGCCTTATCATTTATAGCTACATTTATCCAGGTGATAGTTGGCTTAATTATCGGAATTATGATGGGTCACTTTAGAATTTTTGACAAAATAATGACCTTTATTATCAAGATTATTTCTAATGTTCCATCAATAATTATTCTTATAACAATAACTATTATTATTAAGCCAACTTTCTGAGTTATGATCTTTGCCTTGTCATTCACATCATGAGCTGGAATTGCTAACCAAATGCGTTCTCAAGTGTTGCGTGCTAAATCATTTGAATGAGTTAGTGCATCAAAAATTTTAGGTACACCAACATATAAAGTGTTGATGAACTACTTGCCAATTTTAATTCCATTATTAATTACAGAAATAGTTTTTCATATCCCAGGAATTATTCTTTCTGAAACATCATTAGCTTTCATAGGTTTATCTATTCCAAATGTGGCTACCTTAGGTAATCTAATTAGCGAAGGCTCTAAGAACTTTACAGTTTTCCCACGTTATGTTTTAGTTCCTTCATTTATGCTTATTTTAGTAACTGCATCAATTCAATTAATGTCTGGCGCAGTACAAGATAGTTTGTTAAGACAAAGATAGGATAAATATGAATCACGAAGAAACACAAATTAAGCATAAAAACCTACAAGGTTACAACAAAAAGTTTCCAAAACCACTAATCTATGAAAACTATCCAGCGCCTTTAGATATGATGGAAATTAAAGCTGAAAAAGACAAAGGTTTTTGAAGAGCTTTTATTGATTATTGAAAGAATTTAGGCAGGCAGATCAAAGGAATATTTAAAAAAGACAAAACCGAAATCGACTTATTTACAGGCACAAAGGTTGAAGATGTTTTTGGCGAACCAACTAATGTTGCTGCTGAGATTGAAGATATATATCTCACATTCAAAAACCCAGCTAACCCTAAGGAAAAAAACTTAGTTCTTAGAGGGCCTAGTTTAAAAATATATGAAGGTAAAATTCACGCCTTAATTGGTGAATCTGGTTCAGGTAAGTCTGTAATTACTTCCTTACTTTATGGATTAACAGGCTCAAATGCAATAATTGAAGGCGGCAAAATCAGATTATATGGATTGGAAGTTCAAAACTTTACAACATATAATTGAGAGAAATCAAAACTTAGGGGAAGAATAATTTCTGCTGTTTTTCAAAACCCTATGTCAATTTTGGATCCAACTATGAAAGTTGGTAACCAAATAATGGAAGGTATGCTAGTTAATAAATTAGTAAAGAGCAAAAAAGAAGCCTATAAAGAGTCGTTAAAATACTTAAAACTAACTAAGATAAACAACCCAGAAGATATTATGAAAAAATATCCTCATGAACTTTCTGGGGGTATGATTCAAAGAGTTGCTATCGCTGCTATTGTTTCTTTAAAACCTAAAATTTTAGTTATGGATGAACCTACTACAGCTTTAGACCCAACTGTTCAAGCTCTTGTATTAGATATCATAAGAGAATTGCAAGAAACATTCAACATTGCAATAGCATTTATTACTCACGACCTTGGTGTTGTTGCTTCTATTTCTGACTTTATAAACATTATGTATGCAGGACAGATAGTTGAATCTGGAACTAAAGAAGAAATTCTTTATAATGCTCAACATCCTTATACATGGGGTTTAATTACTTCAATGCCTGATTATAATAAAGGGGAAAGACTTCAAGTAATAAGAGGTGCTGTACCTTCAAATTTAAATAACATTGAAGGTGATGCTTTCGCAGTACGTAATGATTATGCTTTGAATGTAGACTTTATAGATGAACCTCCAATGTATCAAATTTCTCCTACTCATTTTGTCAAGAGTAATTTATTGAATGAAAAGGCTCCAGAATATGAACCACCAAGAGTTATAAAAAATCTTTGAGCTAAATATCATTCAACATTAAAATCAATTTATGGTGATAATTATTTTGTAGATGAAACAATTTATAATCACTACAAAAATAAAGCTGATGAGCATAACAAAGTAGCTTCTGAATTAAACAATGAGAGAAAGCAAATTCTAGAACAAAGAAGCTCATCAAACAGTGAAAATATAAATGACGATAAACTAAAACAGGACGATGGCAATAAGACAAATTCATCTGAATCAAAACACACTAAATTAGACCAAGATGGCTATAAAATAGCTAAAAAATCTAAATTATCTGGCTTCTTTGATAAGTACTATGAAAGCTCAAGTGGAGGGGCAAATGAGTAAACAATACTATGTTGAAAAAAGAGCCTTTGGCAAGTCGCTTTATCGTGAAGTTGTTGAAGGAACTAGTGAAATGCTTAATGCCTATCCAGAAAGAAACGCAATAGTTCAAATTAGGAATTTAGATATTGTTTATGGCTCAGGTGCAAAATCATTTACCGCTATTAAAGATTTAAACTTAAATATTTATGATGGTGAAGTTCTTGGCTTAGTAGGTGAATCTGGTTCAGGTAAATCTACAACCGGAAGAGCAATTATTGGACTAACTCCTTATGAATTTGGTCAGATTAAAATATTAGATCGAGTTGTGCCTAAAAACATTGATAAAGGTTGGAAATTTAGCAAAAAATATAAAGAAACTATCGACTTTATGGTAAATAAAGTGCAGATGATTTTCCAAGATCCAACCAACTCTTTAAATCCTTTTAAAAATGTTGAATATGTTGTTGGAGAAGGTTTATCCAATACAAAAAACTCTAAATTAATATATCTAACTGATTTTGATGAAGCTACTTTTATGGCTATAAATAGCCTTATTAAGTTAAAAGACCCAGGAAATGTCATATATAAAAATCCGCTTAAAAAATATCAGTTAGAAGGTGAAACAATCGAATCATCATACAACTTTGTGTTCAATGAATTTGTAAAAATTTTGGAGCAAAGAGCCGCTTCTAACCCTCAGGTTTATGATGAAATCTATAAAAAAATAATTGCTGAAAAAGAGGAAAGAGACAAGATGTCTAAACTTTCTGAAAAGCAATGCAAGAAGCAATTGGTTATTGACATTTTAAAACAGGTTGGACTTGATGACACAGTTCTAGGCAGATTCCCACTAGAATTTTCTGGTGGTCAACAACAACGTTTAGGAATTTGTAGAGCTGTTGTTTTAAGACCTAAGCTTCTAATAGCCGATGAGCCTATTTCTGCCCTAGACGTTTCGATACAGGCACAAGTTATTAATATTTTTAACGAATTAAAAGAAAAATATCATTTAACTATTTTGTTTATTGCTCACGATTTAAGAATGGTTGAATATATTTCAGACAGGATTGCTGTAATTAACAGAGGAACCTTGTTAGAAATTGGCCCAACTGATGAAATTATAAATAATCCTTACCATCCATATACCAAGAGTTTATTAGATGCTGTTCCATCAATAGAAAAAGAAAAAGGTTCTCTTATGGGCAATATTTATGATCATAAAATTCATAACTATACAGAGGATTACCAACCTACATGACATAATGTTGGTAATAAGCACTTTGTGTTGGCTACTGCAGCTGAAATTGAGCAGTATAAAATCGAATCTAGGACAAAAGAGAGACACTAGTCTCTTTTTTTATCCCTGTTTTATAGATATTTTAGTAATATCTGACTCTTTTTGTTTTTTAAAATCCACTATACTTAATGAACAATTAACTTGGAATAATTTTTGTCTTTTGATATCTCCAATCTATATGTTTTGAATTCCGGATTTTGATTGAAATTCAATTTAAAATAAACTTCTAACATTTGTGGATTAATAAATTTATAGTCAAAGTCAATATCTTTTTCATAGTCAGATAACTTAGATAACACATCCTTAACAATTGCTGATACAACATTGTTTTCTAAATAAGGTACATTGCTATCATCAAACTTAATAAATTTATAGTAATTTGTAGGCGACAAGTTTGGGAAAGACACAGAATAATTCACAACTTTGCTACTTTCAGCAGGTGTTATTTTGTTGTTATTAGATTTTTTTATTGAAAGCACCGCAAAGGGTGCCACAATTGCAGCGACACCAACGGTTCCTAATATTGGAAACAAAATCAATTTAGCTTTTTTGCTCATTTCTAAACCTTTCAAACATTTCTGTTGATGGATCTTCCTTTAGCTCAATAATCTCTTTAATTTGACTACTTAAGAATCTAAATGGATATGTTCTTTGAGTATCTGCTACTTCATTGCCAACTTTCAGTTTGACCAATCCTGTGTATGGGTCTAGCATTGGCCTAATTATTTTTTGACTATTATTAATCTGTACAGTATGTATTGAGTCTTTTCCTTTATCTTTGGTTTTTCATATAAATCTATAACTTGTATTAAAATTGCCTTTAAAATTAAATGGAATAAATAAACCTTTATTTGTGCCAGATACTGAATTGACCAATTGCCCTTTTTTATAGTCGAATTCGTAGTAGTCATTAATGTTAACCTGCTTTATATCAGTGCCTTTATTGTATACTGATGATGTAGTGACAGTGTCAACAGAAAAATTATTCTTATCCAAAGTAGAATTAAAAATAGAATCTATTCTTAAATCATTTAGAGATTGATTTTTTATAAAGTGACTATTTGCCTCCCATATCTTTTTAACGCCATCGAAACTGTCTTGATTTGGAGCTTTCTCTTTATATTCTGGAGAGCCTTTTCATTCCTTTATAAAGAATCCTTCATCTTTATGTTTTGAGCTTTCTGATTTTATCTCAGCAAGTTTAACTGACTTAGAATCTTGTGAAAAAGGATTTATATTTACATCTACATTGAAATATTTAACATCTTCTTTTGTTCTTCCAAATTCATCAAAGCTAAATCTATAGTATTCAGGAATTTTTATTACTGCATGATTATTTATTGCATTTATAGTTTTATTTTTATTTTGTAGTTTGTCAAACTTAACTTCTCAAAAATCATAATTATGGCCATGTGCTGTTTGTCATGAATTCATTGGGAAAGTTACTACAATATTTTCCAAATCTTCAAATGATAATCCCAAATAGTCAGATGTTAGAGTCATAACTTGAAGCATTGCACAACCATCTCCAGTTCTAGTAACAAAGTAATTTGTATCCATTAGAGAATCATAGTGACCTAAATTTTTTTCTAACTCTTTGTTATAGTATTTTACATTTTGTCTATTCTCTGATGTTTGCTCTACAACTTTATTATTAACAGCTAATGTAAAACTTAGATCTTCATCATTATAACTGGATGTAGGTGAAACTCTCCAATATCTAAGAACAAACTTGTCACTATTAAAGATTCTTCTTATTTCTATTGCACCTCTTTTTACCATGTTTTTATGAGCTTTTAATGAGGCATCAAAAAACAAAAACGCTTTATAATCATCCGACCAGTCTACGTAATGAATGCCTGTTGCCTTAGTAACAAATTCTCTATTATCAATAATTGCCACATTACTCTGATTTACAGTGCTATTGTTCAAATCACTTATTATGCTACCTGGTAATATAATAGTAAACAAACTCCTCTATTGCATCTTTTCTTAGTCTATAATAAGCTGACTTTGACATATTCTTTTTTGCACTGCTTTCATCTTGATTAATAAAGTATTTTTTAATAAATTCCGCATTTTCTTTGTTCATATAATCCAATGTCTCCACAAATCTAGATCGGTAGTTCTCTGCAGAATTATCTTTGTGTCCTAACAAATTATTAAATTTTTCTCTGACTAATTTTGCCTTATCCATTTCTTTATCAATAAGGCGCAAAGTTTTAATAATGTTAATTTTCTCCTTAGTAGGAATTTCTGCTGTTGAGTTCCTTATGTAAAGGGTTGTATTCATTTATCTCCTTTCACAATATCAATAAATATTCATTAGTAAGTTTGTAAAAAAGTTGAAAAAAATGGGAAAAATGCTTTGTTTTTCCCATTTAAAGTTGCTTTAATAACTAATCTTTCGATGACTCAAAAAATCTGCTTATTACTGGTTGAGAATTTTCAGAAATCGAAATTAAGTCTAATTTTAGTTTAAGTATTTCTTGAATTAAATTTAGCTTTTTATCTTTGGTTTTTATCTCGCAATACATTGCGTCAGAATCAATGTAATAATTTATATCATTATCTTCTAAGTAAGGCTTAATTAGTTCATAGTTATCAACTACCAACTTGACATTAAATTTAGTGCTATTTTCTAACTCTTTAATTGTGCCAGAATAAATTAATTTTCCTTCGGAAAGCAATGTAAAACTATCAATATATTTTTCTAATTCATCTAAAATATGACTAGAAATTAAAATTGTCTTCCCTTCTAAATGTAGTTGTTTCAGTGTATTAAATAACTTAATTCTTGAACTAGGGTCTAAATTGGCTGCTGGCTCGTCTAAAATTAGAATTTCAGGGTCATTAATTAATGCTTGAATTAACATAATAGATTTCTTTTGGCCTGATGACATAAAAGCAGGGCTTTTAGTCATATCAGGCACATGAAAACCATATGTATTCATTATATGTTCTATTTTATCTTTAATAGTATTTTTATCAACGCCAGACATTAAAGCAAGTGAATAAAGATATTCTGTTGCTGATAAATTTTTTGGAAAAATGCTAATTTCTGGAATATATCCTATTTTCTTTTTAGCTGCATAATTAGTGAAATCAAGCCCATTAATAAATATCTTTCCAAACAGGCCTGGATAAAAACCTAAAATCGACCTAATTGTTGTGGTTTTTCCTGAACCATTATTACCTACAAAACCATGGAACTGGCCTTTTTTTACTTCAAAACTTAAGTCGTCTACGGCTTTTTTATAGACTTGTGGGGCAATTTTGAATATCATTGATAAATGCTGTATTGAAAGAGCTACATCAGAATGTGGATTCTTATACTCCTTGTGCTTTGCATCAGCAAACATTTGACTATTTTCTTTTCATTTTTTGTATATTGATGCGAGTGAATTTCTTTGTTTTTTCATTACTTAAAATTCTTTCTTTCAAATTGTAAATAGCCTAATGTTATAAAGGTTAGCGACACTAAAATTGTCATTCCAATTGCAGTAGATGTTTCAACATAATTATTTCTACTTAACTCAATTAAGTTATCATTTAATTTAACAACCTTAATGATACTTTGCTTGTATTCTTTATTAAATTTGTCAAAATTTTCTGTGCTTTGTGATAGATATGGAACAAGATTCTTAGTCTCAAGCGAATTTAAGAATTTATCATTTTCCTTCTCGCCGACAATATTAAATATATTAATTGTTCAAAATAGTTGACTAAAAGCATTTATAGCTCTCTTACGCATAATTTCAACATAACTGTCTAATCTGGTTTTTTGAATAGCGGTTAGATTTTTTGTTTCAAATCTGGCTTTAATGTATTCATCAATAGCTGATGTATATTCTTTAAAATTAGCATTTGCTAATAGATCATAAGATAATATTGCAGATTTTTTATCAATATGGCTAAACAACTTTTTAAGTTGATCATTTTTCTCGGTAGTTGATCTTTCCTTTATTTTAACTTTAAGCAACTCAAAATTATGCCTATCTTTAAGCAATGCATATCTAGTTAATCCAGTTAAAAAATTAATAATTTCAAAAGCGTTGACTGTGTCAACTGTGCCTGTTAAATAGGCTTTTAAGTCTAAAAACGATTCGCTTAATAAAATATTTCTAATTAAGGTTTTTTTATCCTTATCTAAAATTGTGTTTATAACTTTTTTAGTAAACTCGTCAAACTCTTCAAAGTTTCTGTTTTGAATATCATTAAGTCCAACACTAAAAAGTGGTTTATCTTCAAATCTGTCTCAGTCAAAAATATCTTTGAAATTACTTATGTTATATCCTAATGAATATAAATCATTATCAGTAGTTTTTACTAAAATCTGGTTATTAATATCAACGTTGTACTTATCTTTCAAATACTTAATTATTTCTTTATTAAGTTTGCCAGTTTCTTTGTTTATTATGTTATTGTCTTTTTTGTCTAATAGATTGTAGCTTAGTGATACATTTCAGTTTCTTAAATTTTTGTCATATGCTGTAAAAACAGGGAAAAAGTATTCTTTAAAATTCAATCAATATATATGTGAATAAAATGAATTTTTAGACTTGTTTGCTGAATCAGCAATTGATTCTCTTTTTTGAACATTAAATTTCTTAGAAAATGGATTAAAAGCTAATTTTTCTTTATTTTCTAACATATTTGCAGTTGTCTGATTTTCAATTAGCAGGTCTTTTTGAGATCTAATTCTGCTATTTAAATTTTCGACTGCCTTTGATGAATCTCCCTTTAAATCAGGTGAATTAGGAATTAATATGATTGGTCTATTAGCCGCTTGATAAGTTGTTTGAATAACATCAGCGCTTGATGAAAACTTAACAAAACCTAATGTCATAATTCCTAAGATAGGCATCACAGCGACTAAAACTTGAAACACTTTCGATTCAACAAAATTTTGCGCAATTGACGCTATGCCTAGAGCAAGAGCTGCACATAATAATCCTGTAGCAAAAAATGATAGCGTAGAAAGTAATGCCTTTGTAAATGTAAAAGGTATTATGAGCTGGCTAATAAAAAACATTGTGCTCATTAGTGCCATTGAAATAACAAGACCTATTGTACTTGCAAAAACATTGCTAAAAAATATTTGCCTTCTCTTGATCGGTTTTGAGTACAAAAGGTATTCAATACCTTCATTTTTATATCGATAAAAAAATGTCTGTGTCACAAATGATGAAATTACAAAAGCTGCTATCATACAGAAGTTCGCAGATAGCTCTATATATTGGTTACTGTCTAAAATTCTTTGAACATCTGCTGCGCCTACAGAAAGTCTGACTGCTGTTACCAAGATTATATAAAAAGCCCCTATAACTAAGGGTGATATATAAGAACTTGCTAAGCGGAAATAAATTTTGAGTTGCATTTTAAAAAATGCTCTCATTTGGCCTCCCTCTTAAAATTTAGAGACTAAATTTTATTGTTTCTTTAAGAAAAAATGTTCAATTGTTTTTCCTAATCCCGCTTTTTTATTGGTAAATGGGGAAATAACATCGGCAATTATTTTTAAACTCTCTGTTGAATTTTTCATGGCTATCAGCTGCCCTACATGACTAGCACATGTTGCATCATTAAGAGTATCACCAATGTGCACGCATTCCTCAGGATTAACTCCACGAGCTTTTGCATAAGTTACTTCAGCAAAACCCTTTGTTGATCCTTTTGGAGTAAGCTCTAATACTTCATTGCGATTTCCGGTAAATGCTATTTCACAGATATCTCTGTATTTTTCTTTTAATAGCATTGCAAAAGAATATAGCTTACTTTTGCTTGGATGTCATAGCACCATCTTATTAATTTCAGTGTTATTTTTAAAGTATTGATATCTTTTTGCTTTTCCTCTTGTCCAACGCAATGCAATTGATATAAGTCAATTATGAGTAAATGCTAAATCTTTGGTATCTGAATTGAAAATAACACTAATTCCATGTTTTACTATTTCATCATAAATTTTTGCTACATCATCTTTTTCAAATTTGCCAAAGTAAATTACTTTTCCATCTTGCTTAATGTATGCACCATTTCAAGCTATAAAATTATCTAAACATTGCATAGGTTCTAAAAACACATTTGATGCTTTAGTTGGTGGTCTTCCGGTTGAAACTACAACTTCAATTCCGGCTTCTCTAGCCTTTTTAATGTATTCCAAATTTTCGGCACTTATTCTTTTATGTCCTTTAATCTTCAAATCAATTGTTGTGCCGTCTAAATCAACAAAAATGATCTTAGGTCTAACTACATTTTTCATATTTAAATTCTATATTAATTTTAATTTTAAACAATAAAGATGAGTAATTTAAGCATATCAGGAACATTTATGAGAATCCAAAAAACAATATGACGTGCTTATCAATAGCATGTTGTATATGTGCACTATAATTAGTACATAATTAAAACATTGTTGGAGGCTTAATGAGTGTTGTAGTAATTGGATCAATAAATTACGACCTATATGCAAGGATTGATAACAAAATCTCTTTAAGAGATTCAAATCCTGCAAGTATTTATAGCTCTTTAGGTGGGGTTGCATATAATATTGCAAAAAATTTAGCTCTATCTGGCGTTGATACAACATTAATTGCAGCAGTGGGAAATGATTTGGAAGCAAGTTGAATCAAAAAGCAATTAGACAATGATTCATTAAATAGCAATCTGATAGTCAAAAATGACTATAAAACAGCCAAATATGTTGCGTTTATAGATAACAACTCTGATATGAATGTTGCTGCAAGCGACACTAAAATTACTGAGTCTATTGACTATAATGACCTGTTAGCATATAAAGAATTATTGGATAAATCAAAATATTTATGTCTTGATGCCAATCTAAGTTCAAATCTTATTGCTAAGCTATGTAAGAATTTTAATGATAAATTTATTGTAGCTGAGGCTGTTTCCAGTTATAAGATTTTAAAGTTTAAGCCTGTTTTAAAACATATTTCGCTTCTTAAAGGAAATAAGCTAGAGTTTCAAAGTTTACTAAATTCATCTGAAACTGATTTGTTTATTTTAGCATCAAAAGCTATTGAGCTGGGAGTAAAGTCCGTTGTTATAACCGATGGTGAAAATGGATGTATATATGCTAATTATGAAGGAGTAGTAGAATTTTATAGGTCAACCCTTGTAAAAGCATTATCAACTTCTGGTGCTGGTGATGCTTTCTGTGCAGGCCTTATTTATGGGCTTATAAATAATATGCACCTATTGAAAGTTGGCGCGACCTTTGCAAAATTTTCTTTGCTTAGCTTAATGACAATAAACGATAAATTAAATAAAAGTTCACTATCGAAAGAACTTATGGAGGATAACTAATATGAATATAGTTTTTAGTAAAGAAGTTGAAAGTGCACTAAAGCACAAAAGACCTGTTGTTGCCTTAGAATCAACAATCATCACTCATGGAATGCCTTATCCAAAAAACGTAGAAATGGCGCTTAATGTTGAGAGTATTATAAGAAAACAAGGAGCAGTGCCAGCTACAATTGCAATTATTAACGGAGTAATTCATGTTGGATTAGAAAACCATCAAATCGAAGAATTAGCAAAATTAAAAAATGTTATCAAAACCAGCAAGAGAGACTTTGGGTATGTTTTAGCTAACAAGAAAAACGGTGGCACAACTGTTTCAGGAACAATTTTAGTTGCACAAAAAGTCGGAATCCCTGTTTTTGCAACTGGTGGAATTGGCGGAGTTCATAGAGGGGCTGAAAAAACATTTGATATTTCAAGAGATTTGGAAGAACTATCTTCAAATAATGTTTTAGTGGTTTGCGCTGGCGCCAAATTAATTCTAGATTTAGGACTTACATTAGAATATTTAGAAACTAAAGGTGTTGAAGTACTAGGATATAACACTGATAAATTGCCTGCTTTTTATTCTTCATCTAGTGAATTTAATACAACATATAATGTTCGCTCTCCTTATGAAGTTGCTTCTATAATGAAGGAAAAATGGGAGTTTACAAACGGCGGAATTGTTTTAGCTAATCCTATCCCAGAGCAATATGGTCTTGAATATGATTATATTTTAGATAACATAAATAAGGCTATAAAACAAGCAAATGATGAAGGTATTAGCGGTAAAAAAACAACACCATATTTATTATCTAGAGTGCTTGAATTAACCGAAGGCAAGAGCCTTGAAGCAAACATTCAATTAGTTTATAACAATGCAAAAGTTGCAGCTGAAATTGCTGTTGAGTTTGCTAAATTAAAGTAAATTATTTTTACTTTATGACTTTAAAAAGTGAGAGTTTCATAAGACTTTCACATTTTTTTGTGTTTGCATTCTTTAATTATGCCTGTTTGCCTTAAAATATTTCGATTTATTAAGGACTCATAATTTGTGCTAGTTAGCATTTTTATTGTATTTTGGTCAAAAAACTTTATAAGGAAAGCTATGAAAATTAAAAAACTTTTGTTAATTGCTCCTTTTGCTTCTACATCTATAGCTTTTGTTGCAGCTAGATGTGGCAAAGGCAATTCTGCAGTTCCTGAGATTATAAATACTGGTGCCAGCAGGATAGAAGTTCCGGCTGATGAAAATACTGAAACCAATTCAACAAGTACTCTTGAAAGTAGTGGTAGCACTAGTGAATCTTCATCAGCTGCAAACACCACTAATTCAACTACTACTAGTGATGACAATAAACAAGAAGCACCTAAGAACAATGAATCGAATTCCCAAACTTCATCAAACGTAGAAGAAAGAATTGATAACAACACATATACACTAAATAATATGAATGATATGCCGCAAAGAGATGAACCGAAGGCAAAAGAAAACATTATGGAGACTCCTTCAATTTCATCTGAAGAAGCTAAAAAATACCAGAAAAAGATTGAAAATATTTGAAAAAAACATAAATATGGCTTCGCTAGTTTTCATACATTTGATGATGTGCTCAATCAATTAAAAGTTTATGTGGGGGAGGATATTGCTAAATTTCTTTTATTGGCAGACAAAAACAAATCTAAAGATTTTATTAGCAAAGAAAATCCTAAGAAGACTATAGAATTGAAAATAGGTGATGAAAACTTTACACTAAAATTTGGAGACATTCAATCTTTTGTTCCAACAATTTATTCATTCAAGGGCAAAGAAAATGAAGAGCATTTCTTTAGTGACAAAAATATAAATAAACTTGAGGTTGATGATTCTAAAAAAATAATAATTAAGCAACTTGGATACTACAAGTCAGATAATGGCGAATCCATTATTATGGTTACCGTTCCTAAAAATACTGTAAAAGTGCCTGACAAATTACCATTGAAAATAAATTCTCTGTTTGAGGCATTTAAAGGATTAAAAACAGACAAGGTTGAAAATTTAGATCTATGAGATATTAAAAATGTTACTAATTTAACATCAACATTTGTTGAGGCACATAACTTTAACCAGTCATTGGAAAATTGAAATACCATAAATGTTACAAATATGACATCAACGTTTTCAGCTGCTACAAAATTCAACGGATCTTTAAAGAACTGAAAAACTGACAATGTCAAATCAATGTATTCAATGTTCGCTGGTGCCGAAAATTTTAATCAGGATATAAACCATTGAAACGTTAAAAAAGTTGATGATATGACAGATATGTTTTGGGGCGCCAAATCATTTAATAAACCGCTAGACAAGTGAGATGTTTCAAATGTTACATCTATGTACAGAATGTTCTCTGAGGCCGAAAGTTTTAATCAAGACATCAGTAAGTGAAAGGTAAAAAAAGTTGAGTCAATGTATGGCATGTTTGGAGGAGCAAAATCATTTGATCAAAACATTAGTGGATGAGAACTTCATCATAACGTGAACCATCAATTTTTTACCAATGAGAGCTCTAAGCTCTCAGAATCTAATAAGCCTGCCAAATTTAAAAAACCTGCATCAGCTAAATAATAATCTCTAGTAATTGATCATAAAATGTTTTAGCTTGTAAAACTATCGTTGGAAAACCTCAAAAATAATGGATTAACCTTGTTCAATATATAATTGTAAGGACTATAAATGAAAAAGCGTCTTGGATTCCTTTTGACAACAGGCTTATTAGCACCAACAGTCAGTTGCACTAATCAAATCATTAATGCTCAAAATAGCAATCACACAACAACTAGCTTTCCAAAAGCTAATGAAAATCAAAATAAAGCAAAAAATGCTAACGAAAATGACGATAAAAATAATTCAAAGTCTGTTAATTCAAAAAATACAAAAGATGCTAATCGCCAACCTGATAAACTTCATTTTGAAAAAGAGTCTGTAACTCAAGCCCAAATTCTTTCTCCGACTTTCAAAAAGGCAAGTTATCAAATAAAATCTTTAGATTGATATATCAATCCTAAAATTAGTAAAATTGACTTCTACAATATTGATGGCATAAATTATGTTTCAATTGATGATTTTTTGAAAATTTCAGATGGCATAATTGATATTGACAAAAGTTATCACAATGTTAATTACCAGTCCAAATTTTATAACCTGCACAAGAAAATTGATTGATTTTATAAAGATAATATTTTTACCATTAACTCTATAAATAAATATAATTCGGCTTCTGATAACTCTCTATTGAATATAACACATTCTCTTAAGTTTGATTATCAAAATCAACAGTTAACTTTATCAAGCTATGAGTTTTTAGACTCTATATTGCCAATAGAAAGTGAGCACAATTTAAGATTCATCATTCAAAATGAATCTCTTATTAATGACAATCCTGTTGTTATAGATTTAAAAAAATATGGTCTTAAAATGGAAATGGTTAATGGAAAAATTTTGCTTCCATTTGCTGTTTTAAATCAGCTAATTTTGGCTGAATCATCTTATCAGTTCTACTTTAATAATAATGAACTATTAGTATTTAGTTTTTATGAATTGCACAATCCAGAAAACTTAGAGTATAGAAAAAAGTTAAGTGGTGCCAAGTTAAATAAAGAGCTCTCAAGAGAATTAAAAGAGTTTCAATTTAAATTCTTGCATTTCCTTTTTGATAACTTCTATGGGATAAAAGATAAAGATGAAAATTGAGCTTTGAAACTTTTGGAAAAACATAAAATACATTTATTGGAATCAGACGAAGAACACTATAAAACAGTCCATAAAATCATAAACAGTTTGGATGATTTACACACAAAATTGTTTATGAACGGATACAATCAAAACGAAACCCAATATGATGATTTAAACAATGAGTATAATGACACAAACAGAATAAAAGAATACTGAAAGCTATATTTTCAATTCAGGAAAATGGCTTCGAGACCAACAAATGATTTCATTACAACAACACTAACGCCTGACAATAAGACATTAATTGTGCGTTTTGATGCGCTTATAAATGGAATTACAGACTATCTTAGTCCTATACTTGATGAGTATAAATCTATGGGAGTAACTAATGTTGTTTTAGATTTTTCTCATATGCTTGGCGGATCATTATATGCTGTGTTTGAGCTTATGGGCTTTCTAACCGATAAACCTTTTGATTACAAGTTAATTAATCCACAATCAGGTTCTAAAAAAGCTATACAAATTCAGGTTAAAACATTCAAAAAGGATTTTAAGTTTTTCCTCTTAACTTCACCAATAACATATTCTTCAGGCAATTTATTTACTGGTATTATTAAAGATAATAAGATTGCTAAAATAATGGGCTTTAAAACAGCTGGTGGTGCTTCATACTTAAAAATGTCTGTTTTTCCTACGGGCAATATAACAGTTTTAAGTAGTAACAATGTTTTTGCTAATAAAAAATTTGATAGCTATGAAAACGGCGTTAGCCCTGACATTCAATTTCCTAAAAACAGCGATGGATCTAATGATTATGAAAAGTTATTTGATGCTTCCTTTATTCAAGATAAAGTAAACAAAAATTAACATATATGGCTATTTTAAAGATACAAAAAATCAGGAAACCCTGATTTTATTTTTTGCTTTTTAAGTAATTTGCAATTGCAACTGTTCCTTCAGATAAAACCTTAGAATTGCTTTTATTATTTGAATCTATTATTGCATAAGGTATATTGTATTTTGACACCAAGTCAATAAAAGTGCTTTTGTAAATGCTGAGCAAGTGCTTAAAATATTCTTCATTTGCATAAAAGTTGTCAATTTCAACTTTTCTGCCTCTTTGAAATATTCTTTGCTTGAAAGTTTCTCAGTTGATATCTATAAAAAGAGCAAAGTCTGGATTGCACCTCGAATCATAAATGTGTGCAAAAAGTTTGTCAAATGCTTCAAAATATTTTTTATTCTTTTTACCCAAAGTGGCTTTTGCAAAAATATAGTGTTCTAAAATAAATCTGTCTAAAAATATATGATCTTCTAGAATGTTGTGATTTTTTAGAAATTCTTCTTTGTGTTTATAAAATGAATCAGTTAAAGACTCTATTAAAAACGACTGAAAAGCAATATCGGTGTTAGGTTGTTTTTCATAACACCATTTTAAGAATGTATTAAATACAGGATCGTCTTCACTAAATTCTTCAATAAAGATTGAATTAGGATAATAGTCACTTAGTTTTTTAACTAATGTACTTTTGCCACTGCTTATCATTCCACTTATGCCAATTATCATTTTAGCCTCTTTTAAAAGTGTTTTTGTGATTTGAGATAATTTCTAAAGCTTTTTCAAAGACTTCATCTTCATTCAAGTTGTCAGTTTCAATGATTTTATATTCTAAATTAAATTTTTCAGCTTGTTTTATAAACAAATCTTTATATAAATTGTAAAGAGTCTTAAAGTACTCTTCATTGGCATAGAAATTATCAATTTCCACTTGTCTTCCACGCTCAAAGATTCTTTTAAGAAATGTTTCTCAACTCATATCTAAGTAAATAGCAATATCAGGAGTTTCATCCTTGGTGATTAAATGAGTAAATAAAGCATCATAACCATCTAAATAATTTTGACCTTTAGGTCTTAAATTTACATTTGCAAATATGTAGTGCTCAATGCTAAAACGATCTAGAAAAATGTGATCAGTGTGTCAATCTTTATTTAGTTTGTTAAACTCGTTAATTAATTCACTTAATTTAGTTGTATGATTCTCCACCACATATGATTGAAAGCCAATAGTTAAGTTCGGTTGTTTTTCATATAGTCATTTTAAAAATGTATTAAACACTTCACTATCTTCATCATATTCTTTAAGCATTAATGAAGTATTAAAATGCTTGTGTAATTTTGCTGTTAGTGTGCTTTTACCACTGCTTATCATTCCGCTTATTCCTATTAGCATATCATTCTCCTTATAATTTTAAAAAAACATAATTATTTTACATATTTTAAGTACTTAAAAAAGCCAAAAAATTAAAGTATCAGAGCCGGTATAGAAAAAGAAAAAAACTTTTTCATTTTTGGCTTTATATGCCTGTAAAACAAGGTTTTTTGGCTGTTTTGCATATACACTATAACACTCATTAAGTTTTTTATTATTTAAATTCTACAATGCCTGTTTTATAGTACTTCAAGGATTAAATAAATCAGCTCAGTTTTTTCCTCTGAGCTGATAATAATCTGTGGTTAATTATCTCTTAGACTTATCATAATTTATACCAGAAGCAGCTGGGCCAGGGGCCAGACCACTAAAGGCCATAATCGAAATAAGTGTAAGAACATATGGAATAGCTTTAATTAGTTCACCAAATTTTTGTACTTTGTCTTTTGTTTCAACAGTAACAACCTTGTCGAATTCAACACTAAGTAATCATGCACCCATTTGTTGGAAGAATCCAAAGAATAAGGCACAAACAGGAACAATTAAGACGTTTCAGTGAGACATAATCATAATTGCTAAGGCAAGGAAACCAAAACCGTTAGTTTGACCAGTAAATGGTAATTTTTGGGCAAACACACCACCTGCCATTCCTGCTATACATCCAGAAATAACAATTCCTGTTCATTTGTATTTGTAAACATTAATACCAGCTACGTCAACAGCTTGTGGATTTTCACCAACTGCTTTGAAACGTAAACCCCATTTTGTTTTGTTTAGAGCAAACCATGAAATAACTACAACAGCAATTAGTAAGAATAATTTAAAGCTTAAAATGTTTCCAAAATTGTTGTAGTTAGTGCTTAATGCAAGCTCTTTAACAGTATGATCAATTTGTTTGTGTGGATTACCTAAAAGAGAAGGGTTCATGATAGCAGCACAAATACCAACTGATAAAAGGTTTAATGCAACACCGGTAATTGTGTGTTCAGCCTTTAGTTTTATTGTTGCTAAACCTAGCAATAGTGAAAATAATGAGCCAAATAAAGCAGCAAATATAAGTGAGATTATCTCGAGACCGGGCACATCTAAATTAAGACCGCTAATTCTTCCACCACTTGTAAAAAGGGTTGAAGTAATACAGTATCCAAGTGCACCGACTGACATTGTACCTTCGATTGCAATATTAACTGTTCCTGATCTTTCAGCAAATATTCCGGCAATAGCTGCTAGTCCAAGAACACAGGCGAAGAATAATGTTTCGTTAGTTATAAATGCTATACTTTCCATTAATTACCTCCTGTTACTACAGATTCTATTGCTTTAATTTTTTCTTTATATTGATGGAACAAGTCTTGATTTATGCTGATGCTTGAATTTTCATCGCCAGAAACGTTTTTAACTTCAATTCCTTTATATGAATCTAATAAGTCTTTTTTGTAAGCAGCATAACTGGCTTTAATTTGAGCAAGTTCTTCTTGCGATTTTGTTAGCTCGGCACTTAATTTATTAACTAATTCAGCATCATTTTGTGCTTGAGCACTTTTTAGTTGTTTGTGAAGATCCTTAATCGTTTGTTTTTTATCTTCATAAAGATAAAATAGCTCATTTTTGAATTGCTCTAAATTATGTTCTTTGACTATTTTATAGTGCTTTTGGTCATATAATCCTTGAGCAAAAATTAATCTTGATTCAATAAATAAATAATTGTCTAGCAATTCTTCTTGTATCTTTTTAAGTTCGATTTTCAATTGAGTTAGCTTAACGTTTTTAAGATTCTTGATATCTTTAATGTCAAAGTAACCATATCTTGATAATTCTTGATTAAGTGCAACTTTATCTTTAGCTAACTTTTGGAAAATTTTCTCTATCTCGTTGTTCGATAATTTCTTATCTAACTTTTTGTCAGTACCTTGTTTAACTTTAATTAAAGCTTCATTTTCTATCTCTCTAATTTTGCTCTTAATTTCTTTGTATTTTGGTTTATTTTCTGTATACACTTTATGAGCTTCAATAAGAAGTAATTTAGTGTTTTCCTTAACTGCTTTAACTTTTTCTTTATAGGTTTGATAATGCCATTTGTACTCTTTTTGAGTCAGCAAAGAAATTCATAACCTAAATTTCCGAATAGGCCTAAAATTAGTAAACATTAAGGCAAGTGCTGACGTGAATATAATAACACCAACAACTAGATCAATACCACCTTCTTTAACACCGCTTGTTGAGTAAAAACTAATTAATTCAATTCTAGAAAACTCTAGCATCGTGTAGAAAACAGATGAGAAAAGAATTCCTATTGGCGAGTTAATACCAATTAATGATATAGCTATCGTGTCAAAACCTAGTGGTAGCGGACTGGAAAGCGTTATAACATCATACTGCTTAGCTTTAAAGACAAAGTGAATAAATCCTGCAAGTCCAGCTAGTGCACCAGAAAAGCCCATTGATAAAACAGTTGTTAATTTTTGGTTAACACCAGCATATGAACTAGCGTCTTTATTAAGTCCGTTCATTTTGATTTTGTAACCTAAAGAGGTAAATGCAAAAATCATATATAAAGTTAATGACACAAATGCTACTAATACCATTCCAAAAATTCAGAATGAACTTTTGTCAAAAAATCCACCTGAAATGTTAATAGGGGCCGAACCAGTTGATGCATTTTTAAACACAAAGCTGTTGTTAAATGGTGATTTAGAACCAAATATAAAACTGCCAATATAAACAGCCACTCAGTTAAGCAAAATAGTTGAAACAACTTCATGGATGTTGAAAAATGCTTTACATAATCCAGCTATTGCAGCATATAAAAATCCTATAATAATTGAAAGCAGCATTATTAAGAACACTAACCCTTGGTTTTTAATAGCACCATTACTTTCAATTACATTGCTTTGGTTTATTAATGCTAAACAAATAACGCCTGAAAGCGACATTTGTCCAGCAACCCCAATGTTGAATAGCCCTGTTTTAAAGGAGAATCCGACACCAATTGATGCGAGTGAGTAAATGATAAATATATAAACTCAGTCAATGTTTCCTTTAGTTGCTGTTGCATTGAAAACTTGGGCAAAGAACTCAAATGGATTAGTTTGGAAAAATACTAAAAGCACAATGCTTGAGACAAAAATTCCAAATACAACTGATCAAATTGAGTTATATGCCTTTCTTCTTGTAGAAACAGCACTATCAGCATTTACACCTTTTTTAACCTTGCTTCAGAAATTTCTAAAGAATGATAAAACAGGGTTTTGTTGTTTTTCAGCACTCTTATTCATTGCCCTCTCCTTCTGTTTCATCATCCTTGTTTGATGCAGCCATTAATAAACCGATCTCGGTTCTATTAAATTGTGCTGCAGGTTTAAGATCTAATATTCTGCCATCATTAATAACAGCAATTGTGTCAGCTAAAGCTAAAATTTCATCAAGCTCATATGAAATTAATAATATAGCTTTGCCTGCCTGTTTTTCTAAGAGAATTTTCTTATGGATTAAGTCAATTGCTCCAACGTCAAGTCCTCTGGTTGGTTGTACTATCACAAGTAAATTATGATCAGTGCTCATTTCTCTACCAACAATTGCTTTTTGTTGGTTACCACCAGAAAGCGATCTAGCCAAGGAATTACCGTGGTTAGTACCTCTAACATCAAAGTTAGCAACAATATTTTGGAACAATTCTTCTTTTTTGTTGGCTTTAATAAAACCAAATGGTGCATAAGTTTTATCATTTAGCAATCTTAAAATAGAGTTATCTCTGATACTAAAGTCTAAAACTAGTCCATGCTTGTGTCTATCACCTGGCACAATGTTAATTTTGGCTGCTCTGTTCTTTTTATCAACACTTCAGTTGGTAATATTAAACTCAGCAACTGATTTTGGATTACTTGAATCAAAATCAGGATTTTTAATTTTAATTTCACCACGTGTAGGTTTAACTAAGCCCGCTAAAACATATTCTAATGTTTCTTGACCATTGCCCTCAACGCCAGCTATTGCCAAAATTTCGCCTGGGTGAACTTTAAATGACACATCTTTTAGAGAAACTGAATCTCTAGTTTTCTTAGTTGAAACATTTTCAAATGAGATAAGCTCCGGTTTATCATAACTATCAAATAATGCAGTATTTTTTGTTTCGACAACTTTTTGACCAACCATAGCCTCAGCTAGCTGTGGAATAGACGTTTTGGATACATCATATGTTCCAATAACTTTTCCTTTTCTTAAAACAGTTGCTTCATCTGCAACTTGCTTAACTTCGTTGAGTTTATGAGAAATAAAAATGATGGTTTTGCCGTTTTCCTTAAACACTTGCATTGTTTTAAGTAAACCTTGAATTTCTTGGTCTGTTAAAACAGCTGTAGGTTCATCAAAAATCAAAATTTCAGCATCACGATAAAGCATCTTCATAATCTCAACTTTTTGTTGAGTTGCCACAGTTGCTTTAGATGTTTTTTGGTTTAGATTAAAGTGTAAATCATATAGCTCTTGAATGCTTTTAATTTTAGCTTTAGCTAACTTAAGATCCAAGGTGCCCATCGAATAGTTGTAAGTAAACTCTGAACCCATAATTACATTTTGTAAATTAGTATAAGCTGCGACTAATTTAAAATGTTGGTGAACCATACCAATACCTATTTCATTAGCTTGGTTAGGGTTCTTAACAATTACTGATTTACCATTAATTTTGACTGACCCTTCAGTTGGTTCATATAAGCCAAACAAAATTGATGTTAGCGTACTTTTGCCAGCACCATTTTCACCAATAAGCGCGTGAATTGAGCCTTTTTTAACTTTGAAAGTAACATCATCATTAGCTCTTATACCAACAAAGTCTTTAGTAACATGCTCAAATTCAACGGCATATTCATGCTCCATAAAACCCCCTTTCTTGTATAAAATATATTTAAGTAAATACAACTTAATTATATATAAATGTTTATTGATGATAGCCTTTGGAATGCTAAATTCAGTAATTAGTAAGGGAATTTATGAATAAAAATATAAAGTTAATGAATATTGATATCAAAAAATTAGAAAAACTAGCTTCGTATAATCAAAATAAAAAATTTAGAATTCTTATAATATTTTTTCTTGGCTTTCTAACTCTTTTAACTTTTTTTATGATTATGTTTGCCCTAGTTTATTCTAAGCAAAAAACTTTGCTTATTACTTTTAGTGTAGTGGCATCACTGAGTCTTTTACTGCTTGTGTTTTTAATTGGCCCATTTTGCACACTTTTAGCATCAAGTAAATGAATGAATTTTTTAATGAACAAAAAGCCTGGGGAAAATATTTGAAGTAAATATCATCCTGGCAACTTATCGATCATATTTAACTTATTTATAGGTATTTTAGTATTTAATATGCTTAATGGTAAAGCGATGAAAATAACTAAAAATGAGAGAAAAGTTATAGAGTCGGTTTTACTATTTCATTAGTTTAATTTGCCTGTTTCACACCGCTATAGGCAAATATTAAATTTAATATAATATATATGGTTTAAAAACTAAACTAGGAAATTTAATTTTTGAACTTTATATATTTGAATTAGGGATCAAAATGAAGAAAAATAAATTCTATCTATTTTTAGGGGCTGCTCCTGTTTTATCAGTACCATTGGTAGCTGCATCTTGTGGTGACAAGTACTTTAAAGAAACAGAAGTTGATGGTGTAAAAACTATTTCAACACTTGCACACATTACTTCTCGTAAGGGACTTAAACTAAGAGAAGGCTTAACTATTGAAAATGCGCCTAAAGCAACCTTTATAACTGATGAAGGTTCTGTTCACGATGAATCATTTAACCAATCAGGATGAGAAGCAGTTCATAAAGTTTCTTACGAACTTGGATTAGACAAAGCTCAAGTTAGCGGCAACAAAAATTTAAGAAACAAAGTTTATGAACCTAAAAAAGGTCAATTAGTTGAAGCTTACAAAAACGCTATTGACAGTGGCTTCAAATACATTGTTCTTTGTGGATTCACACACAAAGCTTCACTTGTTGGTTTAGATGATAACTACATCAAGAAAATTAAAGATAATAACATTGTCTTTATTACTGTTGACTTTGATCTTTTCACAGATGATGATGCAAATGTTAAAACATTTATTAGCAAAATAGGTGAAGGACACTTAGTTCCAGTTATCTTTGACACTAAACAAGCTGCATATATAGCTGGACGCGCACTTGCAGATTACTTCTCACAAGTTTATAAAGACCAACCTGAAAAACGTACAATTGGTGCTTTTGGTGGTATTCCTTGACCTGCAGTTTCTGACTTTATAGCTGGTACTTTCCAAGGTATTATTGACTGAAATAAAGAACACCCAGAAGCTAAGACTAAGTCATTAAATGAAACTATTGAGCTAAATACTTTATTTACTTCAGGAACACCTCAAGCTACTACAGCTATTAACTCTGTAGTTAAAGCTACAGCTGCTTACCCTGTTGCTGGTTCATTATCAACTGACACAGCAAAAGAAATTAAAAAATTAGCTGATAAAGATAAATTCATTATTGGTGTTGATGCTGACCAAAAGAATGCATTAAAAGGTCACAGAATCTTTACATCAGTTATGAAATTAATTGGTCAAGCAGTTTACAACATTTTAGCTGACTTATATAGCAAAGGTGAAAACCAACTAGATCTTCAACCAGGATTTGAAATTGGTAAGAAGAATGGTACTCCAACAGTCTTTGGCTATGGTGACACTGAAGACAAACAATATGTAGGCGTTGCAACATCAGGATTATTAGATGATAAAAATGATGAAATAGCTAACAAAGCATTAAAAGATGCAACCGCATACTATGTACAAAAGAAGACAGAGATTCAAAAATCTTTAAAAGATCAAATGGAAACAGCTAAAAAAGCATTAGGAAATAAATTTCCTACTGATCCTGGTGGTCAATTCCAAAAAATGGTTGACTGATTGGCTTCTGAAACAAGAAAATAACCTTAATAAACATAAAAAAACCGGGCTCGCTGCCTGGTTTTTGTATATTAATTTTTAACCAATCTTACTAATCTTATTAGATATACAAGTGCATATATATAGTCGTATGCTAATTTAAATCCAAAGTATATTGTTAGCTTCATGAACTCTTTTCTGGTTGAATCATTACTTACTGTAGCATTAAATGCTTTGTTGTATCTGCTAATTAATCATCAATCAATAGCCATATAACAAACCATTAAAGCAAATCCAAATGCAGGAATTAATGAATAAAGTCATGAGCTAAAAATGAAAGAACTTATTATTCAAATAAATAAGAAACTTATGAATATAAATATTGTTAATGCATATGCTAGTTTAATTTTAATCAAATCAAAGTAGGCTAATATTGCCATAATAGCCATAATAACAATTGGAGCAATTATGACGCCAAAAGTTTGGGCAAGAGATAAGTTTGTAATTTGTGCACCTTTAGCAAATGTTTCTAATAATTCAACAATTGCAAA
The DNA here is from genome assembly GCF_005061465.1 of Mycoplasmopsis bovis 8790. GTDB lineage: Bacteria > Bacillota_I > Bacilli_A > Mycoplasmatales > Metamycoplasmataceae > Mycoplasmopsis > Mycoplasmopsis bovis_A. The sequence goes on from NZ_LAUS01000008.1 coordinate 160,257, forward strand.
TGATAGTACAATAATTCCAAACAGAACCATACTTAATGTTATTATGACAAGCTGCGTCCAAAAGTTCATTTTCAGACCTACAATGAATTCAACAAAAATAAATATTATTAACAAGAGCGAAAGCCCTATTGCTAAAAATATGTTTTGTTGCATATAAACTAATGCTTTGCTGAAGAATACAAGCATTACAATAGCACTAATAAACGCAACAAATGTAGAGTATGAAAATCAACCAACTGAAGCACCTAGAAAAGCATTTTTCCTGCTTACTACTGATGTGGCTCTATTGAATCTGTTGAATTCATTTTGACTACTTTTTTGATTTTCTATCAATCTATTTTCCATAATTTGTATTATACATATAAATTAAAGTATGTTACCTTTCAATTTAATTGCTAATTTATACTTCATAGACTTTATAAATATGCTTAAAAAAGTAATTAATAACATTTGCTTGTGCTTAATTTATCAAATTATGCTAAATTTTCCAAAAGCCCTATTTTATGCATCTTTAGTTTTATAATTTAACTATGAAGATAAGCATTCTTGACCATGGATTATTAACTATCCAAAATGATTATTCAAAAGCATATAATGAAGTTATTGAGCTTTGTCAATATGCAAAAGATTTAGGCTTTTACTCATTTTGGATTAGTGAACAACACAATGTGAACTCACTAGTTATTTCTAGTCCGCTTATTCTTCTTAATCATTTAGCTAATAAGGTTGACAAAATCAAATTAGGTTGTGGTGGAATTATGCTTGCTAATTATCAAGCATATAATGTCGCTGAGCAAATTCAGACACTTAATTTGTTACATCCTGATCGTTTTATTTACGGATTTGGCTCAAATATAGGTACAAAAGAGACAATTGAGTTACTTAAACCCTCATTAACTTCTGAAGAATTCCAACAAAAGCTTTTGGAAGTGGATAATTACATTAACAGCAAAAGTATTATCTCTTTAAGAGTTAATCCTAATATTGACCAAAAAATTATGCCGGTTATGCTTGTTACATCAGAACAAAGCGCAATATTTGCCGCTAAGCACAAATTTGCAATAAATTATGGATGATTTTTAAATCCGTCAATAATTTATGCTGAAACTGTAATTAATTCGTACTTTGAAGCCTATAAAACAGCTTGAAATGAAAACCCGCCAGACATTGGAATTAGTGTAAATATCGTGAGTGGAATAGACTCTGCAAGTGCATGTAAAAATCACGATTTACTTGCGTTTTATCGTTCTTTTGTAAACCCTAATGAATTTTCTTTCTTTCCGACCTACAAAGATTTTGATTTATCTCGCCTTGATGATGAACAAAGAAAAAACTTTGTGCGTTTACGCAAAAGCATTTTCAATGTCTTTGATAGAAAAGATATCGATCGACTTAATAAGTTATGCTTAGATTTGAAAGTAAATCATTTGATGATTTTGCCAACTTTAGCGAATATAAATGAGCGTAAAATAGCTATCAAGAATGTTGCAGATTTTTATTTTAAAAGGAGTGAAAATGAAAAAAGTTGTTAAATATTTAGTTGTTGAAAAATTAGAAGGAAAAGAACAATACTACTTAAGATTTACACCTGAAATGCAAGATGACATAGGAACAATTGGCTTTATTCAATATAAAAACACAGATAAAAAAGTTTTACACAAAGATGACATTTTCTTAAATTTAGAAGCTTCAAAGGCTATTTTGACACTTAAAATGCCTTTTGATGCCTCTGTTGTTGAAATTAATAAGGCTGCGATGGCAAACCCTAAATTATTAAGTTCTCCTAATGACAGTGAAAACTGAGTAATGATTTTAAGTGATATAGATCCTAAAACTTTAGAACAACTAGAAGACTTTTAATATGCTGAAATTAAATTCTATTAAAGAACTAGATGCATTAATTAATGAAGCTGATGCAATTGTTATTGGCATTGGCTCAGGAATGACTAGTGCAGATGGCATAGGTTATAGCGGAGCTAGATTTGTCGAAAATTTTAAAGATTTTATTGATGAATTTAAATTCTTAGATATGCTACAAGCCAGTGTATATCATTTTGATGATATACAGAATTATTGAGCATTTCACTCAAGATTTATGAAGCTTAATTACTTTGACCAACCAGCAAGCGAAAGTTTCTTAAAACTTAAGGAATACTTAAAAGATAAAAACTATCACATAATAACTACTAACAGTGATAATTCATTAGAAGCGGCTGATTTTGATTCTGAAAAGATTTTTTATATTCAAGGTAAATACAACCTTCTTCAGTGTTCAAAGATGTGTCATAATACACTTTATTCAAATGATAAAGTTGTTTATGAAATGATTGAAAAGCAAAAGAATATGAAAGTTCCTTTAGAAATTATTCCGCGATGTCCAAAATGCAATGAGTTCTTGGAAGTAAATAAAAGACTTAAAGGCAAGGGAATGGTTGAGGATTCGCGTTTTTTTGAAGAGAAGAAAATGTATGAAGACTTTATTTATAGGCATAAAAGTCAAAAAATTCTTTTCTGAGAAATTGGGGTTGGTTATTCAACACCAACATTAATTAAGTTTCCTTTTTGAGAAATGACAAAAGAATATTTAAGCTCAAAATACATTGCTATGAACAATAAATCATACAGAACACCTTTAGAAATAAGACAAAGAACCTATGTTTGAACAGATGACATAAAAGATACAATTAATAAATTATTAGAGGTTAAAAATGATATTAGTAGAACCAATTAGAAATGGTAAATATGTTAAGGATGGCGCATATTGACTAGCTATTCAAATTTGAGCAATGAACCATTTAAGATTAAATGAAAAAATCGTTTTTCCAGGTATAGCTGCTCCGCATATTCAATTAGGATATTTCCAAAATCCTGAAGTTGAAGTTAACTTTAAATATTTAAAAGAACACAATTTGGAAGTTGTTCGTCGTAACACAGGTGGTGGTGCTATTTATATTGATGACAATTCTGTTAATGTTTGTTATTTAATTCCATATGACGAAAAAGACAATATTTTAGGCAACTATGACAAATTTTACGAACCTACAATCAAAATGTTGAAAGAATTAGGTGCCAAAAATGTTGTTCAATCTGGTAAGAATGACTTAACAATTGATGGAAGAAAAGTAAGTGGTGCTGCTATGATGCTAAACGGAGATGTAATTTATGGCGGAAACTCACTTTTATATAAAGTTGACTATGATGCAATGGTGGATTCATTAAATCCTAACCGTAAAAAAATCGAGGCTAAGGGTGTTAAATCAATAAGACAAAGAGTTGCGCCTTTAAGTGATTACTTTGACGAACAATACCGTAATTTAGACATTTTCGAATTTAAAGACCTAGTTATTAAAAAGTTATTTGGTGTTGATGACTTAAGTAAAGTTAAGCGTTATGAGTTAACAGAACAAGACTGAGCACAAGTTGATGAATTAGTTAATACTAAATATAAAAACTGAGACTGAAACTATGGATTAAGTCCTAGATATGAATATAACCGTGATGCTCGTTTAGCTATTGGTACAATTAACTTCTCTCTTGCTGTCGAAGGCCAAAGAATTGAAAAAATCAAAATAAGCGGTGACTTCTTTACTAAAAAAGATATTACAGAATTAGAAAAAGCTTTAGTTGGCACAAAAATGACTTTTGATGATTTAGTTAAAGCTTTTAAAGATGCTGATATACAAAGCTACTTCTTTAATGAAATAAACCCAGAAGAAGTTTCAAAAATAATTTTAGATGAAGAATAAGAACAGTATTGATTTATGCTTTATTCATAAATCAATATTTTTAAATATAGCTGTTTTATAGGGGTATATATGATTTTAATTGAGCCAATTAGAAACGGTAAATACATAAAAGATGGAGCTTATTATCTAGCTACTCAAATATGAGCACTAAACCATCTAAAATTTGATGAAATTGTTGCTTTTCCTGCTGTGTTAGACCCTTATGTTCAAATAGGATATTTTCAAAATCCAGAAGTTGAAGTTAACTTCAAATATTTAAAAGAACATAATATTCCAATTGTGCGCAGGGACACTGGTGGTGGTGCAATATATATTGACAGCAATCAAATGGGAATTTGCTATTTAATCCCATACAAAAATAATGAAAACATTTTAGGTAACTATGAAAAATTCTTAGAGCCAGCAATAAGAATTATTAAAGAGTTAGGAGCTAAAAATGTGATTCAGTCAGGCAAAAATGATCTAACTATTGATGGCTTTAAGGTAAGTGGTGCAGCTATGGCATTAATTGGTGACACAATTTATGGTGGCAATACTTACATATATAAAATTGATTATGATGCTATGTCACAGGTTCTAAAGCCTAATCGCAAGAAAATAGAGGCTAAAGGAATTAAATCAGTAAGACAAAGAATTGCTCAATTAAGTGACTATTTTAATGAGCCATATAAAAATATGGATATTTTTGAATTTAAAGATTTAGTAGTTAAAAAATTATTTAATGTTCAAGATTTAAATGAAATCAAAAGATATGTTTTAACAGAGCAAGATTGAGAGCAAATTGATGAGTTGGTTAACACTAAATATAAAAACTGAGACTGAAATTATGGTCTAAGTCCTATATATGAATATAACCGTGATGCACGATTAGCAATTGGCACAATTAACTTTTCACTAGATATAGAAGGTCAAAAAATTAAAAAAATTAAAATAAGTGGAGACTTTTTTGCTAAAAAAAATATTGCTGAATTAGAAAAGTCTTTGGTGGGTGTTAAGTTAGATTATGATGAATTGTTAAATGCTATAAATAAGGCAAATTTAGCTGAATACTTTTTTAACAATATAAGTGCAGAAGATGTTGTGAAAGTAATATTAAGTGAGGTAGATGATGAATAAATACTCACCATTATTTACACCTTTTAAGCTTAAAAACTTTGTTTTAAAAAATCGTTTTGTTCTTTCTCCTATGACTTTAAGCTTAGCAACTAAAGATGGAAAAGTTACTAAAGAAGAAGAAAACTATTCAGAGCGCAGAGCCAATTGTGCTCCATTACTTATTTCTGGTGGAACTTATTTTGACGAATTTGGTCAACTTTTTGAATATGGATATAGCGCTAAGAGTGATGATGATATTGAATCGTTAAAAAAATTAGCTAAAGCAATGAAATCTAAAGGCAATATAGCAATTTTGCAACTAGCTCATGCTGGCAAATTTTCAAAAGCTAGCTTAAAAAAGCATGGTTTTCTTTATGGGCCTTCTTATGAAAAAAACCATATTCCTGTAGAGCATGAAGTCTTTGAATTAAGCATAGAGCAAATTAAGCAAATAGTCAAAGATTATGCTTCAGCCACAGAAAGAGCTATAAAAGCTGGTTTTGACGGAATTGAGATTTCAATGGCTCAAAGATTGCTAATACAAACATTTTTTAGTTCAATTGTTAATAAAAGAAACGATGAATATTCATCAAAAACTTTTGAAAACAGATCAAGACTATGTTTAGAAATTGTTGAAGAAATAAGAGAAGTTATTGATAAGAATGCAAGCAAGGATTTTATATTTGGGTTTCGTGCAACCCCAGAAGAAACATATGGGCCTGAATTAGGATATAGTGTCTTGGATTTTATAGATCTTGTAGAAGCAATTATTTCTAAAGGAAAAATTGATTATTTAGCAATTGCTTCCTGAGGTCATGATATTTATCTTAATAAAGTAAGATCTGACAACCAATATAAGGGTGAACTTATAAATAAAGTTATTTATAATAAGTTTAAGGGAAGGCTTCCTATTATATCTTCCGGAGGAGTAAACACACCTCAAAAATGCCTAGATGCATTAAAATATTCAGATTTAGTGGGTTTAAGTTCAGTGTTTGTTGCAGATCCTGAGTTTGTTAGAAAAATAGAAAATAATGAAGAGGATAAAATAAACTTATCAATAAAATTTAAACAGTTAAATGAATTAGCTATTCCTGAAGCATCATTTAAAGGAATAGTTGAAATGTTTGGCTTTTGCGAAACAATTCCTACTGAATCATTAAAAACACTAGAAGAAAACTCTAAACAACAATAAACAAAAAAGCCGTAAAGGCTTTTTTATAGTGCTTTTAGCAGTTTTTTGAATCTATGAATTCAAAAACTCTTCAACAATTTTAATAAAGTTGTTTCAGTCTTCTTCAAACATCATATGTCCTGTTTTTGGCATTCATAATGCTTTTACGTTCTTTACATTTTCTTTAAAATATTGCATACAAAGATCTCTGTCAACAACACCATCATCTTCACCTAAAATAAGCAATGCTGGAACATTCACTGAATTAAGAGCTAATTCTAATTTGTCATGAAATTCGTTACTTATTAAATATTGACCTAGTTTTGTAATTGTTGGATTATTAAAATCATAAGGATCAAATGTGTTTTTAACTAATCTCATTCATGATTCATTAGATGTAAACTTGGTAACATCATAATATAAAGACTTAAAAAAACCTATAAACTCATCGAAATTTTTAGGAAAATAATCTCTAAGAAAAGCTTCGGTAACGTTTTGAGAAGACTTATTTGTTGGTGCTAAATAAATTAATTTTTTAAATAATTCAGGCTTTTTTTGATAAGCTAACGAAATAGTTCCCCCACCCATAGAATGACCAATTAAAATAATGTTTTTTAGCTTATTGTCTTCAATAAACTTGATTAATAAGTCAGAATAACATTCTACAGTAGCTTCATCACCTTCTTTAATTACTGTATGGTTATTACCAGGAAATTGAAGAGCATAATAATTAGACTTTGTTCAATAATTCTCAAAAATTTTAAAAGAGTTTGGTGAAGAATTAAAGCCATGACAAAAAATTATATTTTCATCTGGATTATCATTGTCTTTAAAAACATAATCATATTTATAAATAATGCTCATAGTTATTTATCCAAAAATGGTTCTAATATATTAATGAATGAATTTCAATCTTCAAGGTACATCATATGTCCTGTTTTAGGAATCCAATGTGTTTCAACATTTTGGACATATTTTTTAAAGTAATCAATGCATTCTTGCCTTAAGATAACACCATCTTTTTCGCCTAAAATTAGAAGCGTAGGAACTTTAATTATTTTTAAAGTTTCTTCAATAGCTTCAAAAACTCTCATATCTGGTGTGCCTAATTTTACAATATCAGGATTATTATATAAATAAGGATCAAAATTTTCTTTTTGCTCTTTTACTCATTCAGGATCAGATGTAAATTTAGATATATCGTAATATAATGAACGCATTAAGTCTAAAAAGCCTTCATAGTCTTGTGGAAAGTAGTCTTTTTTGTATCTATCAAATAATGCTAAAGCCGGCTTGTTCATTGGAGCAATATAAACTAATTTCTTAAATAAATCTGGTCTCATTTGATATGCTAAAGAAATTGTCCCGCCACCTAATGAGTGACCTATAAGTGTCACATTTTTTAAATTATTTTTTTCTACAAATTCAACAACTAATCTTGCAAAACAAAACACGCTAGGTTCGTCACCTTCTAAAACAGGTGTTAAATTGCTAGCAGGAAATTGTAAAGCATAGTAATTCGATTTTGTTCAATAGTTTTTAAAAATATCAAATCTGTCTGCTGTTGAATTTAATCCGTGGCAAAAAATAATGTTTTCGTCTGGGTTGTTATTATCTTTAAAAACAACATTGTATTTATAAATTGGTTTCATATAAAAATTATACATTTAAGCCTATAAAACTAATGTATAAGAAAAAAATAAAAATGCTCTCTTCCGAGAACATATGGCTGCCCCAGTTAGATTCGAACTAACGCGTGACGGAACCAAAACCCGTTGCCTTACCGCTTGGCTATGGGGCAAAAATGGTGGAGGGGGAGGGATTCGAACCCCCGAACCGTGAGGAAGTGGGTTACAGCCACCCGCGTTTGGCCGCTTCGCTACCCCTCCAAAAGCTATTATTAAAAAATAGCAAAAATATTATAACATTAAAATAAAATAATATAATTATTTAATCAGAAACAGGCTCTTTTTTTACAATAAAAATGTTTGAGTTAATTATAAGCAAATCTCCATTTTTAACTTTGGTGTTTCTTCCTTCAGGCTTTTTATTATTTATTAAAACCTTGTTATTTTCTAAATAAAATTTTGCTCCCCCGCCTGTTTGAATTAAACCAATCTTTTTTAATAATTGACCTATTGTTATAAAATCATTTTTAATATAAATTTCAGGTTTCATTTTTACCTTCTAAGCGGAGTTATTATTTGTTTTGAATTTGGATTATCTTTAGAAAAGAGAACAATGTTTTGTACTTTTTCATCAATTAAAATATATGTTTCTCCTTCGGTTATTGTTATTGCTTCTTTTAGATAATTAAAATTCATATCAAAAACAAATGGAGAACCTTCTAAAACAAATTTCGTTGTTTTAACATTCGAATCTCCTAATTCATCTAATTTTGTATAAATATTTATTTCGTTATTAGAAATTTTTAATTCAATTCTGTTTTGTTTGTCAGCAGAAGAATTAATTCAGATCTTATTTAAAAGATTGTTAAACTCAGATTTCTCAATGGTTATTTTGTGCTTCGTGTTTGAAATTGCTTTGTTAAACAATTGTTCAACATTGTGATATGGTAAATCAGTAATTCTTGCTGTTATTGTTGTGTTGTCATATTCAACACCAAATTTTATAGAGTTGTAAAACATTGTTACAATTTTTGGCACATCTGTTGGAAGTAACTCTTTAACATCTTTTGCATTGACACTGAAATCAAAATCATCTAACATTTGATCGGTTTTGATTGAATAATAGGCTAATCTAAATGTGTCAGTTGCTGCCAAATTTAATTTATTTCCAGAACTTTTAAAATTTATACATTTATATATTAAATTAGCTCCATTGCTTGCTGCAAAAGCAACATTTTTAACAGCTTTTTTAAATTCTTCGGTGTTTACATTAAATTTTTTAATATTTATGTTTTCATCGATTTGAGGGAAAGAAACTAACTCATTTAATGTAAGAGTATAAACTGAATCTTGTTGTCTAATTTCCATTTTATTAAAGTAAGTTTTTATTTCAATAAATCCATTTAATTTTTTGATAATGCTTTTAAAATAATTTGCTTGAACCAAAAACTCACCATCTTCTTCTACAATGATTTTTGAATCATCAACTTTAACGTTTTTTACAATGTTAGTTATTTCATTTGTTGCTTCAAATTTAACAACATTTTTGTTTGCTGTTATTTTTATGCATCTCATTCCATATAAAGAACTAAGTGGATCTGAGAATCTAGATACAATTTCAATTATGTCATCTAAAAAATTTTTGTTTACAATAATTTTCATTTTTTCCTTAAATAATAAATATATGTTTTGTTAATTTGTTGATAAGTACAAAAAGTATCGTTTTTTTGTTTTTTTATTAGGTTCTTTTTGTATTTTTGCTTAAAACTATGTGTTTATAAATATTTTTTTAATTGTTAACTTTTCTTAAAAATCTCGTTGCTTATTTCAGAAATAGTTCTTTTGAATGTTCTGTCAGATTGTTCTGTTTCTTTCTCAATTTTTCTAACAGCATTGATAATGGTAGAGTGGTCTCTATTGCCAAAAAACTTGCCAATTTGCTCTAGTGATAAGTCTAGTTGCTTTTTAACAATTCAAATAGCTATATGTCTAGCTAAAACAACATCTTTTCTTCTGCTTTTACCTAGTATTTCAGAACGCGAAAGCTTGTAATATTTAGCAACGTATTCAATAATGACACCGGGTGTAACTTTTTCTTTTACTTGCTGAATGTCTTTAAGAATTGAATTAACTATAGCAAGTGTATATCTTGAATTTGTTTTAACAATTTCAGAGTTATAAAACCTTAAACGATTTATTGCACCAATTAAACTTCTTATGCTATTTGCATGGTTTTTAACAATAAAGTTTTTCGCATCATCTTCCCATAGTTCCGGTGTCATCTTGTTTATGCCAATCATATAGTCTAATATTTTGAGTAGGTCAGCTTTTTGTGGCTCATCGATTGAAAGTTGCAATCCCATTGAAAGACGGCTTATCAATCTAGCATCAAATGAATTTTGCAAAGAATATATAGGTCGGTCGGAACAAATTATTGTGGTTCTTTTCTGATTTATTCTGCTGTCTAAAATATTAAAAATTAGTTCAATTGTTGCTTTTTTATTGCCTATTCCGTAACTTTGAAAGTCATCAAACATAACTATATCGGCATTGTCAAAATGATTTCTTATTTGTTTTAACTTACGCTGATCGTTTTCTTGAAGAAAGTATGATATATCTCTTGTAAAAGAATTAGCATTTATGTATTTAACAGAAACATCTTTTTTAAGAAGCTCATTACATATGGCATTGAGTAAATGCGTTTTGCCTATTCCGGATTTCCCATAAATAAATATTGGATTATAGTCTTCTTCACCATCAACAATTAATCTTGCTATTCTGATAGCTTCTTTATTAAAGTTACCTTCCACATAATTATCAAATGTTTTAGTCTTGTCAACTTCACGATTTGACAATTCAATATTTTCAATTGCCTCTTCTTTTCTTTCACGTTTTATCTTCTTTTTTATAGCTGAATCGAGCAAAACAAAGCTAAATGTGCATTTACGTTCAAATGTTTCATCAAGAGATTTTTGAATGCTACTTTCATAAGCTTTAATTACATATTGAGAATTAGGTGTTATGTTTGTTGTTCCAATTGTTATATGACCTATTTTTGAAATATCTTTGATTTCAAAATTAGCAAAAAAGTTTTTATAAAGCATCTGATCACCTAATTCTTGTCTCAGAATATCTAAAAAAGTTTCAGTGTAAGACTTTAAAGCAATTTCCTTATCATTAGTGCTGTTGATATTCATATATATAATAATAAAATAATAAATATTATTATTGGTTTATAAAGTGTTTATATAACAAGTTATCCACAATATTTTAATGAGTTATCCACAATTGATTGTTGATATATGTCTGATTTTTAAATGATTTATAAATGAACATAATTTAATTCATAAGGTTATTATTACTCTATAATTAATAAAAATGATTGTATCAAGCAATAGTAATCAAGAAGTAATTAAACTAAAAGGAAAGTTTTTAACTATTAAATGAAGCGGGGCTGACAGTAGCGGAACAAGAGAGCTCTGAATTTTTGAGTCTAGCTCTGATAAAGAACGCTATTTTATTTATAGTAGTAAACAAGGCATTAAGAGTTCTTGTTTTTATGATATTGAAATTAAAGCAAAATCATTTAAACGTTCAAAGTACCAAAACCAATCATACGAATTGATTAGTTGTAAAATTGTTAGTCCTGATAATGACAGTGATGTTGAAAAAATGCTAGTAAGTAATGTGAGCGGCCTAGGGGTAAAAGGAATCCAGAAAATAAAAAATGAATTAGATTTGTCAAGTATCAAAGAGTTATTTAATGATGTAACTATTGCCAAAAATGTGCTTAAAACAGCAGTATACGAAAATTTAAAGGCCTTTATTGATAGCTTCGATCAAAAAGATTATGACTTTTTTTATGAGCACGGTCTTTTGAAGTTGTATGATAAACTGCACACAAAATTTGAAAATAAAGATTTTGTTAGCCGGTACAAAAATGGCGGAGATCCATATGAATTGTATGTTGACCACTGAATTGATTTTAAGCTTGTGGATGCTTTTGCTTCGGTTATTAATCCTGATTTAGATGCTTACAAAAAAGTAAGAGCATTTACTTACAAAATATTAAGAACTAATTTTAGTAGTCTTTGTTCAATGTACTATGATGACTCGCCGCTTTATAGACAATTGTGAAATTTTTATGATTCATATAGGAATGATAATTCAGACAATAGCACACTTTTTGAACAATCATATATTGTCTCATTGTTAGGCATGCTGTTGGAAAAATATAGTATTCCTAATGATTTAATCATTGAGTCTCTTAAAATAATGATTCAACGTGGTGAAATATATTTTGATAGCTTATCTAAAAGACTTTCATTGAACGAAATTTATGAACAAGAACTTTTTATTAGCAAAAAACTTATAAAAATAAGAGATCAAGAAATAAAGAAACAAATTATTCCTTTACCATCACAAAATTTATCAAGCGAACAAAAAGAAGCTTATTCTAGTGCATTAAAGAATCCGGTTTCTGTAATAACTGGTTATCCAGGAACAGGAAAAAGTTATTTAATTGCTTATATTGTGGAGACATTATTAGATGGCAAATATTATAAGAAAAAAGATATTGCTGTTTTAACTCCAACAGGGCGTGCATCTACCATATTAACCTATAAAACAGGCATAGAAGCAAAAACAATTCATAGTTTTTTAAAACTTTCAAAGCCTGATGAAGATGAATTATTTATTGAATCATTTGAGAAAGAGAATCTAGTCAAAGTTGTTATTGTTGATGAGTTTTCGATGGTTAGTTTACCAATATTTTATGAACTATTAAAGATATGCAAAAGTATTGAAAAATTGATTCTAGTAGGCGACAGAGATCAGTTGCCATGTATTGGAAAAGGGAACTTATTAGAAGATATAATAAACAGTCAGAAGTTTCCAACATTTGTATTAAAAGAAGTACATAGAACAGATAAAATTGACATATTTGACCATTTTATAGCCATAAACGAAAACAAGGTTCCAAGTTTAAATACTGCTAATGTTAAGTTTATTGAACAAAATGGCACCCAGTTTTTAAATAACATTGTCAAAATATACGAAGAAAAAGTTAATAAGTATTCTATTGATAATGTCATAATTTTGCTTCCTTCATATTTAGAGTTGGGTCAGCCAGGAATAAATGAAGTTAATAAGAGACTTCAAGATTGAAACGTCAAAAGAACTGGTGCAAAGAAAAATTTATTTATTTACAACAATTTAACCTTATTTATTGGTGATAGAGTTATTCAAACAATAAATGATTACGATAAAAACGTGTTCAATGGTGAAATAGGCATTATTGAAGAGATAAGCTTGGATAGCAGAAATATACATATAGTAGTTGCATTTGGAAATGACAAAAAAATTAAATACACAAAGAGTGAAATTTTAGAGAATTTATCATTAGCATATGCTATAACAGTGCATAAGTTTCAAGGCTCGGAAGCAAGCTGTGTTATATTCGGTATTTTAAAAAATAGAGTTGAACATATGTTTACTAAAAAATTTATGTATACAGCTGTTTCAAGAGCAAAAGAGGAATTATTGTTGCTTGGTTCAATGGACTTATATACACAAAAAATTCAATCACCTAATGCTGATTTGAAATACTACACAAACTTGAAAATGCTTATTAAGAAAGAGGCAGAATAATGAAATTGATTGTTGGACTAGGAAACCCAGGAAATGAATATAGATTCACAAGACACAATGCAGGATTTTTGGCAATTGATAAAATTTGTGAAAAGCTAAATATTTCTCTTAATAAAGAGAAATTTAATGGTGAGTTTGCTGTATCTGACGGATTTATTTTGGCCAGACCTCTTACATATATGAATAAATCAGGTGATTTTATTTATTCAATAGCTAATTTTTACAAGATTGATCCATCTGACATCATTGTTATTTATGATGATTTAAGTTTTTCCGTTGGACAAGCAGCAATAAAAATTGGCGGATCTAGTGCAGGACATAGAGGAATAGAAAGCTTAATGAGCAAATTTAAAACTAATGATTTTAAAAGAATTAGAGTAGGAATTGGAGCAAGTAATAATCTAGCTATCAAGGATTATGTTCTTTCTCTGTTTTCAAAAGAAGAAATGCTTATTGTTGAAGAAGTATTAGAAAGAGTAGCTTATGCAGCAATATCATTAGTTTATAATGACATAAATTTTGTGACAAACAAATTTAATACTGATAACAAAAAGAGAGTTATATAGTGATTTTATTAGGTGTTAGTGGCGGCCCAGATTCAATGTATTTGCTTGATTTGTTATCTAGCGAAAGAAGTGATATTGTTGTGGCCACAGTTAACTATAATGTTCGAGAAAACTCGTCATATGATTTAGAAGTAGTCAGAAAATATTGTAAGGAAAAAGGTATTATATTTGAGTATTTAGAAATTGACCAAAGTGCCTGTTTTAAAGGCAATTTTGAGCAATGAGCACGAAATGTTAGGTTTGATTTTTTTAAAAAGCTGTATGAAAAATACAATTGTGAAGCTTTGTATTTAGCACATCAAAAAGATGACTTCATAGAAAGTTATTTTATGCAAAAAGAATCAAACAGAGAGCCTGATTTTTTTGGCATAAGAGCACAAAATGAAATATTTGGAATGAATGTTTTACGACCGCTTGTCAACAAGATGTTCAAGAGCGAAATTTTAGAATATTTGCATGAAAATAAAATCGAATATGCCTATGATTACACAAATGATTTAACTATTTATACTAGGAATAAAATTAGAGACAGACTAAAAAACCTATCAAACAGGGAAAAAAGTAAAATTTTAGATGAAATTAATAAACTAAACCAACACTTACAGACAGTAGAATATGAAGTACTAGCTGAATACAACGAGTGAAAAAACACTAATTTTAGTCAAGATATATTTGCCAAATTAATGAACAAAGAAAGATTAGTTTATAAACTTATACATGAAAAGTTTTTTGATATCAATCTTTCTAAAGGCAAAATAAATTCAGTAGTAGAGTTTATAATTAGCAAAAACAGAACCAGCAAATATTTATTAAAAAATGATGTTTTTATACAAAAAAAGCAAGGAAAATTAATTTTTTAATTTTCGACTAAATTTTAAAATTACATTAAAATTATAAACATTAATATAAATAAAAAGGAAGGAGAGCTGTATGGAAAATGAAAGAAAACAAAAGATAGCCAAAATTGTGCTTTGAACAATACTATCAGCAGTAATTCTTTTAATAATCACATTACTTCTCTGAAACCGTTTTAAACCTAAAGTTAAAGTTGGCAATTTTAACGACTTTTTAAATGATGTTAAAGCAGCCACTGCAAGTTTAGAAGACAATACATATTTAGAACAAGTAAAACTAGACAGTGTGTCGGATGTCATTAAATATACATTTGTTGATAATGGAGTTGCTAGAAGCCGCGAAATAAGTCTTGGAGGAGAAGTAATTAAGAAAACTTTCTTATTTCTGCCTGATAAGTTCTTTATTGGCGACCAAGAATTTTTAATTATTAATTTATTAAAACATCCTGGAGCTTCTGCTGACGTTATTTCTAATAATTGAAGCACAACAGGAATAGTCTTAGAGAAAACTAATACATTTGCTAGAATTGCGCTTTCAATATTACCTACATTATTATGAATAATTATTCTTTTCTGATTGTACCGTTCAATGATGAAAAGAAGTATGAATATGATTGGTGCTATTGGAGATGAAAAGAATCCCGCACAAAAAATTAAAAGTGATAAAACTTTTAAAGATGTCGCAGGAAACAAAGAAGCTGTTGAAGAAATTAAAGAAATCGTTGACTACTTAAAAAATCCTAAAAAATATGAACTAGCTGGCGCAAGAATGCCACACGGTATTTTATTAGGTGGCCCACCCGGCACTGGTAAAACTTTATTAGCTAAAGCAACTGCTGGTGAAGCTAATGTTCCTTTTTACTTTATTTCAGCATCTAACTTTGTTGAAATGTTTGTTGGTTTAGGAGCAAAAAGAGTAAGAACTGTTGTTGATGAAGCACGTAAAAATGCACCTGCAATAATCTTTATCGATGAGCTTGATGCAATAGGTAGAACCAGAGGATCTGGTATTGGTGGTGGTCACGATGAACGTGAACAAACACTTAACCAACTACTTGTTGAAATGGATGGGATGAAAGAGAACAACGGAATTTTGTTCTTCGCAGCAACAAACAGAACTGACGTTTTAGACCCAGCATTAACCCGTCCTGGTAGATTTGACAGAACAATTACTGTTGGATTGCCTGATGTTAAAGAACGTGAAGAAATTCTTAACCTACATGCTAAAGGTAAGAGAGTGTCTCCAAATGTTAACTTAGCCCAAGTTGCAAAAAGAACCCCTGGTTACTCAGGCGCTCAATTAGAAAATGTTATAAATGAAGCTGGATTGCTTGCTGTTAGAAGAGATTCAGAAATCATTGAGCGTGATGATATTGATGAGGCTATAGATAGAGTAATGGCCGGGCCCGCTAAGAAGAATAGAGTTATAACTAAGAGCGAATTAACAATGGTAGCCTACCATGAGGCAGGACATGCTGTTGTTGGTATTAAAATGCCTGGCGCAAATAAAGTGCAAAAAATTACAATTATTCCTCGTGGTCAAGCAGGCGGATATAACTTAATGACGCCTGAAGAAGAAAAGTACAATCTCACCAAAAAAGAACTTATTGCTATGATCACTAGCTTTATGGGTGGTAGAGCTGCTGAAGAGATTATTTATGGAAAAGAAAATGTTTCAACAGGAGCTTCTGATGACTTACATAAAGCAACTAAGATTGCTAGAAAAATGGTCACTGAGTGAGGTATGTCTGCATTAGGTCCTATTCAATATGAGCAAGACGAAGGATCTCCATTCCTAGGTAGAGACTATCTAAAATCAGCGCAATTTTCAGCTCAGGTTGCACATGAAATTGATATTGAAGTTAGAAACATAATTACTGAAGCAGAAAAGAAAGCTAAGGAAATTATTGAAGAAAACAGGGAACTCCATGAATTGATTAAAACAGCATTATTAGAAAAAGAAACAATAGTTGCTGAAGAGATTGAGTATATTGCTAAAAATATGAAGCTTCCTTCAGAGAAAAAAGAAGAAAAATCTGAAAATGTTAACTTGACAATTGATGATATTTTAGAAGGAAAGTCTGAAGAAAAACCAGAAACGATGTAAAAACATCGTTTTTTTGTTTTTTAGAAGAAGGAACAGACATAATATTAGTTTGACTAAAACATCTATAAAAAAGGAATAAGCAGACTTAAACGAAGGCGGACTGCTGCGAAAATTAAATAATTTATTTTTAATAAATTATATTTATAATTTCTACACTTTATATTTAGGATTAAATTTGCTATGTGGAGATTATCAAAAGAAGTTTTTAAGTCCTTATCAAAAAACAAAATTATGGTCATAGGCTTAAGTATACTTATTTTTATTACTTCAGCTGTTTTTACCCTGCTTTCATCACTAAGATCATCAATTGTTACAGGTTTTGAAAATTACAAAAAATTATCTGTTAAACACGATTTATCTGTTGATTTAAATTTACCTAGCCAGGGGAGTGCTTACAACCAGGGTTATTTTGTTAATGGAGAAGTTTTAGGGCAAAATGGAGTTAAGGAATATAAACCAATTAAGTATTACTTAGCTAACGGGACTGGAGAATATAGCGATTCTGTTGAAAATGTCTTGTATTTACAAAACACAGAATTTATTAAATTGAATAATTTTACAGGTATCGATGGAAATGAAAACAATAGCAACTACTATCTTAAAAAAGATGATTTAGATATCTTATATTCAATTTATAGTTCTAATAAAGAAAATTCTATTGTTGAATTTAAGCTAGGGAACGATGAAAACGATGCAAATAAAGCTAGTTTTAAATTAAAACAAGCTGATAGAACTTTTAATTTTTATGAGAAAAAAGGCAACAAATTTGAAATTGTTAGAGACACCAAAAGTTTAAATAGTTCTGATAAAGTTAAATTTGAGAAGGACAATCTTAAGCTTTCAGATTTAATGATCTTAAAAAAAGGAACCGATTCTATCAAGCCAAATATTGTTTACGCTGAACAAGTTCAGCCCTTATTTATAAATGTTTTAGACAAAAAGATCACAAATGAATATAGTGTTGGTAATAACTGGGTAGCTGAAAACAAAGGAATTATTATTCCTGCTAATGAATGGATTGAAAAGTTTGGATTTAAAAAACTTGGAGACAACAATTTTGTCTTTATAAATGAAGGCAATGATAATGACAAGTTATCAAAATTTTTGGACAAAGCTGAGGCAAATAACTCAGATTTATTGGATGAAAAGTCAAAAGTAAAAAGTGAATGAACAATTAGTGATTTTTATGATAAATCTACAATAGAAGCTAAACCTGCGAAAGCAATAACAATCAAAAAAGATGCTGAAATAAAAATTAATAAGAATTTGCTTGCTAAAAAATCTAGAAATGTCTTATTTGAAAGATGGAATTATCATACAACATATGTTGGCGATAAGAAAAATCAATGAACTGGCGCTTTTAAAACATTTGTTGATGAACTTGAAAAAAGCAAAAACGACCATAATTCTGCTAATTATAGGAAGTGAAAAAACTTAAAAGAGTTTTCAAACTGAACAAAAAATATAAAAACTGTTTTTGAGCCATATGATTCATCTAATTTTCCTAAAAAAGAAGTTAATATAAGCACATTAATCAATGAATTAGATACAAAGCAAAAATTATATAACAGCGATGATTCAAACAATGATATTTCGGAATCAAGGTCAAATTTTCCGGGCGGATCTAGCTATAAAATAGCCAAATCTGGTGCAAAGAATATAACTGAAATTGAAACATTTATTGATAAAAAAGATCCTAATTATGAGAGAAAGTTATTTGATGCAATAAATGATAAAGACTTAAAAAATAGAAATTTTAACTTTATAAAGCAAGAAGCATATGAAGTAACTAAAAACATAATCATAGACAAGATTGCTAAAGAAGTTGGTGGAAGAGAAAATATAGGTTTAAAAAAAACCATAACTGTTGATGCAATAGATGAAAAGACAAAGAAACAAAATGTTTTTCATTTCATAAACATTGGAGATGAAAACGGTGAAGTTGATGGCATAAAACTTAATGTCGGCAAGCTTTTCGAAGAACAAAAGAACAAAAGTGCACTTATACCAACTAATAGATTTGATGAATCTGTTTATAGGCAAAATCAATTACCTCCTTATATTGCTTCGCTTCTTATTCAGTCTATAAGCAAGAATCTTTTTCCAGATCCTAAGTATGTTGAACCAATTTATGAATTTGCTGAAGTCACTGATATAAATCCTGTTACAAAAGCTATTCGTAAGGAAAACTCGAAAATTGTTTTATTAAACAAGTATTTAGTTAATGAAAATAATAGAAATATTGATCAAAAGACACTAGAGAGTGAGTACAAGAAATTAAATTTAGGAATAACATTTAGAGGAAATAAGTATAAATTAGTTACTTTAGTAAATTCTAATAATCAGCTTTTTTGAAAAACTGTATATAGCGAAGGCATAGACCAATTAGGGTTTGATAAAGGTCTTTTAACAAAGTGAATGGAGCAAAACAAGGTTACTTTAGCAACCAAATTTATTAAAACTGATGATGAAGGATGAGTTAAAAAAGACCAATCATTAGCAAATATTTCGTATGTTCCAACACAATTTTTATCTCCAAAAGCTGAATTAATTAATGATATTTTAGCAACAGGCAAGGTTGACTTTCTTTCTGATGCTATTGAAAAGGAATTATTAGATTCGGCATTAGTTAAAGAAGAATTTATTTCACAGGAAAATG
The DNA here is from genome assembly GCF_005061465.1 of Mycoplasmopsis bovis 8790. Lineage (GTDB taxonomy): Bacteria > Bacillota_I > Bacilli_A > Mycoplasmatales > Metamycoplasmataceae > Mycoplasmopsis > Mycoplasmopsis bovis_A. The sequence continues at coordinate 179,735 of NZ_LAUS01000008.1, forward strand.
TATTTTTAATTACAAATGTACTTAAAAAAGTATTAAACAATAACAACTTTGCTAGCGCCTTTACATCTTCAAAAATAAACAGAGAATTGTTGCCAAAAATTGGGTTGGATTTACTTTATGAGCTTAGTCATAGTGATTCTGGCAACATTTTCAAAAGCGTTCTATTCAATGTTTTTGAAAAGGTTAAAGCTAAAATAAGTGAAAAAAGTTCACTTGAAAATCAAAAGAAATATCTAATTGATGAAGTAAATAATATTTACTCATTAATTAATGGATTAGCAGGCATTGATATTAATAAATATTTAAGTGCTGAAGATATTGTTAATTTTTCAAAAGATCCTAAAGAAGTTATTAACGCGTTCCAAAATATAATCACTAGTATAGATGCTTATAAATTTAGTCAATATGCTAATGATTGATATAAAAATGAGTGAAGAAAGCAAGTTGAACATAATAAGAACAAATATACCAACAGACTAAGCTCTGGGTTATTAATTAACTGATTATTTAAGTCAGTTGACCAAAAAACCCTTAAAACAGGGCTTAAGATACTAATAAACAATTTAGATTTTGAAAAAATAGTTAGTTTGGATGATAAAAACAGTTTTCTATATAAGAAATTAAATTCATCAGCACCTTCGTTAATTGATGGAATTAATGTATTGCTTAAAAAAATAAGCAAAGACGGGAAATTCGACAACATTAAAGAAGGATTAAACAGCATTCTGCAAAATATTGACTTCAACGTTTTATCTAACTATCTAAACGATCATTTAGAAACTAATTACTTTGAATATAAAAAATCTACATTTGATTATGAGTTGAATAAAGAGAAAGTGTTAAAAGAAAATGTGGCACTTAAAACCATAAGGCCTAAAGATGGAATGATGGCCTTAATTTACGGATTATTCTATAATCCGGGCACAAACAGAGAGTTTAAAGATAATCTTATTAAGATGTTTAATCTATCTAGTAAGGTTAGTGAATCAAAGGCAGAAAACGGAACAGGCACAGTAATAGTTCCAGATAGCGATTCTGATAAACTTAGCTTTAGTGATTTTCTTGCATTTTTCCCTGCGCTGTTAAGTGCTGATCAATCCAAAGCAATATTTAAAAATCAACAAATTTTTAATGAGATCAACAAAGCAAAGCAACATATTATTAGTATTTTGTTGCATAAAAGAAATTCAGCTAATATATTTGATTTAGATATTAAAGTGGTTGAAACGCTAAAAAGATTTAATGTTGTTTCTAATGAGACAATTATTAATCAAAAAGTAATTGACAAACTTACTAATATAGAAAACTTCCTTAGACAAACAACAACCAGCATAAATGAAAAAATAAAGGTTGTTGAGGAAAAAAATAAAACGCTTGCTGATTTAATTTATGACTTCAACAACTTTAGTGATGGAGATCAGAATTGGCAAATATGAAAAGGTGTGATAGGAGCCTATGGGCAAGCAAGTATAACCAATAAATTTTCATTAGGTGCGCAAGCTTTTGATCTACTATTACCTTGAATAAGTATGCTTGCCTTTAGTAAAGAATCAACCCAAAAGGAAGCATTAAAGTTTGTTAATGATTTCTTAAAATTAAGTATTGATTCAGATATATTAAAAGAGATTAATAAGCTAGCTGAGGACGAAAACTTACCAAATTCGGCAGAGACTAAATTTGGTCTTTCAATAGCGTTACATAGACCCGAACAGGTTACATTGTTTAATGAAAATAACGGCAAATTTACTAATACTAAAGTCGAAAAATTAGCAAGTGATAATCCAAAATTTAGAAGGTATTTAATTAGCCAAAAACGCAATTTAATAGAGCTTTTAGGATTAATTGGTGCTAGCTATCAATACTCAAAATATGAGAAAAAACCTACTGAAGAAGGCAAAATTTATGCACCTAATGGTATTTATTATGAAACCATTAAGAAGTCAGTAAATAAATACTTTTCAACCAAAGAGTTTTGAGACATAAGAGATGTTGCATTATCAATTACAAGATCTATGCAAATTAACTTCCCGATTGAGTTATTTGGCTTATCTAGAATAATTATTAATCCAGTCTTAAGAAGTATGTATCCACAGTTAATGACTTCATTTCTTTCGACACAAAAGAAAAATTTAGGAAGCATTAATGGAAATCTTGCATATATAGTTGCAAGTAGAATTGGTAATTTTGAAGAAATTATTAGAGATGGCTCTAAAAAGTCAGAGCTAGAAGCTTATTTTGAGCAAATATGGTCAAACAATGACACATCTTTAGTTCCTTTAGATTACAATGAAGAAATTACACTTTCTTTAGATGGTGCTAGAACTAATAAGTTATTTAATGATGCCAATAAAAAAACAACAGTTTTTGGTATTGACTTTATGAGTTTAGCTGGTAAGGTTATAAACGGAATTGTTGAACCTAAAGAATTAAAAGACATTGTGTTTAATGATATTAACAGCTATTATGCAAAAGTTAATTATGCATACTTAGCTAAGAACAATAAGGCCATATATAATGGCACTCTTCCAAAAAACAATGTTGAAATGGAAAGTTTAATCAACACAATTGATGATAAATATATTCTAGATGTCAACGGAATTAAATTCTTAATAGTTGGCGAAGATACAACAATTGATTACATTTACCCTGTAATTGATGAAAATCATTTGCAAGTTAACACTCAGAATCAAGCATTAGTTTATTTAAATAATTATGGTTTCTCTAGAGTTGTTGCTGCTTATCAAGGTAATGTTATTAAAAAGAATCTACTTGTTGTTAATGGTTCAAAAAACAGCAATGAAGTTGCTAAAAGAAATATCACTAATATAGTTGATAGTTCGATTAGTGATGCTAATAAATTAAAAAGAGTCTTTTTATACAATGAATTAGATCCTATTAATCCAGAAAGAGCATTAAGAATCACAACAATTGAAGGAATGATAGGCGTTATTTCATCATCGATAATTGCACTTATGACACTATTTATTATCATGGTGTCAGTTGCCATAATATTCATTATTAGAAGATACATTGCGAACAAGGCAAAAGTATTTGGTATATTACTTGCTCAAGGTTATAAACCAATCGAGATTGCAATTTCATTATTATCATTTGCAATGGTAACTTCATTAATTGGTGGCATATTAGGATACTCAATTGGGTTTAGAACACAAATATTGTTGCAGAATGTGTTTTCGAATTACTGGACGCTGCCTAAGTCGGCCATTCCATTTGACTTCTTCTCGCTTTTCTTTAATGTCTTTATTCCGTTTATTGGAATGAGTTTGTTAATTATAGTAGTGGCACTTATTTCATTAAGAAAGAATTCAATTGACTTAATTACTGGTGTTGATGAAGCTCCTAAAGGCAAGCTATTCACATTTATGAAGAAGAAGTTTATCAACAAGAAAAATGTCAAGAAGCGTTTCCGTTTTACTCTTGCTTATAGTGGTTTCTGGAAATTAGCATCTTTTGGTGGTTCTGTACTACTTACATCAATAGCAACAATGTTTGGGTTAGCTAACTATAAAACTTTTAATAATACAATTAATGACACTTATAAAAATAGAGATTATAAATTTAAGGTGGATTTAGAGTCGCCTACTGTTGAGGGTGGATATTATTCATTATATAATCCAAATGAACTAAATAACCTGATTTATACTCCTATTGGTTCATTGAATGAAGGTAATAGAGAAACTGCTGATTACTTTAAGCCTGGCAAATCAAGCATAATTAACCCAAATAACAATGATAATGGTATGCCAAGCGACAAGTCGCCTCATATACTGTCACAGTTTAGTGTTAATGTTACAGTAGATGCTGGTGTATCAGCAGATCCATGATTAATTGCTTATAACGGAATGCCTGATAGTCAGAAGGCTAAAATAGATAAAATTAGAGATTTAGTTGGTCATCAACTAGAATGAACACAAAGTCTTGATGAAAATGGAAAGTTAATTAATGATCCTAATAAGCCTATAATTAAGGTTGATTCAAATGGACTTATGTCTTATGAAGATGGATCTGGAAAGAAATATGACTTCTTTAAGTATTACAAATCACCTAATGATAAGCAAGGAAGTTTTAGGCTTGCTCATTGAGATGAAACTAATAATGAATATGTAATGAAGATTATCAAGACAGGAAGTTCTGGTGGCAGAAATGAATATAGAGATTTCTTAGTAAAAGCATATAAAAAGAATGATGTTATAAGAAAGCTTCATGAAAAGATGATTGCTAGTGGGCAATCAATAACAAATCCTATTAGCAATTGAACTAAATCAAATAACAGTTCTGACTTTTGATTAATTGATAAATCAGACTTAAATAGACAATGAGTAAATGACTATTTTATAGGCTTTGGTGGCGTTTTATTTGATAAAAGCTATGATGAAACATACACATATTTAAGTGGAACATATAATAATGTATCTGCAAAGATATATGGATATAGAAAGCCTGTTGATTTTAAAAATGCTAAAGTCAAGCTAATTGACAAAGCAGGCAATAATTTATATGAAGTCTTAGATAAATATGAAGTTAAAAATGATGTGTATCCATTAGTTGTCAACGATGTGTTTGCTAAAAAACACAAATTAGGCATAAATGATTTAATTGACTTCAAAGTTGGGAATAGAGTTGATAGATACAAGCAAAAACTAATTGAAAAAATTTATGCAAATGACCCTGTAAAACAGGCAGATTTAAAAAATGAATACAACAAAAAAACAGATGCTAAATTCCAAATAGTTGGCATAAATCCGACTTATATAAATGACGAGTTAATAACAACTCATAAGGCAGCAAATCTATTAATAGGTATGGCTGACATTGATAATGGTTTTAATGGTGTGCTTACACAGAATGCTAATCCTGTTCAAGTCACTGAATCTGCTGGGCTTTATTCAGTTAGTGGATATTGGGCAGGTCTTGATGGATTTGATGTTAGTTCACTTGATAATGGAACTATTGAAAAAATGTTTGTTGAAATATTTGGAAGTCTTGACAAAAAAGGTGTGTTAGAAACTCAGCACGGCTTAACTAAAAATGAAATTGCCAAATTCTTAGATTCAAGCGCAAATGAATTTAGTAAGTCATTATATGAAAGTGCAAAGAGCTCTGCTAAGTTGCATATTGACGAATTTAGCAAAATTTATGACAATAAATTGTATATTGCTCTAAGTAACTCAATTGATTCAAAAGACATTGAAGTTGGTTTTGTTCTTCAGATTGGACAAACCATAGAACAAATTAGTATTTTTATAATAGTTATAAACTTCGTGATTTCGTTGATTATTCTAATTATAATGTCATCAATTATTGTCAGTGAAAATGAAAGAAATATAGCTATATGGTCGATATTAGGATACTCACAAAAAGAAAAATTAATGATGTTCTTTGGTGCGTTTATACCGTTCTTAATTAGTGCTATAGTTATTTCAATACCAATTGTAATTGCGATGATTAGTGTATTTAGTGGATTCTTGCTTTCTTCATCTTCAATTGCACTGCTACTATCATTAAAATGATGACATGTGCTTATTACTTCAGGCTTAATGCTTACTATATTTGCTATAACATCTATATCAGTGTGAATAACAATTAATAAGATGAAGCCAGTTGACTTATTGAAAGGTAAATAATTAGCTTATGGATATTAACAATAAAGAAGACAAGGACTTATTTAAAATTGATGAGTCATCTGAGTTAGTTGAAAATAATAATTTAGATAGCAATAAGTTGAGATCAAAGGCAAAGCACAAAAGAAAAAGCGAAAGCAAAAATAAACATAAAAATGATCAAGAACTAAGTGCTGAAGAAATTATTGAAGAGAACCTACAGACTATTGAAATAGGCACAAACGTTAAAATTACCAAAGAGAATTTGTTTGACATTTTAGATCAGAGTAGCAAGAAAAAAAATATCATTGTGCCCAGAAAAATAAGATCTATTTTAAATAGAATAAACAGCAGGCCAAGAAAAAAAGACGAAGGTTTTTACGTTAAAAATACACCAGGAACAGTAATAGAAGTCAAGAATGTTAGTAAATACTATGTCAATGATAATATCGTTACTAGAGTATTAAAAAACGTTTCCATGGATGTTAAACAAGGCGAAATGATGCTTATATATGGAATTTCTGGCGGCGGAAAAAGTACGCTTCTAAATCTAATTAGCGGTTTAGACAGACCTACAAAGGGTGATGTAATAGTTTGCGATGAGAGCCTTCCATATTTATCGAATAATAAATTAACTTCTTTTAGAAGAAAGCACGTTAGTTTCATTTTCCAAAACTATAATTTGTTAGCAAATCTTAATGCTTATGATAATGTTGAAACAGGTGGCTATTTACAAACCGATAAGTCGAAAAAATTAGACATTGTTGAATTGTTCAAAAAGTTTGAAATGGAAGAAGAAATGCATAAATTCCCTTCCCAAATGTCTGGTGGACAACAACAAAGAGTTTCAATTATGAGAGCACTTTCTAAGAACTCTGAGATTATTTTTGCTGACGAGCCAACAGGCGCATTGGACGAAAGCACCACTAAGATTGTGCTTAGAATTTTGTATGAAATTAACAAACAAAATGGTACAACTGTTGTAATGGTTTCTCACAACCCAGTTATGGCAGCAATGGCTGATAGAATTGTCCATGTTGTTGAAGGAAGAATTCAAAAAGTTGAAGTCAATAAAAATCCGGTTCACCCTGACCAAATTGACTTATTTAAAGGGGAATAAGAAAAAGCACGGCTGTGTGCTTTTTTTCGTTTAGGACATTACAATAAGCAAGAGAAGTTGCAAAAGCAAATAATACTTTATAATTTTTTAATATAAATATATTAAAAAGAGAGGAGTTATATGTTAAAAAGCAAGAAAAATAAAAATGCAAACCTGTCTAGAGCGCAACAAGACCTTATTGCAGCGTCAAAAATGAATATAAGTGAACTTTGTAATAAATATAACTCCAGTGTTAATGGATTTCAAAATGATGAGCAAGTTGTTTTAAATAAAAATGAGTATGGGGCAAATATTTTAAGTAAAAAAAGTAAGAATTCTGTTTTAAAAAGAATAGTTGATGCTTTTTTTAACCCATTCTCAATCATTTTGATTATTCTTTCACTTATTTCATTAATTGTTGACATAATTTTGCCCTTGAAAAAAGGCGAAAGTGCTGAACCAGCAACCATAATAATAATTATGTCAATGGTTATAATTAGTGGGATTTTGCATATTGTTGAAGACACTAAAAGTAGCTCATCTGCAGCTAAATTGGTCAAAATGGTTCAAACCACCACCAAGGTTGAAAGACAAGGAATAAACTATGAAATTCCGCTTGATGAAGTAGTCGTTGGAGATATTATTCATCTAGCGGCAGGAGATATTATTCCTGCAGATGTTAGGATTATTAGTGCAAAAGACTTGTTTGTTTCTCAATCATCGTTAACAGGCGAAAGTGAAGCAATTGAGAAATTTGTTTCAATTGACTATGATTATGAATATCAAAATGTTACTGATAGGCATAATCTAGCCTTTATGGGTTCAAACATAATTTCCGGGAGTGCAAAGGCAATAGTAATAGTAACCGGTGATGAAACTTATTTAGGTCAAGTAGCGCAAAAAATTAATGAAAAACCAGTTAAGTCTAATTTTGAAAAGAGCATAAGCTCAATATCATGGTTACTTTTTAGAATAATGATAACTGTTGTACCAATTGTGTTTTTAATAGCGGGAGCAAAGAATTTTAGAGATGGCCAAAAGTGATTAGAAGCTTTAATGTTTGCAATATCTGTTGCAGTTGGTCTTACTCCAGAAATGCTGCCAATGATTGTGACAAGCACGCTTGCCAAAGGGGCATCAAAAATGTCAAAAAGTAAGACAATTGTTAAGAGTTTAAGCTCAATACAAAACTTTGGCGCTATGGACGTGTTTTGCACTGACAAAACCGGAACTTTGACAATGGATCAAGTGGCTCTAGAAATGCACCTTGATGTTTTAGGAAATGAAAATATAAGGGTTTTAAGATACGGATTTTTAAATAGTTACTACCAAACAGGCCTTAAAAATTTGCTTGATTTATCAATAATAAATAAAACTGATGAATTAAGTGATATTCATGAAGAACTAAGAAATATCGAAAATGTTTATGAGAAAATAGATGAAATTCCATTTGACTTCAACAGAAAAAGAATGAGTGTTTTAGTTAAAAATAAAAACAAAAACACAGGAATTGAAATGGTAACTAAAGGAGCTGTTGAAGAAATATTATCAGTATGCAATACTTTAGAACTTAATGGAAAAGTTGTTGATTTAGATCAAACAATGATCGATAAAGTTCTTGTGCAAGTTGATAAACTTAATGATCAAGGTATGCGTGTTATTGCTGTTGCTAGAAAGAAGAACCCAAATAAGGTTGGGCAGTTTAGTGTTTCTGATGAGCAGGAAATGACATTAATTGGTTATTTAGCATTCTTAGATCCACCAAAGGAATCGACAGCTTCTGCAATCAAAAACCTCTATGAACATGGTGTGGACGTCAAAATTCTTACTGGCGACAATGCAAGAGTAACTAAAGCAATTTGTGATAAAGTTGGTATGAAAACTGATGGTGTAATTCTTGGTAAAGATTTAATTAACCTAAGTGATGAAGAGTTGAGAGAAATTGTTGAAAAGCACAATATTTTTGCAAAATTAAGCCCAGATCAAAAGGCAACAATTATTGGGGCTTTAAGAGCCAATGGTCATGTTGTTGGTTATATGGGTGACGGAATCAACGATGCACCTGCTATGAAAGCTGCTGATGTGTCTATTTCTGTTGACACCGCAGTCGATATTGCTAAAGAAAGTGCAAATATTATTCTTTTAGAAAAAGATCTTAATGTTTTAGCAACAGGTGTAGTTGAAGGGCGCAAGACATATGCCAATATGAACAAGTACATTAAGATGACATTAAGCAGCAACTTTGGAAATATTTTTAGTATTTTAATTGCTGCAATAATATTGCCATTTGTGCCACTATTAGCAACGCAAATATTAGTTTTAAATCTTATATATGACATTATATGCGGAACAATTCCTTGAGACAAAGTTGACAACAAATTTATCCAAAAACCACGGAAGTTTAATACTAAAAGCATTATAAAGTTCATGTTGTGATTTGGTCCAACTAGCTCTATTGTGGACATCTTAGCATTTGTTATTTTAAACTGGCTATTTATTCCAAAGCTATATCCAAATATCAGCCCTAATTCATCTGAATGAATTGCATTGTTCCAAACAGGATGATTCATAATTTCTATGTGAACACAAAGTTTAGTAATTCATTTTATAAGAACTGAGAAGATACCTTTTGTTCAATCTAGACCGTCTTGAATGTTACTATTTGCAACATTAGGTGGAATTGCATTAGTCACCGCAACACCATATATTCCTGGACTTAATGGATTGCTTGGGCTCAAAGCACTTGATCCTTGGTTCTATTTATTATTAGCTTCTCTGGTAATTCTATACATTTCATTAGTAATGATAGTCAGATTAATTTACAAGAAAAAATATAAGGAAATATTGTAGTTATTACAATATTTTTTTGTCTATAAAACAGATTTCCAAGTAAATATTTGGAAGTCAAAAAATAAAAAAATAAAAATAGCCTAAAAAGCTATTATGGTGAATTTGGTCATATGGTCCCCAAGACAGGACTTGAACCTGCACGGATTTCTCCAGTAGATTTTGAGTCTACGGTGTCTGCCATTCCACCACTTGGGGAGTAATATTATAATACCATATTATTATCTTTAGATTTTGCATATTTTTTAAACACAACAAATTTAAAAAGCAAAACAAGATTGTTTATGTGTACAAACTGTGCAATGACTAATGAGAAAATAATAGAAACTCTTGCAGATACAAGGTCAGGTGCTGAATAGTAGTTTCTGTAGAAAAGCCGCATTGTAATAGTCATTAATCAAGGATATAGTGCGCAAGAAGAAATTATTACTATAGCAATTAATATGCTTATGTGCCTGTATCATAGGCTTATTAGGTTTTGCATTTTGTATCATTCTTTTTCTTTTAAAGTAAAAAAGTAAAAAACTTTTGCTAAAAAAGTTATAAGCATAAGAACAGTTAAGAATGTTAAGTTGACTGTTTCTGATGTTTTAATATCCATACAAAACCTCACAATGCTTTTTAAAAAGCTGGCGAACATAACACTTCTTAATATGGCTGCTACATCTCTGTCCTGACCAGGTTATAAGGTTGCTATTTCGCCAGCCATTAAATTATAACAATAAACATAAATATGGCGAACAATAAAGTTTTATGCAATGTTTCCATATTTATTTTTTTTATTATAATAAGTACTATGAAAAATTTCTCTTACAAAGACATAGCTAGATTAGCTCACGTTTCAATTAGCACTGTAAGTCGTTTTTACAATGGTGGATATGTATCGAAACAAACCAAGGCAAGAATCCAAGACATAGTTACTAAATATAACTATTATCCAAATCATGGAGCAAGACTAATACGGGGCAGCGATAATTCAGTTTTCATCATTATGCCTGAACAGTCACCAAACTACTACCAATCAGTTGTTTTGGGCATTAGTCAACAAGCTAAAGTGTTTAATGTTAAAACTCTTACTATTTATGCGGGTCATGATTTAGAAAAGTATATTGAAACAGTGAGATACGTTTTATCTTGAAAGCCATGAGCTGTAATTTTCTTTTTACCTAATAACAACCAAAATGCTATTCTTGATTACATTGCTAATAATGTTAATGAATGCACAACTTTAGTTTACCCAACTACAGATAAAAGAGTTAATAATATAGCAATAGATTACACAAAGGCATTTTATGATTTAACTACCAAATTTTCGTCATACATAGACAAAAACGAAAAGATTGCCTTTGTAGTTGATTCAAAGCTTTCAGAAGCAGAACAAAAGCAAAGAAGCGAAGGATTTGAAAGATTTTGTCGTGAAAACGGAATCAATCAACTAAAAATTGAAGTTGATAATAGAAGTGAAAAAGCCACAGTTGATTTTATTAACTTTGTTTATAAAAATAATATTGTCAATTTAATTAATTCAACACACGAATCATTTATAACGCTAGTTGCATCTAAAGACAAAAATCTAAGACTAACTGACATTGGATATACATCAATTTATGATTGAAAGAGCAACTATAAATGTAAGATATTTATTGACTACCACTTGCTAGGATGTCAAATGTTTAAAATTCTTACAGATTCATCATATTCAAACTCTAAAATTAGCAGAAAGTTTGAAAGTATTTCAATTATTGAAAAGCCATAAAGGTCTATAAAACAGCCATATTAGCAAAAAAGTCAAGAGTTATAAATAATTGCTCTTGACTTTTTGTATATATTTTTCATTGTCTTTTCTTTTTAAGTCTTCGCGTTTGTCAGCCTTGTTCATTCCTTGAACTAAAGCAATTTCAATTTTTATTTTAGATTTATTGTTAAAGTAAATTTTAACAGGCTTAATGGTTGTAGAAAATAAACGGTCTAGTTTGTTCTTGAGACGAATAATTTCCTTTTTGTGCATAAGCAGTTTACGATCTCTGTCTTCATCCACTTTTAGCAGCATATATTTAGCAAAATTAGCATTGCAAAGAAACAGCTCACCTTTTTTAAAAAAGATGTATGAATTGGTTAGATTAATAGTTTGGGCACGGGCACTTTTTACTTCTCAGCCCAAAAGAGAAATGCCGGCTTCATGCTTTTCGATTATTTTATAGCCATAAAGGCCTTTGCGATTCTCACTAATTATTTTCATAACAAAGATTATAAATAAAATTAGACTAAGTTAACAAAAAAGCCCAATGGGCTTATTTTATTGAATCAACAACATTTTTTAAGTCTTCATATGGAAGGAAGCCGTTGTGTGAAACCATTTGTTTTCCGTCCTTAAATACAAATCAGGTTGGAATTGAACGAACTTGAAATTGGCTAGCTAGTTCTGAATTTTCATCGATATTAACACGGTAAACTAATACATTATCTTTTTCAGCTAATTCCGAAAGCGATTCTTTAAACATTCTACATGGGCCGCATCATAAAGCGTGGAATACAAGTAGGTAAGGCTCAGAAACTTTGCCTTCTACTGTATCTTTGTATTCTTGAGTTGTAATTTCTTTAAGCATATTTTCTCCTTTGTCACTTGATTAAGACATTTTATACAAAAATGCTATTTTTGACATAAAAAACAATACTTTTTTATATTTTTGATATTTTAAACTTTTTTTAAGAAAACTATATTAATATGCTAAATATCAATATTTTGAACAAATTTTGCATTTTTTTCAATAAATTCTCTTCTTGGCAAGACATCGTCTCCCATTAAAGTAGTGAACACTCAGTCAGCCTTAGCAGCATCATCAATTTGAACTTGATACATTTTTCTATTTTCAGGATTCATAGTAGTTTCTCACAACTGCTCAGGATCCATTTCGCCTAAACCTTTGTAACGTTGGATGGTTATTTTAGAATCCTGATTTAATTCTTGAAGAATAGAATCTTTTTGAGAATCATTATATGCATAAGCAATGTATTTATTTTGCTGAATTTTATAAAGCGGAGGTTGAGCAATATAAATAAATCCATATTCAATTAGTTTTCTAAAATAACGGTAGAAGAAGGTTAATAAAAGAGTTCTAATGTGGGCTCCATCGACATCAGCATCAGTCATAATAATTACTTTATGGTATCTAAGCTTGTTGATATCAAAAGTTTCATTTAGTCCTGTACCTAAAGCAGTTATAAGTGAAATTATTTCTGCATTTGAAAGAACTCTTTCAGGTGAAACCTTTTCAGCATTAATAACCTTACCTCTTAATGGCAGAATAGCTTGAACATTTCTATCTCTGCCCATTTTTGCAGAACCACCAGCTGAATTACCCTCAACTATGTATAACTCACAGATTTCAGCATTTTTACTAGTGCAATTAGCAAGTTTGCCTGGTAATGATGCTATTGAATTATTTCCCATATTTGCTTGAACAGCTTTAGCAGCAGCTTCAGCAGCCAAACGTGACTTCCTAGATTGCAAACACTTATTAATTATCTCTCTAGCATCAATAGGATTTTCATCAAAATATCTTTCTAAAACTGGAGCTAATATTTCTCTAACAGCTGTTCTAGCATCTTTATTGTTTAATTTGCCTTTTGTTTGACCTTCAAAAATCGGATCAGGGTGCTTTATAGACACAATGGCAACAAGACCTTTTGAAGTATCTTCCTTATTCAGCCTTTCGCTATCATTTTTTATTAAGTTATTTTTTAAAGCATAATTGTTTATTAGTCTCGAAAGAGCGTCAAAAAATCCTTGTTCGTGAGTCCCTCCTTCAATTGTAACTATATTGTTGGTATAGGTTGTAATTCTAGGTTGAAATGTTGAAATGTATTGCATAGCAACTTCAACTGTAATTTTTGCGCCTGATTTATCAGAATCATACAAACCTTCAGCATATATTATTGAATCGTGAACTAATTTTTGTCCTTCATTAAGTTCATTAACATAATCAACAAGACCACCTTCATAGTAGAACTCTTCAGATGTGTTGTTAAATTCATCCACAACAACCAAACGTGTTCCTTTAGTTAGATAAGCAATTCTCTTGGCATGGTCAGTTATGGCTTCAACTGAAAAAGGATGTTTTTCTAATATTGAAAAATCAGGATAAAATTTTATTTTTGTGCCTGTTTCATTGGGATCTATGTCATTAATTATTGTCAAAGGTTGTACAGTTTGCCCACCATTTTGAAAATGTGCATAATATGTATGACCTTCTCTTTTGACCCATACATGCAAGTCTGAACTTAAAGCATTAACAACAGAGGCACCAACACCATGTAAACCGCCAGAAACTTTATAAGCATCTGAGTCAAATTTACCGCCAGCATGCAGCACTGTTAAAACAGTTTCTACAGTTGATAATCCTGTTTGCGGGTGTTTAGCAACCGGAATGCCACGGCCATTATCTTCTATTTCGATATAGCCATCTTTACAAATAGTGATTTTGATGAAATTAGCATATCCTGCCATACATTCGTCAACTGAATTATCAACAATTTCTCAGACCAAATGATGAAGTCCTTTATCTGTTATTGTACCGATATACATTCCAGGACGAACTCTAACTGCTTCTAGTCCTTCTAGCACTCTTATACTACTTGCATTGTAACTATTATTTTCTGTTTTTTTATCTTGGTTAGTATTTTTCAATTCTTCCATACAACCTCCAAAGATTTATACATAAATGTATAAATAAATATAAAAAATTATAGCAAAAAAGCCAAAAAAAATGAGTGTGAATAATGAAGCGAAAAGAAACTAAGAAGGTATGGCAAAAACAATTTTTTGGTTTTTCCCAAAAACCCTTAATTACTTTATTTTTATGCCAATTTTAATATAATTTATATGCAATAAAGCATATTTTTTTTATTCTTTGTGTAAAGAAAGGAGGCAACAATGAATGATGAAGTGAAAGACAAGAAATTAGTTAACGAGTCTAAAAGTGATCAAGGTGAATTTAATGCAAATGAAGTGTTAAATAACAAGCCTGAAAATGTAGATGAAAATTCTATGATTGTCAACCAATTAGTTGATGAAAACCACAATAAAAAGAAGATTGTTGACAAAAAAAATACTCAATACAGATATACCAAAATGTCTAATTTTGTGCTTCAATTATCTAGGTTCTATGCCTTGATGCCACTTTGAAAATTAGGTTTGATAACTGCAGGATTGGCAATTCTATTTGGTGTTGTAGGTATTTTCTTGGTTAAAAACCCTGGAATTTATAACTTTGGACTAGCGGCGTTTGGACAAGCTATTTCCAAAATTGTCGTAACTAGTTTACGTAGCAATGCAAGCATTACAAAACCGATAATGAACGCTATTGATCACTCGCTTTTCTGAATTTTGTATTTAGTTTTAAGTATTCCTATATTTGTTTTTGGATGAAAGAAATTAGGAAGAGTATACATTTTATTATCGCTTGAATTTTTGGTTCTTAGTAGCTTAGTTTCGGCTGGATTAGGTCAAATTCCCGCTTTGAACCAATTTACTCTTTTTGGTAAGTTCAACCACCCAGAAATTACCGAAAATATGAAAATAGCTTTAGTTAATCATGCTGGCTGAAATAGTGAAAACATTAATGACTTAATAAAATTATTGCCCCTACAGTGAAATGATGGCGGTAACACAATAGTTCAAATTTTGTTTGCAATTATTTATGGTATTTTACTAGCTTACTTTTTTGCAATTATTGCAATAATTGGCGGATCAGCTGGTGTTACAGGCATTATTGGCGAATATATGTCTGTTTATAAACAAAAGAATTTTGGAACTATAAATGGATATATCAACATAATAATTATTCTTATAAGTGTTGTTATAGGTACTTACATACCTGGAAGTATGATAGCTAGTGATTTTAAGTCAATTAGTGAAATTCCTGCAGTGCAAAGCTCATTAAGCAGTGCTGAATTAGCAACAGTTAAAGGAATTAGTTCATTAAGATGACAAGCTGATTTGTATTTTTCTCCTAACTTTGTTTCGACCTATATATGTAACTTTATTTTTGTGATTTACCTTAATAATCTTTTCCCAAGATTTAAAATTGTTCAATTCAAAGTCTACTCGCATAAAATGGAAGACATTAGAAAAGCTATTATCACTGATAAAAGAACCATTAATAGCTTTACCTTACAAAATGGCGAAGGCGGCTACTCAGGAAGCAAGCTTCAAATTTTATCATCTATAACGCTTTATAGACAAATCCCAAGATTAATTAAAAAAGTAAGAACAGCTGATGCAGATGCCTTAATTACAGTAAGCAATGTTGCTTCTGTTGATGGTAAATTGTACATTCCCGAACAAAAGTTTTAGCAATAAGGTAGCACATATGAAAGATAATTTTGTTGAGGATGAAAACGAACTTTTAAGAAGCGGAAAACGATGCGCCGAGCTTTGAGATAAAAAAGTCATTGATACCTTTGAAATAGGCACATTTAATTCATTACAGCAGATACATCATTATATTTTTCAAGACATATTTCCATTTGCTGGTAAAATGCGCGAAATCAACATTTCTAAAGGCAACTTTATGTTTGCTCCCTTTATCTTCTTGAAACAAACTTTGCAAAACATTGACAATATGCCTGATGAAACATTCGAGCAAATTGTAGAAAAATATGTAGAAATGAATATAGCTCATCCATTCAGAGAAGGAAGCGGCAGAGCAACTAGAATATGGCTAGATCATATGCTAAAAAATAGATTAGGATTAACAGTTAACTGAGCAAATTTAGACAAACACTATTATTTATCTGCAATGGAGCGCTCTGTTTTTAATTCAGCGGAAATAACAGTGCTGCTAAAGAAGAATCTAACAGACAAAATATATGACCGAGAAACCTTTATGAAAGGAATTCAAAAGTCATATGAATATGAAGGCTACTATTTAAAAGAAGTGTAATACTAAATCATAACAGGCATTTTGCCTGTTTTTCTTTAATATCTATAAAACAGCAAATTTAAGTAAAGGAGAGCAAGGATTGAATATTTAAACAATGTTTAAATTTTCAATATAATATAAAAACTATGGAAAAGACAATGTATAAATCACTATCAGAAATAAAGCAAAGTTATTTAGAATTATTAAAAAAAGTTGATGATCCAGCTGTTATTAATAATATAAAAGAGTATTCAGCTATAAATAAAGAAATTGCTAAAATTAGAGAAATTTCAGAGAAATTTATTACATATGAAAACCTTTTAAAAGATGTAGAGCAAGCAAAATTAATGCTTGAGTCAAAAAGCGATGAAGAAGTTGAATTTGCCAAAATGATTATCGACGAAAATTCACTTAAATTGGAAGAATTGGAAGAAAAACTCAAAATTTTGATTTTGCCACAAGATGAAAATGATGATAAAAATATCATCGTAGAAATACGTGGAGCTGCTGGTGGTGATGAGGCCAATATATTTGCAGGCGATCTATTTAGAATGTATAGCAAATTTGCTGATGAGCTAGGATTTAGATTAAAAATTCTATCAACAAATAGTGCTAATGCTGGCGGCTTTTCACAAATTGTCTTTTCAATAAAAGGTGAAAAAGCATATTCAAAATTCAAGTTTGAATCTGGCGTGCACAGAGTTCAAAGGGTTCCTGTTACTGAATCACAGGGAAGAATTCACACATCAACGACAACTGTCACAGTTATGCCCGAAATTGATGACACGGTTGATATAGAAATTAAACCTAGCGACCTTAAAATTGATGTTTTTCGTTCTAGTGGAGCTGGGGGACAATCAGTTAACACAACTGACTCAGCCGTAAGAATAACTCACTTACCAACAAATATTGTCGTTACATCACAGGATGAAAGAAGTCAAATTGCTAACCGTGAAACTGCCTTAACAATATTGAAGTCAAAACTTTATGATTTAGAAATGCAAAAAAAGGCAGATGAAGAATCTGGATACAGAAAACTAGCTGGTCATGGCGACAGAAGCGAAAAAATAAGAACCTACAACTATCCTCAAGATAGAGTAACTGATCATAGAATTAGTTTTTCAACTAGTTTAAAGCCTATTATGGAAGGAAAATTAACTCCTATTGTTGAAGCGTTATTAGCAGAAGAGCAAAACCAAAAGATTAAGGAAAGTGGATTTTAATGCCTACCATTAGCGACCTTCTCTTGGAGAAAAAGCGTTACGGTCTTAAGCAGGAAATATTTGATTCAGAGTTAGAAAAATTAGAACAAGGATATCCCATTCAATACATAATGGGATATGTTGAGTATGCTAATGTTCGTATTAATTTAAATCACAACGTTTTGATTCCTAGGTATGAAACGGAAGAACTTGTTTATATTCTTTTAAAAGAATATTTAAAGCCAGGCATGAAGGTGTTGGATTTATGCGCCGGTTCAGGATTTATAGGACTGGCATTAAAAAAGAATTTAGATTCTATTAAGCTCACTTTAAGTGATATTGACAGTGAAGCGATTTTGCAAACTAAAGAAAATGCTATATTAAATTTTGGCAATGATAAAAATATAGAAATTGTCCAAAGTGACTGTTTTAAAGACATATCAGGAAAATTTGATGTTATTGTTTCAAATCCACCATATTTGGATTATGATGATAAAGATGTGGATGAATCTGTTAGCAAATTTGAACCAAAAATTGCTTTATTTTCTCCTAATTCAGGATGATATTTTTATGAAAAAATATTAAATGAAGCCAAAACATATTTAAATGAAGGGGGAATTTTAGCATTCGAGATAAACCCTAAGCACATATCTAAGTGAATAAAAATTCCTGGAGTTAGGATATTAAAAGATATGTCTAAAAAGGACAGATTTGTCTTTATAAAATATGAGGACTTAAGGTAAAAAACAAAATTATTTTGATGGCAAAAATTCTTTTATAATATGCGTATGCAAGAAAAAGATTTAAAAGACATAATGGATAGTATTCAAAAACTAACAAAAATTAAAATAGATCCTGAATCAACTTTTCAAGAATTGAAAATTGATTCATTGTCTTTAGCAGAATTAGTCTTTGATTTAGAAGAAAAATACAACGTAATGATTCCTGATGATGATTTAAAGAACATCAAAAAAGTAAAAGATGTAGAGGAAGTTTTTAATAAGCTTTTAAAATAATTAAGTATAATAAGCATACTTAAATTGTAGGAGTGTAGTTCAACGGTAGAACAACGGGCTTCAACCCCGTGTGTTATGGGTTCGAATCCTGTCACTCCTGCCATTTTTTTATTTTTTTGAAGTAAAAAAATAAGTCACAATGGACTTATTGCTTGACTAATTTAGCTGTTTCATAGGCCAATAAGGGTTAGTTTTTCTCTTAAAGTATCAATTAGATCGGTAGGGAAAATCATTAAACCCAGAACATGAGTTTCAGGCCCAGTGTGAATTTCAATAACCGGTGAAAAACTAAAAATCATTGGATCTTTTTTTCAGTAACTATGAACTATTTTTTTGTATTCTTCTAAGGTCTCTTTAGGAGCTCCTTGGTGAATAATTACAGGGGTTAAGGTAAAGCCGGCTGGAACTTTGAAACTTTCATATTTTTGAGAAAGATTTTTTGAAATTGTCTTTTCAAAATTTCTACCAATATTTTCCTTCATAAGCTGGCCATCTTCTCACTTAATAATAGGAACCAATTTAAGCATTCTGGCAACTAAAGCAGCGGCAGGATGTAGTCTTCCGCCCTTAACTAAGTACCTATTATATTTAGGAATCACAGATATTGAGTGCTTTCATGAAGGGTTTTCTAAATGCTTAATATACTCATCATATTTAGATGAGTCTGTTTTAAGCATATGGTCAAATCAAATAACATCTCATAAAAGTGGCATCATAACTTGCTTGCTTTGAATAACTCTAAGCTTACTAAAGTCTTTTTCCATTGTTTTTAGTGCTTGATATGAGTTTGATAAATGCTGTGAAATAGGATAAACAAAAATCATATCGTATTCTTTTGATAAGTCTGTAAAGAGATCTATTGCATATTGCATATTAAACATTGAAGACTTAACATCAGATTCTAATGTAAATTTTTCAAACAATGTATCAGATGTAATATCAACTCCATCTGCATAATTTACACCGTCAATGACCAAATTAAGAGGCAAAAAGAACCAACCTAATTTTTCGGTTTGTGCTTTTGTAAGCCCAATTGACGAATCAGTAACTATTGCATATTTCATAAGCAACATTATATATAAAAACATATAAATTGAATAATTTAAAGATTTTATATAATAAGAATATGGCAATTTTATTTAATATAAACAGCAAATTCAAAAGTAATGCTATTGCATTTTTTGACACAACCGTCAATGATTCACAAGCTGATTTTTATGATGATTTAGTAGTGTTCCATGATGGAAAATATAACGTAGCTTCTGTTAACTTATTAGACTATAAAACAGGTACATTTGACAAAGTATTTAATGTTTTGAATGCTAAAGAATATAATGATTTGAAAAATCTAATTTTAAGCAAGAATGATAATTACAAAATTACTAACTTAAAGCATTTTGTAATTGGAAAAATAATAAAAAGAGATGTGCATCCAAAAAGCCAAAAATTATTTGTTTTGAAAGTTGATTTTGGTAGTAACAGAAGACAAATAATCACAAATACTACATACACAACAGAAGGAAAATATTTTGTGTGATGTATGCCAGGATCAATAACTGCATCAGGACTAAAAATAACTGAAGGCGAGATATTAGAAGTTCAAAGTTATGGAATGTTGTGTAGTGCTGATAGTTTAGGATTAAACGATAGTGAATCTAAAAAAATGGATGAATTATTGCAAAATTGTAATGATTCAAGCCTAGGTGTTGAAATTACCGGTTTATTGTAGCAGGAGAGTTATGAATATACTTGATGATTTAGAAAAGAGATTAATACTAAAAGATATAAGTAATAAGGATAAGTTCATTGGTCTTAATCCTGCAACAACCGGGGTTTATGTTGGTTTTGACCCTACTGCAGAAAGCTTACACTTAGGTAACTATATTTTGATATCTGTTTTGCTACGTTTTAAAAAATATGGCTTTAAGACTTATGCTGTAATAGGTGGCGCTACCGGAATGATTGGTGATCCTTCATTCAAAGATTCTGAGAGAGTGTTATTAGATAATGAAAGTGTTATTAAGAATAAATTAAGGATAAAAGCACAATTAGAATCATTTGGGCTTGAAGTAATTGATAACTATGATTTTTATAAAGATATGAATGTTTTAGATTTTCTAAGAAATGTAGGAAAACTTGTTAATGTTTCATATATGATGGCTAAGGAGTCTGTGCAAAAAAGAATTCAAAAAGGCCTTTCATTTACTGAATTTACTTATCAATTGCTTCAAGGCGCTGATTTTTTAAAAACCTATCAAGAGTCTGGGATTAAAATTCAATTAGGCGGAAGTGACCAATGGGGCAATATTGTCACAGGTATTGATATGATTTCTAAAGTTGTTGGCGAAAAGCATGAAGCTGTTGGGGTCACTGTTAATTTATTAAGTGATGAAAATGGCAAAAAAATAGGCAAGTCAACTGGTGGTGGAGCCTTATGAATTGATAAGACTATGTGTTCTCCATTTAAAATGTATCAATATTTATTGAGTCAAAACGATTCAAGAATTAAAGAGTTGCTATATTGATTTTCATTCAAAGAAATTAATGAAATTAATGATGTTTTAGATAAGCATTTTGCTAATCCTTCAAAACAAATTGCGCAAAAATTTTTAGCTAATGAAGTCATTGAAAACATTTTTGGAACTGATGAATTAAAGCAGGCTCAAAACATAACTAAGATACTGTTTGATAAGTCATTTGACACTAGTTCTCTTAGCATTACTGATTTAGAAATAATTGAGAATTATTTGCCAGTTTGCCCTATAAAACAAGGTGATTCGGTAATTAAGACACTAATAGATAATAAATTTATTGCTTCAAACAGAGAAGCCAGAGAATTCATTCAGTCTGGTGCTCTAAAATTAGATAATTACGAAGTTAATAATGATTCAATTTACAATCCTAGTCATTTCGAAGGCAAGTATGCATTTTTTAAAAAAGGCAAAAAGCAAATTATTTTGCTAAAGTCAATTTAATTATTTAAAAGTTTACTAAGTTATATATTAAAATTATTTACCTTAGTAATTAAGCCAGTTTCGCTTAGTGGTAAAGCAGCTGACTCGTAACCAGCAGCCACGAGTTCGATCCTCGTAACTGGCACCAATAAAGTTAATGAAAATAGCGAAAATTAATTCGCTATTATTTTTTTACTCATTATTCTTTAGTGAGTTTAGTATTTGATCAATTTCAAAAGCTTTCTTTTCTACTTCATCAATGTAAAAATGCAATTCAGGTATTTTTCTTCAGTTTAAGGTTTTAGAAAGAACTTTTCTTATATAACCTGAAGCATTTCTAACAGCTTCTAATCCATCATTTTCTTTTGAGCTAAAAGCTAAAAAAACTTTAACATGACTAAGATCAGAAGATAATGCACAGTCAGTTACTGTTGGATTATAAATATTTGCATTAGTAAGTTCATTTGTTATTATTGTGGAAATAAAATTTTTGATTTGAGACTCTTTTCTCAAAATGCTTATGCTCTTTTTCATATGATAATTTTATACATTTATTTATGTTTGATTGAAAATAAAAAAGCGGAAAACCGCTTAAAGTAAGTCAAAAAATGAAATGGTGCCAACAACAGGAATCGAACCTGCGACCCCATCCTTACCATGGATGTGCTCTACCTACTGAGCTATGATGGCGCAATTAACATTATATTTGAAATAACTTAAATTAATAATAATTTAGCACTCAAAGTCTAAATATGCTAAAATTATTCTATTATGGCAAATAAAGATTACTACAAGATACTGGGCGTAGATAAGAAAGCAAGCGATCAAGAAATTAAGGCAGCATATCGTAAGCTTGCAATGAAATATCACCCAGATAAGTTAAAAGATGGCACTAGTGACCAAAAAATGCAAGAGATTAATGAAGCATATGAAGTATTATCAGATCCTAAAAAAAGAGATGAATATGATAGATATGGATCAGTAGGTTCTGCTAATAGAGGCTTTAATATGAATAATGCTGGATTTGCTGACTTTGGCTCGGGAATGCAAGATATTTTTAATGATATTTTTTCAACATTTTCAGCTGGATTTGGTAGCTACGGTAGAGGTGGAAGATCATCTCAAAGTGCTATGAAACAGAGAGGAAAGGATGTTTATTCTAACATTGTAATAACATTTAGTGAGTCAGTAACCGGGGTTGAATTTAAAGAAACATTAAGCAAGTATGAAGTGTGTCCAAAGTGTTCTGGCAAAGGTGCTGAGTCAAAAAACATTAAAGTTTGTGATAAGTGTCATGGAAGCGGTAAGGAAGTTGGCAGACGAAAAACTCCTTTTGGTGTAGTGGAAACGGTAGGAGCTTGCTCTAAATGTGACGGCTTAGGTGAAATCATTTTAACTTCTTGTGATATGTGTAAGGGCGCTAAATACATTAAAAAAGACAAGCAAGTTACTATTAAAGTCTCACCAGGATTTATAAGCGGAGATAGTATTAAGCTACCCGGTTATGGTAAAAAAGGAATAAATGGTGGCGAGCCTGGTGATATGTATGTTGTAGTATCTATCAAGCCACATAAATATTATGTTAGAGAAGGCCTTAATTTACATATAGATAATTTCCCTGTTTCATTTTTGGACATAGTTAAAGAAAATGAAGTCATTGTACCAACACCAAGCGGACTAAAAGCAGTTAGAATGAAGCATTCATATAACAATGGCACAAAAATAAAAGTCAAAGATGGTGGTATGTGAGATAAAAATGGCAATAAGGGAGACTTAATAATAACACTTAGTGTCAGGGTTCCTGATTATTCATCACTTAAGTTTAAAGATTTGGCTAAAGTTTTAGATGGATATAGTGACGAAGTAAACAAGGACTATGTCGACGAGTTTAAAAAAGCTAAATAGCAAAGGCACAATCAATTAAAATTGTGCTTTTTTATTTATAAAACAGGGTTTTACGAAAAATGAAGCAAGTTATGAGTGTTATAAAAATAGCAAATTCAAAACACTAAAAATTTGCTATATTTTTTATGTTAGTTTGTAGATTAGATATTAGTCATTTAGCAAAAGTAAAATTTATATTAGGAGAAAAAATGAGTAAGAAAATTAAATTCATTAGTGGTGCTTTTCTATCATTGACAATGATTCCTTTTATTGCGGCATCATGTGAAAATACAAAGAATTCAAACGATAAAAATATTGATGGTTCTAGTTCGTCTCTGACTCCGCCTGCAAATTCTATGCCAGACGATAAAAAAGATGGGGATAAAAATGTAACTCCCCCAAACAATGGGAAAGAGCAAGCTGATCAACCAGGCGGTTCATCTGAAGGCAGTGATAATAATAACCCTATAAATAAGGAAAAAGAAGAAACTGAAGAAGATAGAAAAGCAAATAAAAATAATGCTGAAAAAGTAATAAAAATTGTCGGTGAGCAAAAAGATGCATTTGCTACTTTTCACTCACTACAAGATTTTTTAGATCAAATCAATGTTTATGCTAAAGAAGAAAAAATCAACAATTTAGAGTTAGCAGAAAATGACAAAACAAGGATGTTATTAGAGGATACAGAAGGCGGCAAAAATAAAATTAAGTTAAAGTTAGGTAGTCATACTTTTGAAGTTTCGCTTGGATCTGTTTACAAAGACAAAGTTGTGACTAAGTACGCAGTCAAGGACAGCAATTCTACAATTAAAATAAGCTTAGATAATAAATTTGATGATATAAACAAAACTGATGACAAAATATTTGTTAAGCAAATTGGATATTCAAAAGATACTTCAAAAAACAGTATTACCATTGCGACAATGCCAAAAAATACTGTTGAAGTTCCAAAGAATTTACCTTTGAAAATTAACTCGCTTTTTCAGGCATTTCATCAATTAAAGTCACCAATAATTAATAATCTTGATAAATGAAATCTTAAAAATGTAAATAACATTTCTGAAGTCTTTTCGCATGCTTCTGAATTTAACCAAGATATTTCAAAATGAGACACTTCAAATGTAAGAAATATGTCGGGTGTTTTTGATGGTGCAGCTAAATTTAATAGTCCGTTAAATAATTGAAACGTCTCAAATGTTACACAAATGTCTAGCTTTTTTGCAGGGGCAACGGCTTTTAACCAAGATTTAAATTTATGAAACACATCTAATGTTCAAGATATGGAATCTATGTTTCAAGAAGCAACTTCATTTAATGGAAATATAGATAATTGAAATGTATCAAATGTAAAGAATATGTATTCAATGTTTGGGGATACAGAGAACTTTAGTCATGACTTAAGTAAATGAAAACTAAATTCTAATGTCAAAACAGACAACATGTTTACTAGAGCAACTAAGGTAGATGTAGAAAAATTAGCAAGTATATGAGGTGTTTCAGCCGACAAGCTTAGAAAAACATCTAAATAAAACGATATACAAACCAAATTATGTGTCTATTTATGATTATTTCTTTTCAAATAATTACAAAGTCAATCCGCAGGGTTGATTTTTTTGCTTTTAAGAGCAAATGTAAAACATTTTTTGTCCAAGATACAAATAAAAATATAATTTAAGTATGAAAGAAAACAATAACAAACCTATTTTAGATTCTTTTGATTTATCAGTATACAGTGAGAAAAATATGTTTGAAAGTCTTCTAAAAGAGAATAAGGAACTAGAAGCTCATTACCGTTTTTTTAATAAATTAATGCCAAATTATGATTTATTCAAACATATTAATGAAAGTATAAAAATCCCGATTGTTGATATAAATAATATTTCCAAATATACTATAAAACAGGTTGATTATACAAATATAGATAAGTATTTAATTGATGTTAATTATTTGAAAACAAAAAACGATATTGCTTTTGACTTAAAAAGCATAAGCAAAAATATTTCGTTTTCATCAAATGAAATATTGCCTTTAATTGATGTTCAAAATAGTGATTTTTATGATGGTGGCTCTTCTTTTACTGAAGATACTATTTCATTCGCAAACACAACAGAAGTAGTTATAAATAAAGTGGAATTTTAAGCATTTCTTGCCTTTATAGCACTTAAGATTTTTATTTAATTTATAATTAAATAATGTAATTTAATTTAGGGAGTTTTTATGAGCAACAAAATAAATATAGCAATAGATGGGCCATGTGGAGCTGGTAAATCCACTGTTGCTAAAGAGGTAAGCAAAAAGCTAAATTATGTGTTTATAAACAGCGGAAGTGTTTATAGAGCAATAGCTCTTAGTGCAATCAGAATGAATGTTGATTTTGAAATTGAAAGCGAAGTTTTTAAGATGCTTAGTAAGATTGAAATCGACTTAGATGAGCACGAAAACATCTTTCTTAATGGTACAAATGTATCGGATGCAATTAGGGATGATAAAGTAGCAAAAGCTGCCTCAAAAGTTGCTCAATACCCATTAATAAGACATTATGTTGTTGATTTTATTCATAAAATAACTAAAAAATCTAAAGGGTATATTATGGACGGCCGTGATACAACTTTTAAGTTAATGCCGCATGCTGAATTGAAGATTTTTCTCACAGGAACTCCTGAAGTAAGAGCTAGAAGACGAGCACTTGAAAATAAGGACAAGGGATTTGAGACTAACTATGATGTTGTTTTAGCAGAAGTTAAATCTAGAGACTATGCAGATCAGCATAGAGAAACAGATCCTTTACATATCACTGATGATGCAATTGTAATTGATTCGACTGATATGAATTTTGAACAAGTGGTTGAAAAAATTGTTAGTTTAGCAAAAGAAAGAATGTAGTTATGAAAAAGAATGTAATTGCTATTATTGGAAAGCCTAATGTTGGTAAGAGCACCCTATTTAATAGACTTGTTGGTAAAAGAAGTTCAATTACCTTTGACAGACCTGGAGTTACTAGAGACAGGTTATATGAATCGTTTATGTGAAATGGTAAAGAGATCAATGTAATTGATACAGGTGGAATTCAAATTGAAAAGAAAGACTTTCAAGATCAGATATTAATTCAAGCCAAGATCGCTATCGAAGAAGCGGACGTTGTTATCTTTATTGTTGATGGTCAAGCATCTATTACTTCTGATGACAAGATGATTTACAGTATGCTTCAAAAGTCAGGCAAACCTATTATTGTTGTTGCTAATAAGTTGGATAATATTTCAAAATTTGACTACGGATGATATTCACTAGGAGCTGACCACGTTTTTAGAATTAGTGCATTACATGGTAACGGTATAGGTGATGTTTTAGATCAATGTCTTAAGTACTTAAATTTTGATACTGATAATGTAAGTCCGTATTTTAAACTCTCAATTATAGGTCAACCAAATTCAGGCAAAAGTTCACTCTTAAATGCTATTACTAATGAAAACAGATCAATTGTTTCAGATATAGCAGGCACAACTAGGGATAGTGTAAAAAGTGTAGTTGAATTAAGAGGCCACAAGATTGAAATTATAGATACTGCGGGAATTACTAAGAAAAGTAAGATTGATGATACTGTTGAACATTTAGCGCTTAAAAGAGCAATGTCATCACTTGATGAATCTGACTTGTCTATAGTGCTTATTGATTCAACCAGAGAGTTAGCGCATTTTGATGCTAGAATCATTGGATATGCCTTAGAAAACAATAAGCCTATTATAATTTGTGTTAATAAATGAGACTTAATTAATAAGACTCAAGACACAATGAATGAATATCGTAAGAAGTTAAAAAATCGTTTTCATTTTGTACCTTGAGTACCAGTTGAATTTATTTCTGCTAAAACAGGTTCTAGAATTGATAAGCTTATTGATATTGTTTTAAAAGTTAAAGAAAACTTAGAGCGTGAAATTAAACCTTCTGTACTTACAAATTTAATAAGGGAAAGTCAATTAATTCAGCCTGCGCCTCCGTATAATGGGGGAAGATTGAACATTTACTTTGCTAGAAAAACAGAAAGCAAAATACCAACATTTATCTTTTTTGTTAATAATAAAAAATTTGTCCACTTTAGCTACCAAAGATTTTTGGAAAAGCAAATTAGACAAAATATAGAATATACTGGTTGCCCTATCAATATTATTTTTAAAAATAAGTCTAATGAATTTGAATAAGAGTTATTTTACTAATTTGCCTATGAAACAGGCAAATTATTTTTTATTATGGCTTTAAATTTGATCATTTTCAATAATTATTAATTTTGCCAAAATTATTAGTTTAAAAACATATATAAATATGCTTTTTGTTTAATGAGAAAATAAAATTCCATTTAATTTATAATTTAAATATGTTTAATCATAATATAGGCTTAGATATGACCAAGATAAGCCGATTTCAAGAGCTTAAAAAAAGCACAGCTATCCGAATCTTAAGCGCTGAAGAACTTAGTGAGTTTGATGAACTAAAATCTGATTATGAAAAACAAAAGTATTTAGCTACTCGTTGGTGTATAAAAGAGGCTATGTTTAAGGCTGATAACAATATTCCGGCATTTGACAAAATTACTATAATCAAAAAACAAGGCGCATATCAGCATTCTGATTTTATGATATCAACAACAGATGAGGATGACTTAATAATAGCAGTAGTAATAAAAAAGTAGGAGTTTTATATGTTTATTGTAAAAATGATTTTTCTTTGATGATTAGTTTTATGGTATTGATGAAGAATAAATGCTTATGCTAGAAAATATCGCAAGGATCCAACTTTTTATCATCCACAGCAAAGAAATGATTGACTTTTGAAAAAAGCTAGATTTTTCTTGTGACTTTTTGGCGTAAAAGTGACAGTTGAAGGATACGACAATATTCCTAAAGGTGCTGTAATACTAGCTCCAAATCATAAATCAAATGTTGATCCAGTTTTGGTTTTATATGCATTAAAAAAACAAACTAAAGAAGAAAATGTTAGAAACAGAATACCTACATTTTTAGCTAAGATCGAACTAAGTAAAAAAAGAACAATGAAAAATTTACTCAGCCTAATAGACACCATTTATGTTGACAGAGAAAATCCACGTGATGCCATTAAAAAACTTAATGAATTCGGTTCTTTTGTTAAGAAAAACTCAACTTGTGGTGTTATTTTCCCTGAAGGAACTAGGGTTAAAGAAACTGAATTAGGTGAATTTAAAGCAGGAGCTTTTAAAGTTGCAGTAAGTAATTACTTGCCTATTGTGCCGGTGGCAATTTCTGATTCTCGCGATGCTTTAAACAAGAAAAGAATGAAGTCAATACACATAAAAGTTACATTCTTGCCAGCACTTAAACCTGCTACTTTTATTACAATGGAGCCTGTAGTTATAGCTGAAAAAGTCAAAAGTATGATTAAGGGAGCATTAGAAAATGAATAATGAAGTCTTGCAACCTAGTGCTGAAAATAAGTTTGATATTAAATTAGAAAACTTTGATGGACCTTTAGATTTATTACTAGCTTTAGTGCAAGAAAAAAATGTAAACATTATGGATGTTGATGTTTTTGAATTAGCTACTGCTTATTTAAAAATAATTGAAGATTTGCAAGAAAATGAAATTGATGTGGCAAGTGATTATTTAGTTATGGCTGCAACGCTTCTGGCGCTAAAAACTAAAATGCTTTTATTTACTCCTGAACAAAAGCCAGAAATTGAAGAAGACAAACGTGAATTATTGCGCAGGCTTTATGAATATCAACAAATTAAAGAAGTTACCAAAGTACTTCGTGAGCATGAAGAATCTAGAAAAGAGATTTTTATTAAGAGTCCAAGCAACATTGATGAGTTTTTGGTAGACGATGATAAAAGTGCGCTTGATGGCTCAAGTAACCCACTAAAATTGATTACTGTTTTAAGAAAAATGTTTGAGAGAACATATGCTCAGCAACTTAGAAGAACTAAATTAGAAACATTTAACCTAACACCAAAAGATCAAATTCCATTCATTTTGAATCTATTTGATTCGTGTGACAAGGTATCTTTTGAAATGATTTTTAAACAACCTAGTTTGAATCACTTTGTTATAACACTTTTAGCTGTGCTAGATTTATCAAGAAGACAAATTATAAGAATGTATCAAGATGAACAATTTGGCGAAATTAGGTTTGAAAAGGGGCCAGAGTATGAAAAATAAAATATTGGAAGCTTTATTATATGTACAAGGCGATGAAGGTCTTACCTTAGAACAAGTAAAAGACATTTTTGGCTTAAACACTATTGCTGAAGCTAGAAAAGTAATGAATGACTTTGTTAGAGCTTATAATGATGAAGATAGAGCACTAAAAGTTGTTAACTTTAATGAAGTTTTTAAATTAGCAACTAGAGAAGCATACAAAGAATATATTACAAAAATGGTACAGGTTGTTAAAAAACATCGTTTGTCAAATGCTGCTATAGAAGTTGCGGGCATTGTTGCTTACAAACAACCTGTTACTAGATCTCAAATCAATAACCTTAGAGGAGTTGCTAGTGAGCAAGTTTTGAACACATTGCTAACTAAAGGTGTTGTTGAGGAAGTTGGAATTAGTCCTACTCCCGGAAATCCTATTCTTTATGGCGTAACCAATAAGTTTTATGATTACTTTAAATTGAAGTCAACTTATGAATTACCTAAATTAACTGAATTCAACTATTCTGATGGAACTGAAAACGAATCCAGAGACTTTAACTTATTCGATGGCATAAAAGTTGATGTTGAATAGGAGCGATGATAGTGCATAAGTTTGTTGCTCATAAAAATGATGGCGGTAGAAAGTTAATAAAATATATTAGTTCTCTATTTAAAGATTTACCAGAAAGTCGTATTTATAAGCTTTTACGTCAAAAATGCATAAAGATAAATGGCAAAAGAATTACTGACAGCAATTATATTGTTAATGAAGGTGATGAAGTAATAATTTATGGCATTAAAGAACAAGCAACAATTTATATTTATGACACTGGATTGAAATTAGATTCAAAAATTGTTTATGAAGATGACAATATTTTGATAATTAATAAAAAAGCCGGAATAGCAGTTCATGATGAGCCGCCTTGTCTAGATAACCAAGTGCTAAGTTATCTAAAATTTAAGCAGGATTCATCATTTAGACCAAGTCACGTTGGACGTTTAGACAAATGAACTACT
Organism: Mycoplasmopsis bovis 8790; assembly: GCF_005061465.1. Taxonomy (GTDB): domain Bacteria; phylum Bacillota_I; class Bacilli_A; order Mycoplasmatales; family Metamycoplasmataceae; genus Mycoplasmopsis; species Mycoplasmopsis bovis_A. The sequence continues at coordinate 210,462 of NZ_LAUS01000008.1, forward strand.
GGATTAATAATGTATGCAAAAAACTATAAAACATTACGCGAATTAAACAATAAAATAGGCTTTTTTGACAAAATTTACACACTGAAAAGTGATTATAATGACGGAGATAATGTTGTTTCAGCTTACATTCATCATGATGAAAAGAAGCAGAAAATGGTTGTAACAAAAGAACCTATTGGATTAAATGATCAAATAGTTAAAACAAAAATATTTGTTGAAAATAATAAATTATATACACAGCTACTAACTGGTAGAAAGCACCAAATTAGAGCAACAATGGAATACTTGGGATATCCAATTCATGGTGATATTAAGTATGGTTCGCATAAAAAAACAAATAAGAGAATTTACTTACACTCCTATAAATTAAGGTTCAATAACTTATCGTCACCCCTAGAGTACTTAAATGGTAGGGAATTTGAGTGTAATGAAGATTGGTAGGAAATATGAAGGGCAATATTAGAGAAGAGTTAAAAGAAATTGCACTATCATTAATGTTAAAAATTGATGACAAAGTTTTAGATGACATAATGGAACTTTGGACTGATTTAAACACTAGAATTGAATGGCTAAAAGAAATTGATACAAGTAACGTTAAGCCATTAAGTCATATTAATGAAGACAGGTTTGTTGATTTTTTAAGAGATGATGTAGAAGATAATTCGTTAGTTTCAATTAAAAAACAGGATTTATTATCTAATGCTGCTGACTATGATGAAAACTATATATTAACCAATAAGGTTGTAAAATAATGAAATTAGAAAATAAGGGAAACTTCAATAAGGCGCTTGATGAACTAAAAAATGACAAAAATAATTGTGTTTCTAGTTTATATAACGAGAAAAGATCAAGTATAGGTGGAGTATTAGAAAACAGCGTTTTTACAATCAAAGATAACTATGCAACCTATGATCAAAAAGCTACAGCGTCTAGCATGATTTTGGAGAACTTTAAGCCACATTACAATGCAACTGCTATACAAAAGCTGCTTGATGCAGGGGCAATTCCAGTTGCTAAAGTACATTGTGATGAATTAGCACTAGGGGGAACAGGAAAACATAGTGCATTTGGATTAATAACTAATCCTTTTGATTCATCTCGCTTGGCAGGTGGTTCATCAAGTGGCTCAGCAGCAACATTAACTGAGAATGTATCTTTTTCTTTAGGATCTGATACAGGCGATTCTGTGCGTTTACCTGCTAGTTACAATGGTATTGTAGGTTTTAAACCTAGCTATGGAGCCATAAGCAGGTTTGGTCTGTTTGCTTTTGCATCTAGTTTAGACACTGTGGCATATTTTGCGCATAGTGCCAATGATATAGCGGTTTTATCAAAAGTTATGTTTGGTAAAGATGATAGAGATATGACTAGCCTGGATATCAAAATTGATAATGTTGTGAAAACAAGGCCACAGAAAATTGGTGTGCTTAATGTTAAAGGCTTAGAAAAGTTTGTTGACGAAGAATACAAAAAGCTTATAAATAAACTTTCTAAGTCAACATCAGTTGAGTTAGTTAATATTGATGAAAAGCTTTATAAAGCAATAAAACCTGTTTATGAAATTATTTCATTTTCAGAAGCATCTAGCAATCTTGCAAACTTAAATGGAATAGCATTTGGTTCTAGAAAAGATGGTGATAATTGGGAAGAAATTATGACCAATACTAGAGCAGAAGGTTTCGGGGAAATGGTGCAACTAAGGCTTGCTTTAGGATCGTTTTTCTTACATTCTAAGAATCAAGAAGAGATGATTTTAAAAGCACAAAAGGTTAGAAGATTAATTAAAGAACATATCGATAGCATTCTTAATCAATATGATATTGTAATTTATCCTTGTGCTGCTGACTATGCGCCTTATATTGATGATTCTAAAAACAAATCTCATGGGTATATGGATTATATTTTAACTGGAGCTAATCTTTCAGGTAATCCTTCATTATCAATTCCATGAATTAAAAATGATCTATTTGTTAATTTATCAATTGATTCAAAAATTTATGATGATGAAAAATTACTATCGTATGCATTATGAATTGAAGAGTTTTTAAAGGAGAATAATGAATAATTTTGAAACAATTATTGGCATTGAAATTCACCTTGAACTCAATACTAAAACAAAAATGTTTTCACCATCAAAAATTGACTTTGATGCCGGTGCTAATACCACTGTAAATCAGATTGATTTAGGCTACCCAGGGACTCTTCCATTACTTAATAAGGAAGCTGTTATTTCAGGAGTCAAGTTAGCTAAAGCATTAAGTATGATAATTGACAGTGAATTACATTTCGACAGAAAAAATTATTTTTATCCCGATTTGCCTAAGGGTTACCAAATAACACAGTTTTATAGACCTATTGGTTCAAATGGTCACTTTGTGATAAATACTGAATCTGGCAAAAAGATCATAAATATTGAAAGAATTCACTTGGAAGAAGATACAGCAAGACAGTATCATGGTGAAAAAACTAAGTTAGATTACAACCGTGCGGGGGTGCCGCTAATAGAGATTGTTTCTTATCCTGAAATAAGTAGTGCTGATGAGGCTGTGGCTTACGTAGATATGGTAAGAAGAGTGGCTCTATCTTTAGGCATTTCAAGCGCCAAAATGGAACAAGGTTCATTAAGAGCTGATGTAAATATTTCGCTTAGACCAAAAGGATATAAGGGCTTCGGCACAAAAGTTGAAATAAAAAATATGAATAGCTTTAGAGCAATTAGAAACGCTATTGAGTATGAAATAAAGTTACAGACACAAAAAATTTTGGCCAATGAGCCTATTTTACAGCAAACAAAGAGATATGATGAAGAGTCTATGAGCACAGTCGTTATGAGAACAAAAACTGGCACAATAGACTATAAATATTTTCCTGAGCCTAATATTCCTTTCATCAAACTTAGTGATGAGTTTATAAATAATGTTAAGTTAAATGAGCTTCCATGAGAAAAAGAGGAAAGATATAAAAACGAAGGCATACAAGATATTTACATCAAAAGCCTTATAAATGACATTGAACTAGCAAATTATTTTGATTCAATTAACTATCCTGATAGAAGCAAATTAAGTAAATTGTTTTTTGCTGAAGTTGTATCGCTTGCTAATAGTAAAAATGTTAAAGCTTATGAATTAAACATCAGACCGCAAGCATTAGAAGGTGCTATATGTTTGCTAGATACAGAGATAATTTCAGGAAAGTCATTTAAAAAACTAATTCCACTATTAATTAATTATGATGACGACTTAAACAAACTTATAAAAGAAAACAATCTAGAGCAAATTAGTGATGAACAAACAATAACAAAATGAATTAATGAAGTTATAGAAAGAAACGAAACATTAGTTGCTGAATATACTGAAAGAAACGAAAAAGTTATTAAATTTGTTTTAGGAAATGTTATGAAGCTTTCTGGCGGAAAAGTTAATCCACAAAAGGCTAATGATCTATTAATAGAAATATTAGACAAGAAATTCAAACAATAAATCTGGGTAAACCAGATTTTTGTTTACTAAGATTATGATAATTATCACTTTTTGTTGTGAAAATTATTACCTATCTATTTATGCTAAGGATCGTTTTAAGTATTATACTTGGGAACTTATGACAGTTCAGAATTTTATACTTCAATATTGAAAGGATATTATGAAGAAAAAATTTATGCTATTGGCAGCTCCTGCAACATTATTTGCTGCTCCAGTAGTTGCTGCATCATGTGTTAATGAATCTGATGCAAAAGCAAAAGAAGATAAAAAGGAAAAAGAAGCACCTAAAAAAGAAATGATGAAGGAAGAAAAGAAAGTAGAAAACAAGGCATCATCATCAACTATGGAATCAACAAAAGCAACCGAAACAAGCAAAATGGAAGTGGCAAAGCCAAAATTAGCTGTTAGAGATTCATCAAATGACAGTATTTTTGAGCCATGATACACTGGTTCAATTACTAAAGAAAAAGCAACACTGAAAAAGGCTAAAACTGAAGAAACACCTGAAGTTAAAATATTTGATGGACTATATCCTAGTCTAAGAATAAAAGACGAACCAAAGTCAAAAGCTATTGACCCTTGAACAATTTTTGAAATAATTTAATATATTCAAAAAAGCAACTAATTTGCAGTTGCTTTTTCTTTATAGTTAATAACTTCAATTTTTCATTTATGCCTGTTTAATAGATATTGATGGTCACTACCAAATGTATATTTTAAGCTGTTTAATTCAGGAAAAATGTCTGAGACCATTTTTTCAACAAAGTTAAAAGTCATTATCATTGCTAGTACGTCATTATGACAATATTTTTTTAAATTTGACAAGTTATCTTCCCAAACAAAGCCATCAATCAAATTAGCATATCTTTTAATTGCAATTTCCATTGCCTCAGAACCATTATGTACTTTTTTTAGATCTGGGTAAGGCGTTATCATATGCTCTAGTGACATTTTTTTAGAAGTTATTAGATGCTCAACTTTTTTGATAGAACCCATTCCTTTAAGATCTTTCAAGAATATATTTAAATTAAGAATTGAAGCCATACCAGATTCTTGAGAGTAAGTTAGATTTGTTAATTCATTAGGAAGTTGATTATCAACATCATTGATTGTGAAAGTAAAAGATTTTTTATCTATTTTTGGTTCTATAATATAGCCCTTTTGGCTAAAGTGAACATTTGGATTATGCTTGCTGATAACCTTACTATTAAGTTTAGTCTCATCAACTGCAATATGTATATTTTGATAGATTTTTCCATCATCAAAATTCATTTTTTTACTTGGTCTTGAAAATAGTTCATATAAATCTATTGTTCTACTATTAATGTAGTTAGCAAAATTCATAACATCATCAGGCTTAATTGCCAGCTTATTATATAGTTCCTCTGCAAATACTTCATCTGAGCTATGATTTTGAGCTCAGGAAGCTATTTCCATATTACGAGTGTTTTCAAAACCCTTGTTATAAACTACATATTTATCACCCTGTCTATCATATAAATTCTTTAGTATAGATATTAAATCAAAGATCGATATGTTTTTAGGATCATATACTATGTCCTCTTGAGTGCTAGGAATAATTTGGCCATTGATAGTGTCAATAATTGACACTTGATTAACTATTTGTGAATATGGAGAAAAATCATCAATTACAGGCATAAGACTCATGAACGATTCATAGTCATATCAAACTATTTTTTGATCTTTAATGTGCAGTTCACTTAAATATTTTTCAATAACTAGTGATTTAATGAAATCACCTGTTTTATAGGCTTGTTCTACTTTTTCCATAAAACTATCTTTGGCACTATTAAATGATTTATCAGCACTGTTATTGACAATTAAATTTAACTTTAAGTCAGTGAAAATTTGCCTATTAAAAAGGTTGTTTTTACCTAATGAAGCAAGTAAATAATTCTTAGCCAACAGGTCGTTTTTACCAAAATCATTGTAATCCATATTTAAGGCTGCATTGTCATCGATATTCTTATCAAAAAAACTTAAATCAGGCTGATCGACTTTATATGCATTAATAATTCTGTTAATTATTAGATCGAAGTTGCCTAAATAAAGATCGGGGTCAAAAGGGTCATCAATATCAAATTTAAAAAAACTATTCCTTTTATCAGCATTTTTAATTGATTTTAAACCATAATTATTTTTTAGACACTTTATGTAATTAAATGTTGTAGGAAGTTTGCCATTTAAATCATTAAAAGGAAGTTCATTTTTAACTAAGGCTAAACCTTGATTTATATAATTCACAAAAGATTTGCGGTCCAAAAAATAGGGATTGCTGGTGTGCCTTAATGCCTGATTTATAGTATTTCATGACTCTTTTTCTATTGTATATTTGTTCTTTGACATATGGCATAGCTCAGTGCATATAAATTTACATATTCCTTTGGTTTGTGGCATTTGTGAATCCACAATAATTACATATGCATTGTCAACACTTATATTTTGCTTTTTTAAAATTTCATATGAAAATTTAAGCGACAAAAGCGAGTCAATTTTCACATGTGTTGATAATTTAGCAAGATATAATGCTTTATTTTTTTTATTAAAAGCATAAGGATTAGAATAAATGACAAATTCATTTGTTTCATAGCCAAAGTAGCCATTTATTATTGCATCACACTCAGGATCATTTAAAAACTTATTGGTTTCACTTATTTTGGATTTAATATCACCTTTAGCTGAAACTATTTTGTATCTTAAGTCTTTAAATAACTCGTTAGTTGCTCATAAATTTAGCTGATTTTGAATGTTCGCAAAAATACTAGATTGAGCATTAACAGTTTGAACGCTTGTATCTAAGTTTTCATTTATAAGTCTTGTCCAAATTGAGTTGCCAATGTCTAATTCATCATATTCATCATCCAGCGAAAAATCATTATTAACATTTTGCTCTATCAGAGGATTAATATACTTGTTTTCAAATTCTTGTGAGGTGTGTCATAAAAAATAGTCTTGATTAAAGTAAGACTTAACAAATTTAGATTCATTTATGATTTTAGGTTTGTTCTGTTCAGCCATATTGTCTCCATATAAATCATAAATTATTAATTGCATTGAAATAGTATAAAGAAGCGAATGAATAAGTAAAAAAAGCAAACAGAGCTTGCAAACAGGATTTTATATTTATCATCTAATTGGTCTAAGTCTATTAATATATTCTTATATATCTCATCAAACAGGGTCTTTCAACAAATCGTCAAAAGGTGCTTCAATCAAAAAAGTAAATGTAATTTTCTTCTTATCTTTGGTATTTTTTCAATGCCTGTGTACACATTTTGAACGCTAGGAACAATAGTCAGCTTAATGGTGGCTTTTTAAGATATTTTTATTATCAGAATCCTTATCCAAAGTAATATTAACATCATCTTCAGTTGGCCACAAACCAACAGTTCTTTTCTTAAAGTTAGAAGTAGTAAATCAAAAATCAGTGAAAAGAAAAAAATGCAGAAAATGTCTGCTATTTTGCTTTTAAGCCTATAAAACAGTTATTTTTATTACAAATATAATCTATATAGAAAATGTTAATTACCAACAGGATTATTATCAGGTAGTAATTCATCAAAAGGAGCTTCGACCGAAAAACTAAATGTTGCCTTCTTCTTGTCTTTAGTGTCCCTATCAATATTTGTGTATATATTTTGAACACCTGGTACTATAGTAAGGTTAATAGTAATTTTTAAGATTTCTTTATTTTCGGAATTCTTGTATAAATCAAATTTAACAGAATCATTATTTGGCATATCGAAAATATCATCAAAACTAGTAAGGGAGCCATAAAATGGATAAACTATAGCTTTGTGGTTACGGGAAAATACATCTAAAAGAGTCAAATTATTATCTTTAATTCTATAAACGTTTGTATCATCATCTATATTTAAAGGTATTTCACTTAGTAAAAAACGCGGTGTAAACAAATATCTGACAAAACGTAGCTTATTTGGGTTATTTATGCTTGCAAGTGAAGCATTTTCAGCTATAGCCTTTTTAAGAGTTTGTCTAGCATAATGAATCATATGTTTTTTTCATTTTTTGGATATGTTGGTTAAATTTTGGTTGTCAAATTTTAGTTTTAAAACATTATTTTCATTGTTTGTTAAGTCAAACTTTCTAAAACCATTAAATTTAAAACTTTGGAAATAAGTATTGTCACTAGTATTTTCAATAGTTGAATCAGGCTTGTATAAAATTTGAATACCAAGAGTTAATTCGCCTTCAAGATCGTTAAAACCAGCAGCCACTATCTTAGCTTCATATTTTGAAGTATAGTTAGGGCTAAAATTAAAGAATATTTTCTCTAAGTCATTATGAAGCGATGGCATTCCATCAACAAAAAGATCTTTTTCTTTATTGAATAAAAGTCTAAAGCCAGAATTACCGGCATTAGTTGGGTAAGTAGAGTCAGGATTTTGTTTTCTATTTGCTTCTAATTTAAGATTATTAAGAATTGTGCTTCCTATTAATGAAGGATATAAACGCAATATTTCCTTAGGTAAAGTTGCAGGAGACACAAGATTAGCTCTTTCATCAAGATAGTTAGATGAAGTGTCTGTTACAAATGAAGAGTTGTTATCATCACTATTAGTTTGTTTATCACATTTAGAAGATAATAGCGGAAACACAACGGGCAAAATTACAAGTTGTGAAGATAATAATTTAGTTACTTTCTTAATCATTTATGTCCTTAAAAGTAATGCTAATAATAAAATTATATATTTTTAATTGTGTGAGAAGGATAGGTTGGAAAAAGTGACAAAAATTTTCTTAAAAAAGCATCCAATGTTTATGGATGCTATTTTTGCAAATTTAAATTATTCATCATCAACTTCATCTCTAAAGTCTTCTGAAAACTCGCTAGAAGAACCAAATATTTCTTCTTGAAGTTCTTTAAGAACCTTTTGATTGGCTTCTCTTTTCTTAGAATCAATATTTTTGTTCTCAAATTTAATAGTTACTTTATCGAAAAGAGGATCATTTTCTTCTTTAGTAAACAAGAATGTAGGAATAATTATTGGCCTACGACGTTTTTCTTTATAAAACAGGGCTTCCAGCCTATCTACAATCAATTGTTTAAGTTCAACAATGTTTCAATTTTCATTGTTTTTTATATGATAAAGCACGGCACCGTGAGCAATTCTTTTGGCTTCTTCAACTAAGGATAAAGAAGTTTTAACATAAAAACTTCCACGACTAATTAAATGTGGCCGTCCAACTATTTCATTTTTTTCTTTATCAATAGTCATTATAAGGTTAACAAAACCGCTATTTGATAGCTCGCTTCTTTCTTTAATTGTGCTACCTGATATGCTTAGAGTAGTTGTTCCATCAATGTAGATTGGACCATATTCAATTTTTTCATTTGTTGGAATAATTTGGTTATCTACCATATTGAATACCTGACCAATTTCAGGTATGAAAACATTCCTTTTATCAACGCCATTTCTTATAGCGCTTTCGCCATGAGCCACACACATTCTATATTCACCATGGTAGGGAATAAAGAATTTAGGTCTAGTTAATTGGAAAATCTTATCATGTTCATGTTTATAGGCATGCCCTGAAGTATGAAGATAGCCATCAGGTCCATTTTCTTTAATAATTGCCCCTAGTTTAGCTAAACGGTTAATAAGCAATTCAACAACCATTCTGTTGCCTGGAATGGGGTTTGATGAAAAGATAACCATATCGCCTCTTTCAATTTTTATATTAGCGTGTTTACCATAGCTCATTCTAGATAAAGCAGCTAATTGTTCGCCTTGGCTTCCTGTTGTTAGGACAACTAATTGGTTTTCAGGCACTTTTGCAATATCTCTTTTTTCAACAAAAATGCTTGATGGAGCTTTTATGTTTCCTAACTTACGGCCAATTTTTATTCCTTGAACCATTGAACGGCCAAAGCAAGCAACTTTTTTCTTTAATTTAACAGCTAAGTCAATAATAGCCTTAACCCTAGTTAGGTTAGATGCAAAAGCAGTGACTATTATTTTCCTAGTTGCTGAACGCATGTGACGTTCTATGTCTATTAGGATGTCGTTTTCACTAGGTGAGTGTGATGGACGCATAGCGTTAGTAGAATCAGATAATAAGACTGTTAGTCCTTCTTTTCCCATTGCATCAAGTTTAGTGAAATCTGTGTATATTTCACCTATAGGGTTATAGTCAAATCTAAAGTCACCAGTACACATAATTGAGCCATTAGGCGTAGTTATTCTAATACCAAAAGCATCTGGAATTGAGTGTTGTGCTGTTCAAAAGTCAACTTTAATTTTGCCATTGCCAAACTCATGCACAGCTGATTTCTCAATTTCAATGAATTCTACTTTGTGAGTTATTTTGTGTTCATCAAATTTAAGTTTTAGGTACTGAATAGCAATTTTAGGAGCATAAATTCTTTTTAAGTGAACTTGTTTAACTAAATAAACTACACCACCAATATGATCTTCATGACCGTGGGTTATGAAAAGACCATCAATGTTATCTTTTCTTTCTTTTAGGTACTTATAATCCGGAATAATTCCTTTTATTCCTGTTGTGGCAGTATCAGCGAACTTAATACCAGCATCAATAATTACAATATGTTTGTCATGCTCAATAATTAAAGTAGATTTACCTATTTCTTGCACTCCACCTATTGGTATTATACGTGTAGGTGTCATATAGCCTCCATTATGTAAAATATAATTAGTATTTGAAGTAATAGAAATTATTGCTAATGATAAAGCAATAATATTAAAACAATAATACCAAAAAATAATTTTTAGAAAAATAAAAGCAATTAGCGTGCTAACTAATTGCCTCTGGTTCTATAAATTTCAAGATATGGTACGTCGTACAGGGCTCGAACCTGTGACCCGCTGGTTAAGAGCCAGCTGCTCTACCAACTGAGCTAACGACGCATAACAAAAAAATTATAAAACAAATTTCGTGATAGCAAAATAAATTTATACAGTATGTAAGTAGTTTTGGAATACCAAAATTGGTACATTTATATAGATGTTGTTTAATCAATTTTGGTAATATAAACATATTACATATATGCCAGTTGATAGCTAATTACTTACTATTAAGCATTATTTTTTTGTAAATTCTATAATTTTCATTTTCATCTAGTTGTTGATAAGTAAATGTTGTAGCAATACTAGAGTGACCCATTTGTCTTTGAACCATCTTTGGTAAGGCGCCTTTTTTCAGCATAAATGAAGCAAAAGATCTGCGCAATGAGTGGGGGCTATATTCATTTCCTAAAAGATGCTTAATCGCCTTTGAAACAGTGATATATGAAACTGTTTTTATTCTGTTTTTGAATAGTTTTAGGTTTTCATATGTTTCTGCATTATAAAAGATTTGCCTGTTTTTATTTCCCTTACCAATTACATATATTCTTTTATCTTCTTCAGCAATAGTTTTTAATTCGCCAATTCTAATTCCTGTTTCAAACATAAAACGGATAAGCAGTTTGTAAAAAATAATTTTAGGCTTATCATTTAGCATAATATTAGTTCTTCTATAAACTTGTGCCTTTGTGAGAATAGGTCTATAAACAGACTGCATTGGTTTAACTTTTAGAATTGAGACATCCTTGTAGTTTTTCTTTTGGTTACTGAATTTTAAATATAAAGCATACACTTGTCGATAAAGTCTCTGAGTATTAGCCTTAAGCTTTTGATCAGTTATTATTTTCATAATTGTTAAATGTTTATTTGTTTCAACTGCAAGAATATTTGCAAGTATGTTTTTGTATGCTGCAACTGTACTTCTAGCTAAATTTTTGCGATCGCAAAACTCAATAAAGGTTTCTATCATATTAACTCCTTGAATTTATTGTTTTATCAGGCTCTAATATTGATAGTCTAGCCATATAATAGTATTAATTATCTATAAGATTAATTATCTATAAGGAAAAATTAATGATGTTATGCTCTAATTATTAGAGCCTAATAATTATCTTATTTTAAACTTTGTTATGTTTTGCTATTACTTTTCCATTATTTGCCCTATATTAATTGATGCGCGTTTCATAAACTAGAAGA
>NZ_LAUS01000016.1 GCF_005061465.1 Mycoplasmopsis bovis 8790
AAAATTTTTATTAATTGGATCAGTGGTCTCTTTAGCTTCAATTCCCTTTGTAGCAGCTAAATGTGGAGAAACCAAAGAAGAAGAGAAGAAGAAACCAGAAGTTGATAAACCAACAGATAAACCTTCTGACAAACCAGTAGACAAGCCTGAAGATAAACCAACAGATAAACCTTCTGACAAACCAGTAGACAAGCCCACAAACAAGACGCCTAAAACTGTCAATTTAGGAAATTTTATTCCTGGAAATAGAGGTGTCATTTCTCAAAAAGCTATAAAAGATAAAATCAACAAATTGCTTGGAACACATGAGTTTCAACTAGATGTTAATTACACAACTAATGTTGCAACAGTTACAAAAAAAGATAGAAGTGTCATTTTGTACAAATTTACAGGTTACAATCACAATACAAGGCCAGCAAATAATACTGATGCAATTGGGACAGGTATTGGAGAATTAAGACCTTATTACTAAAATAAATTATCTTCAAACAAGTCTAAATTTTGACTTGTTTTTTATAGTTCCAATTTCATAAACTCACCAC
>NZ_LAUS01000017.1 GCF_005061465.1 Mycoplasmopsis bovis 8790
CGAGGCTAAAGAAGAAGAAAAGAAGCCTGAAGCTGACAAAAAACCAGGGGAAGATAAAAATCCAAGCGAAAACACAAATCCTGGTAAAAACCCAGGAGGAAGCAACAATTCAGTTCCAAAGAATCCAGATACAGCCGCAAAAACAGACATAAGTAAACTAAATGAAAATGAAAAGACAGAATTATCTAAAATTCTTGCTAAAGAATTTTCAGAAAACCCAAATAAAGACAATGTCGCAAATGCACTAAAGAAACACTTTAAAGATATAAAATCTGAAAACATATTGGTTAGAGGCTCAGAAAACAAATTAAGGATTGGCGCTGTTGGTTCACGTTCAAATCCTTTTACAGGAACATTGGAATTAACAAAAGGAAACAGTAATTCTTCTGTGGCTGCAACAAAAACAGATATAAGTAAACTAAATGAAAATGAAAAGACAGAATTATCTAAAATTCTTGCTAAAGAATTTTCAGAAAACCCAAATAAAGACAATGTCGCAAATGCACTAAAGAAACACTTTAAAGATATAAAATCTGAAAACATATTGGTTAGAGGCTCAGAAAACAAATTAAGGATTGGCGCTGTTGGTTCACGTTCAAATCCTTTTACAGGAACATTGGAATTAACAAAAGCTATTAGCAAATAATTATATTGCTTCAGTTAATATTAATTGGACTTAATAATACACAAAAAAACTGATTTATTCATTAACAAGAACAAAAGGCACCGCAAATTGACTTGAGGTGCCTTTTGTTCTTGTTAATGAATATTTTTTATTTAATTGCTTTTGTTTCTTCTGCCTCTTCACCTAATTTGAATCCTGACAGCCCTGTGTAGTTATTGCCATTTGCGTCATATATAGTTCAAAATTCATTTTTTCCATCTTCAGAAACAGATGTAACCACCTTAAATGATGAATTTAAAAATTCCGACTTATGATCTTTGTATTCTCCAAATTCAAAACCGCTAATTGGCAAGTAGTTTTCACCTTTAGAGTTGTAAATTGTTCATGTAGTGCCTTTGTTATCTGGCAATAATTCTTCGCGAACAGTGATTGAATCATTTAATTTATTTCTTTTAGCAACAGCATTTTCCTTTTCCATTTTTTCTTTATTTACTTTATCTTCAACAGATTTTTCTTTGTCTTCTTTATCTTCATCAGTCTTGTCTTTTTCTGACTTGTCTTTTTTTGATTTATCTGTGTCTGACTTGTCCTTGTCACCATCTTTTTTCATATTATCGCCAGGGTTTTTATCTGAATTAGGTGCTTCAGGCTTCTTTTCTTCTTCGGCCTTTGTCTCACCACATTTAGCAGCTACAAATGGAATTGAAGCTAAAGATGCAACTGATCCAAGTAGTAAAAACTTTGATTTTTTCATAAATTTATCCTCTCCTTTTAAGGCTATAAAATA